>NZ_CP093340.1:2138500-2444000 GCF_022637415.1 Luteimonas sp. S4-F44
CGGGGTTGAACACGTCGATGCGCGCAAACGCGCTGTCGCGCCACTCGACGTAGCTGTAGTCGCTCTTCTGCAGATCGGCGCCGATCAGCACATCATGTTCGCGGCCGAACAGGTCGAACGCACCGCCGACATTGACATCGACACTGGTCCAGCGCTCAGTGGTGTCGCCGTAGTAGGCGATCTGGCTGACCCAGCCGTTGTCCGGCCGGACCGCCCCGTTGCCGACATAGGCGTAGTAGTTCTCGGACTCGTCGCGGGCGCGCTGGAACGTGACCTTGGCGCGCCAGTCCTCGCCCAGGCGCCAGTCGAGTTCGGCGAAGCCGACGAGGCTCTGGCTGTCGAGTGCGTTCCAGTCGGCGCCCAGGTAGGTGGACCGGCGGACCGGCAGCAGACCGCCGCCCACGTAGCCCGGCAGGCCGGTCTGGATCGGCGCCAGATAATCCTGGTAATGCGCACCGACGGTCAGCGTGGCGGCATCGCCCAGGTCCAGCGAGGTCACGCCATAGGCGACATAGCGCTCGCGGCGGCCGACGTCGTAGAACATGTCCGATTCGTGCGCCGACGCGGCGAAGCGGCCGCGCAGTTGCCCACCCTCGACCAGCGGTCCGCCGACATCGATCTCGGCGCGGGTGTTGTCCCAACTGCCGGCCAGCAGCGCGCCGCTGGCGTGGAAGGTGTGTTGCGGGCGCTTGCGCACGAGGTTGATCGCGCCGCCGGGCTGCGCTGCGCCGGAGAACAGGCTCGAGGCACCGCGTAGGACTTCGACGCTCTCGTATACGGTCAGGTCCGGACGCGGCCCCGGATAGCCGGTCGAGGGCACGCCATCGATGAGATAGGTGCTGATGTTGAACCCGCGCGAGATGTAGGTCTGCCCCTCGGAGCTGACGCCCGTCACCGTGATGCCGGGCGTCTGCATCAACGCGTCTTCAAGCGTGTAGAGATTGCGCAGTTCGATCTGCTCGCGCGAGATCACCGAGATCGTCTGCGGGATGTCCTTCAGGTCCACCGCCTGCTTGATCCCGGCCGCGTAGCGCGTGCCGTGCACGTCCACCTGATCGAGCGAAGTAGCATCCGCGTACCGGCCGCTGTCGTTGTCCTCGGCCTGCGCAAACAGTGGCGCGGCCGCCACGAGCATCCCGAGCGCCAGCGCCAATGGGCGGCGGGCCGGCGGCGCAGTGGCGGCGACGGCGCAGCCGAGCACGAGAGACGTGGTGGGGCGGACAGGTCGAGCGGTACAACGGGACATGGGGGTTCCTTGGACGACGGGCAAAAGGCGGCACGCGTCGCGCGCCAAAGCGACGCGACGGGTGGCAGGGAGGGCTGGCCGGTGCGAGCGGTCTCGCACGGGTGGCGACTGCGGCGGATCAGCGCGGTATACGTGCGCCGATACGAGAATGATTATCGTTCGTTAACGAGCTGTCAACGTTTCACTTCACTTCTAAGCGAACCCGCGCACGTAAGCCGGCAATCCGTCCCTGACCTGCCCGGCCGGCTGCAGGCGATCCGATCGTTGGCCGACGACTCGCACTTCGGCGTGCGCACGTGGACATGGCGCGCCGCTCGCCCGCATCTGGGCCAGGTGCTGGAAGCCGACCCCGTGAACCGCGTCGCCCTCCGGGCGATTGCGTCCGCCCGTCAGACCATCTCGCCTGTCCGCGCATTGCATCCGCGCAGGCGGACGCTGCCCCACAGCGCGAACAGCAGCACCGCGGCGCCCGCCACCCATCCCATGGTAAATCCGGCGCGCGTGCCGCTGTGATCGACGACCTGCCCGGACGCCGCCGCCCCCAGCGCCACGCCGATATTCAAGCCGGCCAGCAGCCACGTCATGCCTTCGGTCAATCGATGCGCGGGCACCACCCGCTCGATCAACGACATGGCCACGATCATCGTGGGTGCGAAGAAGAGTCCGGCAACGAAGACCGCGCCAGCGAGTGCGCCGATGCTGTCGACCAGCAGCAACGGCAACGTCGTCGCGGCCGTCGCCAGCCCGCCTGCCAGCAGTTGCCGATGCAGCGGCATCGGCACGCGCACGGCACCGAACAGCAATCCGGCCAGGCAGGAGCCAAAGGCGTAGGCCGACAGCACCAGGCTCGCGGCAGCGGGTTGGCCCATCTGCCCGGCGAACGCCACGCTGACGATATCCACCGTGCCGACGATGACGCCCATCGTCAGCATCAGCAGCGCCAGCAACCGCACCTCAGTCAGGCGGATCACCGATGCCGAACGATCATCGCCGCACGCCTGCCCGGCGGCTGGCGGCTCGGTGCCGCGCTGCACGACCAGAGCCGCCGTGCCCAGGGCCAGCAACAGCGCCGTCGCCAGCAGCCCGGCCTGGGGCCAGACGACCACCGCTAGGCCCACCGACAGCGGCGGCCCGGCGATGAAGACGACCTCGTCGAGCACCGTTTCCAGCGAGTACGCGGTCTGCAGCCGCGGCTGCCCACGATAGATCGCCGTCCAGCGCGCCCGCACCATCGCCGACATGCTCGGCATGCAGCCGGCCAGCAGCGCGCCAGGAAACAGGGCCCAGTCGGCGACGGGCCAGTGGGCGCCTGCGATCAGCAGCGCGAAGCCGGCAACGCTGATCGCGGTCGCGACCGGCAAGACGCGGTGCTGCCCGTACTGGTCCACCCACCTCGAGATCTGCGGCGACAGCAGCGCATAGGTCAGCACGAACGTCGCCGACACCGCGCCCGCGAGCGCATAGCTGCCGCGCAGTTGCGCCAGCATGGTGATGATGCCGATGCCGGCCATCGGCAACGGGAGTCGGGCCAGCGCTCCGGCCAGCACCAGTCCCCGGGTGCCGGGCGCGGCGAACAGGTCGACATAGGGATTGCGCACACGGGCCTCCTGGATGCGCTTGCCGCGGCCGAGCGGCAGGCAGACAATACATACGTCTCGTATGAATCGAATCGTAGATTCATACGCTCCGTATGTAAACACTGCTGTGCAGTCTCGAGGAGATGGCGATGGCGCGCCGCACCCGCGCGGAGATGGAGAAAACCCGAGCGGCCTTGCTGGCCGCCGCCCGCGACGCGTTCGCCCGCCATGGCTATGCCGAGGCGTCGATGGATGCGCTCACCGCTCAGGCCGACCTCACCCGGGGCGCGCTGTACCACCACTTCGGCGACAAGCCGGGCCTGTTGGCCGCCGTGGTCGCGCAGATCGATGCCGAGATGGACGCGCGCCTGCACGCGCTCTCCGCGGCGGCCGACACGCCCTGGACCGGACTCACCAGCCGCTGCCGCGCCTATCTGGAAATGGCCCTGGAGCCGGAGATCCAGCAGGTGGTGCTGCGCGATGCCCGGGTCGTGCTGGGCGGCGCATCGGCACAATCGCAGCGCGCGTGCATCGCATCGATGCAGGGCCTGCTCGAATCGCTGATGGCACAGGGCGTCGTCGCCACGACCGACCCGCAGGCGCTGGCTGCGCTGCTCCACGGCAGCCTGACCGAGGCTGCGTTCTGGATCGCGACTGGCGACGACGACGACAAGGCGCGACTGGCACGGAGTCTCGACGCGCTGGACCTGCTGTTGCGCGGGCTGTTACGCGTCGACCAAGGGCCGAGGGTGTAAGCGCTTGCGAACGCTGGGCGCGGACACAAAAAAGCCCCGGCACAAACCGGGGCTTCGAAGCAACGCTGTCAGCCGGTCCTAGACACCGGCCGAGACATCAGCCGCGATCCTTGAGTTCCTTGAGCGCGTGCTTGCGGGTGCGCAGTTCGTCATGGGTCGCACGGACCTCCGGCAACAGGCGGGTCACGACATCGCGCGCGGCCGGCGGCGTGTCGGCATCGCGGGCGGCTTCATCGAACGCCTCGAGCAGGCGGTCTTCCGACTCTTCCAGCTCGGCGACATAACCGTACTCCTTGTCGCCGAACGCGGCGCGGACCTTGCCGTAGAACTGCTGCAGGGTGCCGACCATCGTGCCCGAAGTCTCCGGCTTGCCGCCGACGGCCTGCACCGCGGCGCTCAGGTCGGTCACCAGCTGCGACTTGTGCGCGGCAATGCGCGAAAACAGTGTCTTGAGTTCGGCGTGATCGACCTTCTGCGCCGCCTCCTCATAGAAATCCTTGCCGTCGCGGGCGATCGCGATGAGGTCGTTGAGCGTATGCGCGGACTTGTTGGTCATCTGGGTCTCCGATCGAATGAGGGGATGGCGCGGCGCGATCAGGGTCGCGGGCCGCATCGTCCAGGCGGGCAATGACTGCGCGTGGCCGTGGAGCGATGGGACCTACCCTAGCCACGCGCTGGGCAAGGACACGTGACGCGCGAGCGACGATCTTGTGAAAGCGCGGCGTCCGACATGCGCGTGCGCTGCGGCGATATCCCGACCGGGACTGCGCCCTCCCGTCACCTCGGGATAGCGCCGTATCGATACCTCGCGCGCACTGAGCTGATGCGACGGAGCGAGCGAGTCCTGCTGGAACGCCCCGCGCGTCGATTGCCCACCACCATGGCCCCGGCCGAGACACGGCCGGGGCCTGCGTCTCAGCCTGCGGCGTCGGCCTTCGGCAGTGCGTAATCGAGTTGGTAGGCCGGCGGCTCGCCGCCCGGTCCGGTCAGGTAGTGGGTCATCCACTGCACCAGGCGCAGCGAGTAGTCGTAGCGCGAGGCGCCGCGGCTGTTGCCATGGCCTTCGCCGGGGTACAGCACCAGGCGCACCGGCGCTTGGCCGGCCAGCTTGAGATACCGGTAGAGCATGTAGGACTGCATCACCGGCACGCGCGGGTCGGCCTCGCCGTGCAGGATCAGCGTCGGCGTGCGCGACTTCTGCGCGTGGGTAATCGGGCTGGCCTGGCGGTACATCTCCGGGCTCTCCCACGGCCAGGTCTGCATGTGCACCTGGTACTGCTCGCGCGGGATGTCGCCGGTGGTGACCAGGCTGGCCTGGTCGGAGATGCCGACGAACATCACCGAAGCCGCGAAACGCTCGCTGTAGTACGTGGCGCCCCAGGCGCTGGCGTAGCCGCCGTAGGAGCCTCCGGTGATGCCGACCTTGTCGCGGTCCACCAGGCCGATGTCGACCAGGTGATCCACGCCGTCGACCAGGTCGTCGAACTCCTCCATGCCCGGCCGACCGTGGTCGAGCTTGGAGAACGCCACGCCGCGGCCGGTGCTGGCGCGGTAGTTGGGGAAGAACGCGGCGAAGCCTTGCGCGGCCAGCGTCTGCGCCGGCTGCGCGTAGCTGTTGAGCCAACCGTTGACGTTGTGCGATTCGGGGCCGCCATGGACGACCACCACCAGCGGCACCCGGGCATTGCCCCGACGCTCGAGCGGATGCACCAGCAGGCCTTCGAGTTCCAGGCCATCGCGTGCGGTGTAGCGCACGACCTCCTGCTGGGCCAGACGCACGTCGGCGAGCCACGGGTTGCTGTCGGTCAACCGCCGCGGCTCGGCGCTGCCGGCCGCCAGGTGGAAGATCTCGGAAGGATGCGCCGGCGTGCTGCCGACCAAGGCGACGTCGCCATTGCGCGCCACGCTCAGGCCCATGTGCACGGGGCCTGCGGCTGGCAGCAGCGTGCGCTGGCCGCTGCCGTCCACGGCGATCTCGGCCAGCCGGCTCTGCACGCCTTCCTGGCTCAGGAACACCAGCGTCGACGCATCGCGCCATGCCACGTTCCAGACATGGCCTTCGAGCCCGGGCAGCAGGTCGCGCTGCGCGCCGCCGGTCTTGCCGAGCACGGTCAGCCGGCCTTCGCTCGGGTCGTTGGCATCGGCGGCCGAAATGATCGCCAGGTGCTCGCCGTCCGGGCTCCAGGCGATCTCGCCGAGCTTGCCGGGGTTGTCCACACGGCCCAGTTCGCGGCCTTCGAGCGAATAGATGCGCACGCGCGCGTCGACCATCATGTCGTCGGTGAGCTGGCGCGGGGCCACGACCACCGCGAGCCGGTCGCCGGCCGGGCTCCAGCGCACGGTGCGCACGCTGCCTTCGATGGCGAGCTTGCGCGGCGATGCGCTACTGCCCAGTTCGGCGATCCACACCTCGACCGGGCGCCAGTCCTCCTCGTAGACCTTCTGCGAGAAGCCCTGCTCGCGCAGCTGCTTGCGCGCCGCATCCTCGGGCTGCGCGGCCAGCAGCACAGCGCGACGGCCGTCGGGCGAGAGATCGAAGCTGCTGATGTCGCCGGTCAGATGCGCGACCGCGGTGGATTCGCCGCCACGCAGCGGAATCGTGTACAGCCGCCGGGTCGCGTCGCCTTCGCGCTTGCTCAGGTACGCGATCGACTGGCCATCGGGCAGCCAGCGCGGCGCGGACACATCCACTTGCCCAGTCACGAACCCACGGTCATGGCCCGCACGATCGACCACGTGCAGCTCGCTGCGCGCCGGACCATCGGGGTCTTTGCCCAATGTACGCGGCACCGACAGGACGTAGGCCACTTCGCTGCCGTCGGGGCTGATCGCGGCCTGATTCGCGGCCCGCGTCTGCGCCACCTGTTCGAGCGTCATGCCCGCGCTCTGGCGGGCGGCGACGGCCGGCGTCGCGGTCGCCAGCACCAACGCGCAGGCGATCCCCATGATCCAACGTTGCATTCGGGTTCCCCGATCGAAAGACAGCCCCGGACTTTGACCGGCTTGGGCAAGGGGCGCAACGACGCGCGGGCCAAGCGGCATCAAGACGCCAGGCGCAGCCGCGCCTGTGCGCCGACACGCGTGGGATGCTGCGCGATCGCGTGCGGCGAGCAGCGCTCAGATGGCGCGCTTTCTAGTTCCTGCTGCTCGCCGTGCCGGCGGCCATCGTCCGGTGCCGCACCACACGCGCGGCGATACGCGCGAACACGTCCGGCAACAATGCGCGCACCGGGCCGGGCACCCGCGCCACCAGTGCCTCGGCCTCCAGTGCGGGCAGCGGGCCCCGCCACGCGAACGCGACCCGGTTGCTCATCTTCGGCTCGTCGACCACCAGCACCTGCGCCTGGCCGAAGGCCTGCCGCAGCCGGGCCACGTGGGTCTCGGGATCGCGCACGTACAGATTGCAGGCCAGCACGCCGTCGGCGGCCAGCGCGTCGCGACAGGCGTCGTAGAACGTCTGGCTCGACAACGCCGCGGGAATGCCGTGTTCGTCGTAGCCGTCGACCAACAACAGGTCGAAATGGGCCGGACGCGATGCGACGAACCGCGCCCCGTCATCGATCACGACCTGAAGCCGCGCATCGTCGGCCGGCACGCCGAACTCCGCGCGCAGCGCGACCACGTGCGGGTTGTTCTCGACCACCTCGATCCGCGTGCCCGGAAGATGGCGATAGGCGAACTTCGCCTGCGAGCCCCCGCCCAGGCCGATCATGCCCAGCATCGCCGGCGCCGGTTGCCACAGCAGCGCGGCGAACATCGTGCGCGTGTAGTCGACCAGCAGCCGATCGGGATCGCCGCTGACCATGCGGCTCTGCGTCTGTCGGCGCACGAACTGTAGCGAAGTGAAACCATCGTGCCGGCGCACGTAGGGCCGCTTGGGTGCGCCGCGGCCACGCCAGTGCGCCTGCCATCGTGCCCACCACGGCCGCATCCCAGTGTCGTCCCCCTGCCCCATGCCGGCGCTCAGCGGTTGGACCAGCCGTGCGGCACATGCCCGGCGGCGACGTGCGGCCGCGCCGAATCGATGTTGTGCTGCGAATCGTCGAAGAAGATGTCCGCCCCGAACGCATCCAGGAACGGCCCCTTCGGCCGGCCACCCAGGAACAAAGCCTCGTCCAGGCGCACGCCCCAGGCGCGCAAGGTGCGAATGACCCGCTCGTGCGCCGGCGCCGAGCGCGCGGTGACCAGGGCCGTGCGGATCGGTGCATCCTTGCCGGCCGGATACGCCGCCTGCAGGTCGTGCAGCGCCGCCAGGAACCCGCGGAACGGGCCGCCGGTCATTTCCTCGCGCGCACGCTCGCGCTCGTGTTTGTGGAACGCGTCCAGGCCGCCTTCCTGCGACAGCCGCTCGCCTTCGTCGCCGAAGATCACCGCATCGCCGTCGAATGCGATCCGCAACTGGTCGTTGCGATGCGCCGGCGCGCGCGCCGGAATGATCGTCGCCGCCGCGATGCCGTTCTCCAGCGCCCGCCGCACCGAATCGGGGTTGGCCGACAGGAACAACTGCGTGCCGAAGGGCTTGATGTAGGGCCAGGTCGGCTCGCCCGAGGTGAACGTCGCCCGGATGATCCCCAGGTTGTGGTGCTGGATCGAATTGAAGATCCGCAAGCCCGTATCGGCCGAATTGCGCGACAGCAGGATCACCTCCACGCGCGGCGCGTCGGGCGGCGCGTCCACGTTCAGCGCCAACAGCTTGCGGACCAAGGGAAACGCGATCCCCGGCTCCAGCACATCGTCCTCGTGCGCCCGCTGGTGCTCGGCGTAGGCATCGATCCCCTCGCTCTCGAACAGCGTGTGGCTGTCCTCGAGGTCGAACAAGGCCCGCGAGGAGATCGCGACGGTCAGCGTGGGGACGAAGGTGTCGGGCATGGCAGGGTCGTGAGCTCGAAGGGGACGGCGCCTCCGCGCCAGCGGGGATCGTCGGACCGGCGGCAGGACCGTGCCACCGAACCACACCGCGGGCCGACCGCGCATTATGCCAGCCCAGTGCTGTGCCCCGGCCCCGCCGCCCTACCCGCTTGCTTCCTGGGGACATGCCGCCCTGACGTGTCGGGATGGTGGGGCCTCGGATCGGCCCCCGCTCGCTCCGCTCAACGCGCACCGGCCGACAAGCCGGCGCGCGCGGCGCGCACACAGCGATCGTTTTCGCTGCACCGCATCATGAATGCTGGGCGTTTTCAGCCCGCAATCCGCACAAGCGTGACTGCCCTCGCATTCCGGACATTCGGCGTTGACAACGTTGTCTTGTAGGGGGCAGATGAGGCCCGAGATCCTCTTGTCCCGACCTTGTACCGGTTTCCGCCGCCCCCTGGCTTGCAGGAGGCGGCGGAAAGGGCATCCGGTCGGCGCTGCGCTCCGCTCTCGGTTCACCGACGGCGGCTGGGCGCCGGCTTCACTCGGCATCGGAAAGGGAGACTTCATCATGATGCATCGCAGACTCGCCGCACTGTCGCTGTGCCTGCTGGCTTCGGCCGGCATGGCCACCAGCGCACAGGCGCAAACCGCCGCTTGCGCCGGCGTTCCCGCGTGGAACGCCGGCACCATCTACAACCCGGGCGACCGCCTGACCTACCAGAGCCGGCTCTACGAGGCCCGCACCCAGATCTGGAACGCGGCCCCCGACTACTGCACGTCCTGCGGCTGGTACCAGGACCTGGGGTCCTGCAGCGGCGGCACCGCCAACCAGCCGCCGACCGTTTCGCTCACCGCCCCGGCCCAGGGCGCGACATTCGCCACCGGCGCCAACGTCACGATCTCTGCAAATGCCAATGACAACGATGGCACGATCGCCTCGGTGCAGTTCTTCCGCGGAGCGGTGTCGCTGGGGACCGATACCAGCGCGCCCTACTCGTTGACCTGGCAGAACGCGACCGCCGGCCAGCACGTGCTGACCGCCGTGGCCACCGACAACAAGGGCGCGACGACGACCTCCAGCGCGGTGACGATCACTGTCGGCGGCGGCACCGGCACGGACACCACGGCACCCAGCGTCCCGACCGGACTGCAGGCGACGCAACAGACAGCCGCCAGTATCACGCTGTCGTGGTCTGCCTCGACCGACAACGTCGGCGGCAGCGGCGTGGCCGGCTACGACGTCTATCGCAATGGCCAGATCGTCGGCTCCCCCACCGCGACCGGCTACACCGACAGCCCGCTGTCGGCCAATACCGCCTACACCTATCGGGTTCGCGCACGCGACCGCAGCGGCAACGCATCGGCGTCCTCGCCCGAGATCGTGGCGCGCACCGTGGCGGCCAACGCCGGCGGCGGGGAGAAGCGCGTGATCGGCTACTTCACCCAGTGGGGCATCTACGGCCGCAATTACCGCGTACGCGACATCGAAACCAGCGGTTCGGCCGCCCGGCTCACGCACATCAACTACGCGTTCGGCAACGTGCGCAACAACCGCTGCGAGGTTGGCGTCACCCAGCCGGCCGACCCGAACACCGGTGCTGGTGGTGATGCCTTCGCCGACTACACCAAGGCGTTCTCGGCTGCCGAGAGCGTCGACGGCGTGGCCGATACCTGGGATCAGTCCCTGCGCGGCAACTGGAACCAGTTGCGCAAGCTCAAAGCCCGCCACCCCGGGTTGAAGGTGCTGATCTCGCTGGGCGGATGGACTTGGTCGCGCGGGTTCTCGCAAGCCGCGCGGCCGGAAAACCGGCAGGCGTTCGTGGCCTCGTGCATCGATGCCTATATCCGCGGCAACCTGCCGGTGACCGATGGGGCGGGCGGCGCAGCGGCCGCGGCCGGCGTGTTCGACGGCATCGACATCGACTGGGAGTATCCAGTGGCCTGCGGAATCGACTGCGGCACCGCAGAGGACCGGCAGAACTTCACCGCACTGCTGGCCGAGTTCCGCCGCCAGCTCAACGCCGTGCGGCCGGGCTTGCTGCTGACGGTGGCCGTGGGTGCGGGCGTCGACAAGATCCGCGTCACCGACCCGAACCTCTACCACCCGTCGTTGGACTACATCAATGTGATGACCTACGACTTCCACGGCGGCTGGGAGCCGCGCACCAACCACCACACGGCACTGTTCGCATCCCCGAGTGACCCGTCCACGGGCGATGTGCGCCGGTACAACACCGACGACGCCATCCAGGCGTTCCTGGACCTGGGCGTGCCGGCGTCCAAGCTCAACCTCGGCATCGGCTACTACGGGCGCGGCTGGACCAACGTCCCCAATGCCAATAACGGGCTGTACCAGACAGGCACTGCGGCGCCGGGCACGTATGAAGCCGGCATCGAGGACTGGAAGGTGCTCAAGACGCTCGGCTGGCCGCGCTTCGTCGATTCGACCGCGCGCGCGCAGTGGATCTACAACGGCACGACGTTCTGGTCGTTCGATGATCCAGCGCTGATCGCCGAGAAGATGGCCTACGTGAAGGCGCAGGGCCTGGGCGGCGCGTTCTTCTGGGAGTTCAGCGGCGACGACAGCAGCGGCACGCTGACGCGGGCGATCGAGCAAGGCCTACGCTGAGGCTGCGTCCGGCGGGTCCAGGGACGGACCCGCCGCACACAAGGGGCGCACTGCGCGCCCCTGTGGCTCACGCCACAAACTGCTCGCTGAGGATGCGTTCCTCGAGATTGTGCTCGGGGTCGAACAGCAACGTCACCGTGCGCTCGGATTCGCGCACGGTGACCTGCACGACATCGCGGACCTCGTGCGAGTCGGCGGTCGCACTGACCGGCCGCTTGTAGGGGTCGAGCACGCGGAAGCGGACCTCGGTCTCGGCGCGCAGGATGGCGCCGCGCCAGCGGCGCGGACGGAACGGGGCGATCGGGGTCAGCGCGACGATGCCCGCGCCCAACGGCAGGATCGGACCGTGCGCGGAGAAGTTGTAGGCCGTGCTGCCGGCGGCGGTGGACAGGATCACGCCATCGCCGACCAGTTCCTCCAGGCGCGTGACGCCGTTGAGTTCGATGCGCATGTGCGCGGCCTGGCGCGTCTGGCGCAGCAGCGAGACCTCGTTATAGGCCAGCGACGAGACGGTGGCGCCGGACTCGGTCTCGGCCAGCATTTCCAGCGGGTGCAGCACCGCGGGCTGGGCTGCAGCGATGCGCGCCAGCAGGTCGCCCTGCCGGTGCTGGTTCATCAGAAAGCCCACCGTCCCCAGCTTCATGCCGTAGACCGGCTTGCCGAGATGGCCGTAGCGATGCAGCGTCTGCAACATGAAGCCGTCGCCGCCGAGCGGCACCAGGACGTCGGCGTCCGCCGGATCGCACTGGCCGTGTTCGGCGCCAAGCACCTGCAGCGCCTCCTGGGCATCGGCGGTCTGGCTGGCGACGAAGGCGAGGCGGGGCGTTGCGGTCATCGGCGGGCCGGTGCGGAAACGTCGGCGCGCAGCTTAGCGCAGGTCATGGGGTGGCGGGTCGATACCGCAGCAGCGGATCGATCCCGCCTATTGAAAGGGAGGGCGCCTGTGCGCCCTCCCGCTGGCCTCAGCTGCGCTGGACGAGCTGGGAGACGCGCTGCACCGCGACCGACACGGTCGGGTAGTCGAGCGTCTTCTGCGCGGCGAGTTCGGCCAGCATCGCCAGCGTGAAGCGCAGTGTCGGATCGTCGCGCTCGAGCCAGGTGCGCACCTTCTCCTCGGGCGTGTCGCCGGGCATCGCCAGCACCTGGCCGACGAGCAGGCGATGCTGCTGGCCGAGATCCTCGCGCAACACGCCGCGCGCTACCGCGTGCCAACGGCCGTCGACCTCGAGCGCGTCGATCTGCGCAGTCAGCCACGGCAGGTTGAGCGCTTCGCCGAGGCGGAAGTGCACGCGCGCGACGTCGATCGGCTTGCGCCGTGTCTCGCTGGCGACCTCGATGATGTCCCAGGCCGCTTCCAGGTACGGCAGTGCCGCAAGCTGCTCGGCCAGGTCTTCCGGCACGCCCTTCTCGCGCCAGGTCTGCAGGCTGGCGTCGTGTTCGGCACGCTGGCTGTCGGCGATGATCTGGCTGCCGATGCGGATGGCATGGAAGCCGTCGTGGTAGCGCGCCACGGCCGTGGTGATGTCCGGGATCGCACCGGCGCGCGCCAGCAGCCAGCGGGTGAAGGCGCGCTGCAGGTTCCAGATCACCTGCAGGGCGTCAACCTGCACCGACTCGGGCACGCTGCCGTCGAGCGCATCGATGCTGTTCCATAGCGCGCGCGCCTCGATCGTCTCGCGGGTGATCGTGAACGCCTTGGCGACCTCGCCGGGCGAGCGCCCGCTGTCTTCCTGCATGCGCAGCAGGAACGTCGCGCCCATGCGGTTGATCATCTGGTTGGTCACCGCGGTGGCGATGATCTCGCGCTTGAGGCGGTGCTGCTCCATGGTCGCGGCGTACTTCTTCTGCAGCGGCACGGGGAAGTAACGCTGCAGTTCGCGCGACAGGTACGGGTCTTCGGGGATGTCGGAGGCGAGCATCTGGTCGAAGGCGACGAGCTTGGAATACGACAGCAGCACCGCAAGCTCCGGCCGGGTCAGGCCCAGGCCCTTGGCTTTGCGCTCCGACAGCTCGGCGTCCGAAGGCAGGAACTCGATCTGGCGATCGAGCAGACCCTGCGCTTCGAGCGTGCGGATGAAGTGGCGCTTGGAGCCCAGCCGCGAGACGCTCATGCGCTCCATCAGGCTCAGCGCCTGGTTCTGGCGGTAGTTGTCCCACAACACCAACTCGGCGACCTCGTCGGTCATCGAGGCCAGCAGCTTGTTGCGCGCGGGCACCGTCAGCTTCTTGGCCTGCACCACGTCGTTGAGCAGAATCTTGATGTTGACCTCGTGGTCGGAGGTGTCCACGCCGGCGGAGTTGTCGATGAAGTCGGTGTTGAGCAGCACACCGGCCTGCGCGGCCTCGATGCGGCCGAGCTGGGTCATGCCCAGATTGCCACCCTCGCCCACGACCTTGCAGCGCAGCTCGCGGCCGTCGACGCGCAGCGCGTTGTTGGCGCGGTCGCCGACATCGGCGTGGCTCTCCGACGACGCCTTGACGTAGGTGCCGATGCCGCCGTTCCACAGCAGGTCGACCGGCGCGCGCAGGATCGCCGACATCAGCTCGTTGGGGCTGAGCGCGGCGGTGTCGCCGTCGATGCCCAATGCCTCACGCGCCTCCTTCGACAGCGGGATCGACTTGGCGCTGCGCGGCCACACGCCGCCGCCCTTGCCGATCAGCTTGGGGTCGTAGTCCGCCCAGCTCGAACGCGGCAGCGCGAACAGCCGCTTGCGCTCGGCGAACGAGACCGCGGCATCGGGTGCCGGATCGATGAACACATGGCGGTGGTCGAACGCCGCCACCAGCCGGATGTGCTCAGACAGCAGCATGCCGTTGCCGAACACGTCGCCGGACATGTCGCCGACGCCGACTGCGGTGAAGTCCTGGGTCTGCGAGTTGCGGCCCATCGCCCGGAAGTGGCGCTTGACCGATTCCCAAGCGCCGCGTGCGGTGATGCCCATGCCCTTGTGGTCGTAGCCGACCGAGCCGCCCGACGCGAACGCATCGTCGAGCCAGAAGCCGTGCTCGCGGGCGATGCCGTTGGCGATATCGGAAAACGTCGCGGTGCCCTTGTCCGCCGCGACGACCAGGTATGGGTCGTCGTCATCGTGACGGACCACGTCGCGCGGCGGCGCGATCTTGCCGTCGACGATGTTGTCGGTGATGTCGAGCAGGCCGTTGATGAACAGCGTGTAGCAGGCCACGCCTTCGGCGAACAGCGCGTCGCGGTCGCCGCCGGCCGGCGGGCGCTTGACAATGAAGCCACCCTTCGAGCCGACCGGCACGATGACGGTGTTCTTGACCATCTGTGCCTTGACCAGGCCCAGCACCTCGGTGCGGAAGTCCTCGCGGCGATCCGACCAGCGCAGACCGCCGCGCGCGACCGGGCCGAAGCGCAGGTGGATGCCTTCCACGCGCGGGCCGTAGACGAAGATCTCGCGGTACGGACGCGGCTTGGGCAGTTCGGGCACGCGCGCCGAATCGAACTTGAAGGCGATCGTGTCGCGCACCGCCCCTTCGCGGGTGCGCTGGTAGTAGCTGGTGCGCAGGGTCGCGTCGATCACGCCCAGGTAGCTGCGCAGGATGCGGTCCTCGTCGAGACTCGCGACGCGGTCGAGCAGCCCCTTGAGCGCGGTGCGGGCCGCATCGTATTGCGCGTCGCGGTCCTGCGCGCGGGCATCGAGCACCGGCTGCAGCAGCGCCAGCGTGGCCTCATCACCCGACAGCGCGCCGAGCTGGTCCGACAGCGCCTTGACGCCGGCGGCGACCTGCGCGCGGCTCTCGCGGCCGGTGGCCGGATCGAAGCGGGCCTCGAACACTTCCACCAGCAAACGTGCAAGCAGCGGATAGCGGCCGAGCGTATCTTCGACATAGGACTGCGAGAACGGCACGCCGACCTGCTGCAGGTACTTGCAGTACGCGCGCAGCATCGCCACCTGACGCCAGTCGAGATCGGCGGCGAGGATCAGCCGGTTGAAGCCGTCGTTCTCGGCGTCGCCGCGCCAGACCCGATCGAACGCTTCGGTGAACGCGGCCGCGCGCGCGTCGATGTCGACGTTGGCGGCCAAGGTCTCGACGAAGAAATCCTGAATGAACAGCGTGGTGCCGTCGACGGTCAGGCGCGTCGGGTTCTCGGCGATGACCCGCAGGCCGAGGTTCTCCATCACCGGCAACACGTCCGACAGCGGCAGGTGCTGGCCGCTGCGGTAGAGCTTGAAATGCAGCAGCACATCGCCGGCCGACGACGTGGCCTGGGTGTAGAAGCTCAGCTGCAACGCGCCGCTGGCCTGGGCGGCGGCGAGCTTCTCGACATCGGTCGCGGCCACGGCCGGCGATGCGAACTCGATATAGGCAGCCGACAGGCCGCGGCCCAGGTGACCGGCCAGACGCAGGCCTTCGCCCTCGCCGCGGCGGCGCACGAGTTCGTCGCGCAGGTCGTCGTGCCAGTTGCGCACGATCTTCTGCAGCGCCTGCTCGAGTGCGGCCTGGTCGACATCGCCCTGCACGCCCGCGCGCGGGCGCACGATCAGGTGCAGCTGCGCCAGCGGCGACTCGCCCAGCACCACATGCGCATCGACGTGGTCGGCCTGCATCGTCTCGCGCAGCATGTCCTCGACACGGTGGCGCACGTCGGTGTTGAAGCGGTCGCGCGGGATGTAGACCAGCACCGAGTAGAAGCGACCGTAGCGGTCGCGGCGCAGGAACAACCGGCTGCGCACGCGCTCCTGCAATCCCAGAATGCCGGTGCCCAGGCGGAACAGCTCATCGGGCGTGGACTGGAACAGCTCGTCGCGCGGCAGGGTCTCGAGCAGATGCTTGAGGGTCTTGCCGCTGTGGCCGGTCGGCTTGAGGCCGGACTCGCTCATCACGTGCTCGAACCGCTCGCGCACCAGCGGGATGTCCCACGGCCGGCGGGTGTAGGCGCTGGACGTGTACAGACCGAGGAAACGCTGCTCGCCGATCACCTGGCCTTTGGCGTCGTAGCGCAGCACGCCGATGTAGTCCATGTAGCCGGGACGATGCACGGTGGAACGGGCGCTGGTCTTGGTGAGGATCAGCGCATCGACCTCGCCCGCGCGCCGCAGCGCATCGGCACCGAGCTCGCTGAGCGGGCGCGACTTGACCGTGGCCGGCGTGCGCAGCAGGCCCAGGCCGCTGTCGGCGACCGGCTCGAGCACGCCGTCGGCGCCCTTGCGGCGCACCTTGTACTCGCGATAGCCGAAGAACGTGAAGTGGTCGCTGGCGGCCCAGCGCAGGAATTCCTGCGCCTCGCGCCGGTTGGCGTCGGCGACCGGCATCGGCCGGGCGACGAGATCGGCGGCGACCTCCTGCATCTTCTCGCGCATCTGGCCCCAGTCGGTCACGATCGCGCGCACGTCGTCGAGCACGCGGCGCACCACCTGTTCGATCTGCGCGCTCGCTTCGGGCGTCTGGCGATCGATCTCCAGATGCATCACCGATTCGGCGTCGCCCTCGCCCACGCCGGTCAAACGGCCGTTGCGGTCGCGCGCGATGTGCAGGACCGGGTGCCCCAGCACGTGCACGCCGATGCTGCGCTCGGCCAGCGCCATCGTGACCGAGTCGACCAGGAATGGCATATCGTCGTTGACGATCTGCAGCACGGTGTGCGGCGATTCCCAGCCGTGGCTGTCCTGGGCCGGATTGAACAGCCGCACATTGGCGGTGCCCGGCTTGCGACGCGCGGCGAACTCGAACAGGTCGGCGGCCAGCGCCGCCCAGCCATCGGCACTGTGCAGCGGAATTTCGTCCTCGGTCATGCGCCGGTAGAAGCCTTGCGCGAACGCATCGGCGCCGCGGGCCGCAGCCTTGCCAGTGCGACGCCGCACCGCCGCGAAGATCGGGTCCAGCAGGCTGGCGCCGGCGGGCCGGGACGGCGCCGGCATGACGCTGGCGTCGCCGCCCTGCGGCTTGGCGCGCTTGCGCGGTGCCGGGGTCGCGGCGGCCTTGCGTTTGGAGGAAGGGGTACCGGTCTTGCGGGATGTGCTCATGACGACGATAGGTCCGATGCAATGAGGCCCGCGTTCTCACGCGGGCCGACAGGGAACAAGAAAACGACGGATGGCGGGCTGCACGCAGTGCGGCTGGCGTCGGGGTCGGGGACGACGGAAGCGGCCGCGCAGCCGTCGGGGCGGCGCGGACCGGTGGAGCAAACGACGGGCTTGGGGCGACGGATCACGAGGGCGCTCAGCGCAGACCGGTCTCGTTGCGGGCGATGACCAGCCGCTGGATCTCCGAGGTGCCCTCGTAGATCTCGGTGATCTTGGCGTCACGGAAATAGCGCTCGATCGGCATTTCCTTCGAATAGCCCATGCCACCGTGGATCTGCAGCGCCTGGTGGGTGATCCACATCGCGGTCTCGGACGCGGTGAGCTTGGCGATTGCTGCCTCGTTGCCGAAGCGCTGGCCCTGGCCCTTCGTCCAGGCTGCGCGCAAGGTCAGCAGCAGCGCGGCATCGAGCCGGCACTTCATGTCGGCGATCTTGGCCTGGGTCATCTGGAACGCGCCGATCGGCTGGCCGAAGGCCTTGCGCTCCTTGACGTAGGCGATCGTGGCCTCGTACGCGGCGCGCGCAATGCCGATCGCCTGCGAGGCGATGCCGATGCGCCCGGCATCGAGCACGCCCATCGCGATCTTGAAGCCCTGCCCTTCTTCGCCCAGCACCTCGTCGGGCTGGACGACGTAGTCCTGGAACTCGATCTCGCAGGTGGCCGACGCGCGGATGCCGAGCTTGGGCTCGGTCTTGCCGCGGTGGAAGCCGGCGCGCTCGCCGTCGACCAGGAACGCGGTGACGCCGCGGGCGCCCTTGTCAGGCTCGGTCATCGCGAACAGTACGAAGTACTTGGCGACCGGGCCGGAGGTGATCCAGCTCTTCTTGCCGTTGACCACGAAGCTGCCGTCGGCCTGCTTGACGGCGCGGCACCGCATCGCGGTCGCATCCGATCCCGATTGCGGTTCGGTCAGCGCGAACGCACCGATCTCCCGGCCCTCGGCGATCGCCGCGACGTACTTGTGCTTCTGCGCCTCGGTGCCGTGGGTGAGGATGCCGTTGCAGAACAGCGAGTTGTTGACCGACATGATCGTCGAGTGCGCACCGTCGCCGGCGGCAATCTCGATCATCGCCAGTACGTAGGCGATCGGATCCATGCCCGCCCCGCCGTACTCGGTCGGCACCTCGATGCCCATCAGGCCGTTCTCGCCGAGCAACTGGATGTTCTCCAGCGGGAACTCGCCGGTGCGGTCGAAGTGCCCGGCGCTGGGCACGATTTTTTCCTGTGCGATCCGGCGCGCGACGTCCTGGATCATCAACTGCTCTTCGCTAAAACCGAACTCCACGGCCGCTCCGCTTCTGCACCAAGGTCAGCGGGCAATTGTAGCGACGAACGCATCCCGACTGTGGGAGCGGACATTGCGCACTGCAGCATGAACCGCCCCGAATCCGTCCAGGACCGAGGGCCAGGCCGCCGCGCCCGTCCAGATCGAGATGCCTCGCCGGGCGGGCCGCACGGAATGCACCGCCGTTGCTTGTGCCGGAACGCTGCGTTTGGCAAGGTACGGCGATTCGCGGGGCGCATCGGGAAAAGGGGGTATCGGCAGGGAGCCGCCCGTTCGTGTGCCCGACCGACCGTCCAACCCGGGGAACCCGATGCTCAAGAACCTGCTGATCACCAAGCCCATCCAGGCCCAACCGCATGTCGACGCCGGGGAGCCGGTCGAAGGCGGCCTGTCGGGCGAAGCCAGCTTCAAGCGCACGCTCACCGCCAAGCATCTGGTGATGCTCGGGCTCGGCGCGGTCATCGGCGCGGGCATCTTCGTGATCACCGGGACTGCGGCCGCGAACCACGCCGGGCCGGCGATCATGCTCAGCTTCGTCATCGCCGCCTTCGCCTGCGCGATGGCGGGGCTGTGCTACGCCGAGTTCGCGGCGATGATCCCCGCTTCGGGCAGCGCCTACAGCTACACCTACGCCACCCTCGGCGAGGCCCTGGCCTGGTTCGTCGGCTGGAGCCTGGTGCTCGAGTACCTGTTCGCGGCCTCGACGGTCGCGGTCGGCTGGTCGGGCTACACGGTCAGTTTCCTGGAGTCGTTCGGGCTCCATCTGCCCGCGGCGTTGACCCAGGCGCCGATCAACTTCTGTACCCACGAAGCCGCACAGGCCGGCGCCTGCGAGTTCGGCCGGTTCGTGCTGACCGGCGCGTTGTTCAATCTGCCGGCGCTGTTGATCGTCGGCGCAGTCGGCACGCTGTGCTACGTCGGCATCACCCAGTCGGCCACCGCCAACGCGATCATCGTCTCGATCAAGGTCGTGGTGATCCTGTTGCTGCTGGCGTTCGGCGCCCAGTACGTGAATGTCGACAACTGGCTGCCGTTCATTCCCGAGAACCAGGGCGGCGACCGCTTCGGTTGGGAGGGCGTGCTGCGCGGCGCCTCGATCGTGTTCTTCGCCTACATCGGCTTCGACGCGGTCTCGACCGCCGCCCAGGAGGTCAAGAACCCGCAGCGCGACATGCCGATCGGCATCCTCGGCTCGCTGGTGCTGTGCACCCTGATCTACATCGCGGTCTCCGCGGTGCTGACCGGCATGGTGCCCTACACCGCGCTCGGTACCGCCAAGCCGGTGGCGACCGCGCTGGAGGCCTACCCCGCCCTGGCCTGGCTCAAGATCCTGGTGGAGATCGGCGCGATCGCCGGCCTGACCACGGTGATCCTGGTGATGCTGATGGGCCAGCCGCGCATCTTCTTCTCGATGGCCCAGGACGGTCTGCTGCCGCGCTTCTTCGGCGCGGTCCACAAGCGCTTCCGCACCCCCCACAAGGGCACCGTGCTGGTCGCCGCGGTCGCCGCGGTCATGGCCGCGCTGCTGCCGATCCAGTTGCTGGGCGATGTGGTGTCGATGGGCACGCTGGTTGCGTTTGCGACCGTGTGCCTGGGCGTGATGGTGCTGCGGCGCACGCAGCCGGGGCTGCACCGCCCGTTCCGCACGCCGGCCGTCTATGTCGTCGGCACGCTGGGTGTCCTGGCGTGTCTGGGGCTGGTGGCGATCATGCCGATGCTCAACTGGATGGTGCTGCTGGGCTGGACGGTGATCGGCTTCACGATCTACTTCGCCTACGGCTACCGGCACAGCAAGCTGCGCAACGCTGAGTGACTTCCACGGCCCGCATCGCGCGGGCCGTGTCGTTTCCGCCCCGGCGCCGCGCGCCACTGCGAGATCCCGCGATGTCCATTCCCTCCACGGCCAGGAAGATCGGACCGGTGCTGGCGACGTTCATGGTCGCCAACAACATGATCGGCTCGGGCTTCTTTCTGCTACCGGCCACATTGGCGCGCTCGGGTGCGGTGACCGCACTGTCGTGGCTGCTCGGCACGCTACTGGCCGTCGCGCTGGGCGGCGCATTCGCGCGCCTGGCCCGCCAGTACCCGAACCTCGAATCGCCCGACGACTACATCCGCCCGACGCTGGGCCGCGACATGGGCTTTCTGGCCTCCACGCTGTACTGGCTGTCGTCGTGGATCGGCAACAACGCGATCGCGGTCGCTGCATTCGGCTACCTGATCATCCTGCTGCCGATCGACGCGACCCCAGTCGCGCAGGTCGTCGGCCAGGTCGTGCTGATCTGGTCGATGTTCGCGCTGAACCTGTTCGGGCCGCGCACCATCGCGCGGTTCCAGTCGTTCTGCGTGGTGTTCGGCCTGCTGCCGGTCGCCGCAATCCTGATCGCCGGTTGGGCGCACTTCGATCCCGACCTGTACCTGGCCGGCTGGAACGTCAGCGGGCAATCGGACGCGGCGGTCGCGATCGGCTCGCTGTCGGTGGTGTTCTGGGCGTTCATCGGCCTGGAGACCGGGGCGATGGTCGCCGGCGTCGTCCGCGACCCCGACCGCAACGTGCCGATCGCCACGCTCGGCGGCATCCTGCTGGCCGGCGTCGTCTACCTGGTCTCCTCGGTGCTGATGATGGGCATCGTGCCGGTCGCTGAACTCGCGCAGTCGAGCGCGCCATTTGCGATGGTCGCCGGGCAGATGTTCGGCGCCTGGGCAATCCCGGTGATCGCCGCGGCCGCCGCGCTCAAGGCCACCGGCACGCTCGGCGGCTGGATGCTGGTGACCGGCGAGTCGGGCGCGCGCGCCGCCCAGCGCGGCTTTCTGCCGGCCATCTTCGGCCGCCTGCTGCGCAATGGCGCGGCCGCCACCGGCCTGCTGTTCGTGGTGATCTCGATGACCGCGATCGCCCTGACCACCTTCTCCGACTCGGTGGCGGGCCAGTTCGAAACGATCATCAACATGGCGGTGACCCTGGTGGTGATGGCCTATGCCGCCGCGGGCCTGAGCCTGCTGCTGGGCAACCGGACGCATGTCTCGGGCACGCGCGAGCGTCTGCTTGGCATGGGCGCCCTGCTCGCCTGCGGGCTGCTGGTCTGGTCGACGCCGATCGAGACGCTGATGGGCGCGGCGATCATCGCGCTGCTGGCCTGGGCCGGCTATCGCGGCTTCGGCCGCCGCGCACGGCCGGAGGCCGCACCGTGACCGCACCCCGCAAGGACGACTACTGGTTTCCGGCCAAGTCCTTCGGCTGGGGGTGGGGCCTGCCGCGGCGCTGGCAGGGCTGGGCGGTGCTGGCGGTCTACGCGATCAGCGTCGTCGTCGTGCTGCTGCGGTTTCCGCCCCAGCGCGACCCGGCGGCTTTCTTCGGCTGCCTGTCGCTGGCTACCGCGCTGCTGATCGCGACCTGCGCGCTCAAGGGCGAGCCAGCGCGCTGGCGCTGGCATCGGTGAACGGGACGGCCGCGCGGTAGACTCTGCGCCATGCCCGATCCGACGCTCCCCTTCGATGCCCACCGCCTGCGCGAACTCGCTGGCGAGTTGATCGTCAACGTCCGCGAACTCGCCCAGGCCGGCTGGACGCCTGCGACCAGCAGCAACTTCTCGCAACGCCTCGACGACCGCCACGCGGCGATCACCGTGTCGGGGCGCGACAAGGGCCGGTTGCAGGAAGACGACATCATGGTCGTCGATTTCGACGGCCAGGCCGTCGGCAGTGACCATCGGCCATCGGCCGAGACGCTGCTGCACACCCAGCTCTACCGCCGCTTCCCCGAGATCGGCTGCGTCCTGCACACGCATTCGCCCAACCAGACCATCGCTTCGCGGCTGTACGCCGGCGCCGGACATGTGCGCATCGAAGGCTATGAACTGCTGAAGGCCTTCGCCGGCAATGCGACCCACGAGACCGCGATCGACGTGCCGGTGCTGCCCAACAGCCAGCACATGCCCACGCTCGCCGCGCAGGTCGAATGCCTGCTCGATGCCGGCCCGATGTGGGGTTACCTGATCGACGGCCACGGTCTGTATGCCTGGGGCCGCGACATGGCCGAGGCGCGCCGGCATCTGGAAGCCTTCGATTTCCTGCTGCACTGCGAGCTGGCGCTGCATCGTCTGCGCGGTCGCTGACCTCACGATCAACGTGCGCGTGGAACGCCTGCGTTCCGCGCCCGTCAACGCCGGCGTCGGGACCAGCTGCTAGTCTGGCGCGCTCCCCTCTCGCCCGAGTCAGACCGCCATGAGCCGCCTCCGCATCTTCGCCGACAACGCCCCCGACACGCCGCTGTTCGACAGCCGCGACGGCGAGGAGATCGCCCGCGAGCTCGGCAAGCTCGGCGCGACCTTCGAGCGCTGGGAAGCCGCGCAACCGGTCGCCGCCGGTGCCTCGCCCGAACAGGTGCTGGCCGCCTACAAGGCCGACATCGACCGCATCAGCGCCGAGCGCGGTTTCACGACGGTCGACGTCATCAGCATCGCGCCGGACAACCCCAATCGCGACGAGCTGCGCAAGAAATTTCTCGACGAACATCTGCACAAGGAAGACGAAGTCCGCTTCTTCGTCGACGGCTCGGGACTGTTCACGCTGCACGTCGAAGACAAGGTCTACGAGATCGAATGCGTCAAGGGCGACCTGATCAGCGTGCCGCACGGCGTGACCCACTGGTTCGACATGGGCCCGGAGCCGCGCTTTGTGGCGATCCGTTTCTTCCAGCAGCCCGACGGCTGGATCGGCCATTTCACCGGCTCGGACATCGCCCAGCAGTTCCCGCGCTACGAGCCGGGCGCGCGCGACTGACGCGCTTCCCGAAGGCCACCGTCGCCCCGACGCGCGGCAGCCGGTGGCATCATGCCGCGTCCGTTTTGTCCGGGTGAGCGCGCAGCGCTGCGGTCGCCGTCCAGGCGGACGCAATGCGAGTGAACGCCCGGCCAGGGATGGCCGGGGCGGTGCAAACGGCAGGCGCAGATGTCACGCCAGGGACGGCCTCCTTCCAACACGCGCGCCAGGAGCGACAAGTCGCATGATCCTCACCGACATCGAAGGCACCACCAGCAGCATCTCGTTCGTCAAGGATGTCCTTTTCCCCTATGCCCGCCGCGCCCTGCCCGGCTTCGTCGCCGCACATGGTCAAGATCCCGAGGTCCGGCGCTGGCTGGATGCGGTGGCGACCGAACACGGCGCGATGTGCGATGACGCGATGATCGTCGAGACGCTGCAAGGCTGGATCGACGAGGATCGCAAGCACACCGCACTCAAGGCCTTGCAAGGCAAGATCTGGGAAGCAGGCTACCGCGAGGCCGACTTCACCGCGCACATCTACCCCGACGCGGCGCAGGCCCTGCGCCGCTGGCATGCGGCCGGCGAACGCCTGGCGGTGTACTCGTCGGGCTCGGTGCCGGCGCAGAAGCTGTTCTTCGGCCACAGCGATGCCGGCGACCTCACCGGCCTGGTCTCGGCCTGGTTCGACACCGAGGTCGGCGGCAAGCGCGAAGCGGCGAGCTACACGCGCATTGCCGACGCGTTGCACGAGGCACCGGCGGCGATCGTGTTCCTGTCCGATGTCGTGGCCGAGCTCGACGCCGCACGCGAGGCCGGCCTGCGCACGGTGCTGGTCGACCGCCTCGACGATTACCCCGAACCGCGCGATGCCGCCGCCGCGAACGGCCACCGCCGCGTGACGTCGTTCGACGCGATCGATCCGGCGGCCTGATCGCCTTCGTCTTGCGTCGGCGTACTGCGCGACGCAAGCACGTCGGGGGACGTTTGTTCGCGGCGGAGATAGAGATCGGACCCGATCGCTCCACCTGCAATCGCCACGTCCGCAGACAGACGCAGTGTCGTGGTCACCGCGCCGCGCTGTAACGCGAGCAATTCTCATTCCGTCACGCGTTGCGTGCGCTCGCTAGAATCGCTGCGCGCCGCAAGCCCGCTATCGCCAGCCAGCCGCGCACGACCCGCCCGCCAGCCCTCGCTCGCCAGCCGGTCCTTTCAGAAGAACCCGCGCTTGCGCGGGTTTTTCGTTTCGATCGACTGCACGCTGATCACGCGACTGCGTGGACGCCGCCATTGCGACTGGCGCCGGGTGGCTGGCCGATGACGCGCTTGAACGCCCGGCTGAAAGCCGCCTGCGACGTATACCCCAGACGCTGCGCCACGGTCTCGATCGGCAGCCTATCCTCGACCAGCCACTGGTTGGCCAGGCGCATCCGCAGTTCGGTGGCATAGCGCAGCGGCGGCGTGCCGAGCGTGGCCTGGAAACGCTCGGCGAACACCGAACGCGAGGTGTGGCATTGCGCCGCCAGATCGGCCACGGTCCAGTCGCGCCCCGGCTGGCGATGCAGGGCCAAAATCGCGCGCGCCAGCCGGGGATCGCGCAACGCGGCCACCAGGCCCGACGCGTTGTCGCAGCCGCATTCCACCCACCCCCGCACGATCATCGCCGCCACTGCGTCGGCCAGCCGCGCGAGAATGCCTGAAAAGCCGATGCGCGCAGCGCAGACCTCGCGCTGCATGGCCGCCAAGATGGGCATGAGGTCGGGGTAACGTTGGCCTGTGGCGTCGACCCGCATGACCTCGGGCATCAGCCGTCCCAGTCCCTGCATGCCCCCCAGATCGAACTGCATGCAGCCGTGGAACAGGACGGTGCCGGACCCGGTGTCGGACCCGGTGCCGGTGCCAGTGCCGGAACAAGCGACCACCGCACCAACCGCCTCGCCGAGCGGAATGGCATCGAGACTGCCGATGTCCTGCGTCGCAACGTCGGGACCGGACAGCAACTGGTGGCGGCTGCCCTGGGGCAGAAACACGGCATTGCCGGCAGACAGCGGATGCAGTCCGCCGTCCGCGGTGCGCAGCGCGGCCGAGCCGACGGCCAGGAAATGAAAGTAGGCATGCCCGGGGCTGGCGACGAAATCCAGACCGAACGGCGCCATCGCCTGGATGCGGCGGTACTGCACCCCCCGCAGCCGTATCCCGGTCAGTAGTTCGCTGATCAGTTCGGACGAAAGCGCGAATGGATCCTGCGTCGACATGCTGGGGTTTTGATCAAAGATTCGAGACTGAGCATCATAGATCATCCAGAACCCCGTCCCTAGACTGCGCGCTGACCCGATTCCCCAGGAAAAGTGCGAAATGAGCAGTTGCAGTTGCGAGCCCCTGGCCGACGCCGGCCCGGAGGACGCGGTCCCGACCTCGCCGGCCTGGATGGCGGTGTTCTCGCTTGCGATGGGGGTATTCGGTCTGCTGACGGCCGAGTACCTGCCGGCCAGTCTGCTGACGCCGATGGCCGCCGAACTGGGCGTATCCAAGGCACTGGCTGGGCAGGCGGTGACAGTGACGGCGGTGGTGGCGCTGTTCTCCGGACTGCTGGTGCCGGGCCTGACGCGCGGCATCGATCGTCGGCGGGTCCTGTTGTGCTTTTCGATGCTGATGATCGCCTCCAACCTCCTGGTGGCGGTTTCGTCGAATCTCACGGTCCTGTTGCTGATGCGCATCCTGCTGGGCATCGCGCTGGGCGGCTTCTGGAGCATGGCGGCAGCGGTGGCGATGCGCCTGGTCCCGGCATCGCTGCTGCCCCGCGCGTTGTCGATCATCTTCAGCGGCATCGCCGTGGGGACCGTCGTCGCGGTGCCGCTGGGCAGTTACCTGAGCGGCCAGTACGGCTGGCGCACCGCCTTCGTGGCGGCCGCCGTGGTCGGCGTGGCGACCTTGATGTTCCAGTGGTTCACATTGCCGCCTTTGGCGCCGCACAGGCCCGCGCGGCTACGCACGGTGCTCGAGGTGCTGCTGCGGCCGGGCATCGCGGTAGGGATGCTGGGATGCGTGTTGGTGCATACCGGCCATTTCGCGCTGTTCACCTACGTCCGGCCATTCCTCGAAGGCAGCACCGGTGTCGGCGCGAACGGACTGGCGTTGATACTGCTGGGGTTCGGCGCGGCCAACTTCGCGGGCACTCTGCTCGCCGGACGACTGCTGGCACGACGCCCGCGCGCGACGTTGGTGGCGATGCCGGCGCTGATCGGCATCGCGGCCCTGGCCCTGGTCCTGCTGCCGGCCTCGCTCGCCGGACAGACAGTGCTGGTGGCCATCTGGGGCGTGGCGTTCGGCGGCGTACCGGTGGCCTGGTCGAACTGGGTGACGCGCGCGGTGCCCGACCAGGCGGAAAGCGCGGGCGGCATGGTCGTGGCCTCGGTGCAATCGGCGATCGCAGCGGGCGCGGCAACGGGCGGCGCGATCTTCGGCCTGGGCGGCGCCAACGCCGTGTTCGTCGCCGGAGGCGCGCTGATGCTCCTCGCCGCAGCGTTCATTGCGCTGCGGGTACGGGTGGACGCCGTCGCACCCGGCATGGACGCCCGAGCGCCGATGCATCTGTGAATCGCGCCCGATCCCCCTGCCGACGCGAACTACAGGGCAGTCAGTACGTACCGACCGTCGCAAGGACGGCTCGCGCGAACAGCGCGCCCCGCTCTGCTTGCCGGGGCGCGCGACCGGGCGGCGCGGTCAGTGACCGCCGTGCGTGCCGGCCTCTACTTCGCCGGCCAGCGGGCGGACCTCGAAGCGAACCTGCTGCGTAGGTGCGTGCTCGAAGTGCAGCGTCGCCTCGACCGTGGCGCCGGCGCGCAGCGGCTCGACCGGGTCGATGAACATCAGGTGGTAGCCACCGGGGCGCAGCTCGACGTCCGTGCCGGCGGCCAGCGGGACGCCGTCGGGCAGTTCGCGCATGCGCATCATGCCGCCGTCGTGGCGCATCTCATGGATCTCCACCGCAGCGGCGGCGGCGCTCTCCACCGACACCAGCCGGTCGTCGGCGGCGCTGCGCAGGGTCAGATAGCCACCGGCCACGGCCGCATTGGGCGGGGTCTCGCGGATCCAGGGGTCGGACACCGCGACCTGGGGGGCATCTGTCGCGGCCGCCGGCGCGGCGGCATCGGGCGACGAAGGCTGGCAGGCGGCCAGGGCCAGGGCGGTCAGGCCGACGGCAAGAAGACCGAAACGGGAATGGCGCATCCGAGTACTCCGCTGCGACGCCTGCGGCGCCTGGCCGGCCATTATCGCTGGCGACGCGTATCGCGCCTGCGACCGGGTGTCGCAGCCCCGCGCGCCGCATGCCGGTATCCTTGTGCGCATGCACGATTCCGCACGCGATGTCCTGACCCCGAGCCAGCTCAACACCCTCGCCCGCGGGCTGCTGGAGGACAGCTTTCCCCAGGTCGCGGTCGAGGGCGAGTTGTGCAACGTCTCGCGCCCGGCGTCGGGACACATGTACTTCACGCTCAAAGACGCGCGCGCCCAGGTGCGCTGCGCGCTGTTCCGGCAGAAGAGCCAGTGGCTGCGCTTCGTGCCGCGCGACGGCATGCTGGTGCGCGCGCGCGGCCGGGTGACGCTGTACGAGGCGCGCGGCGACTACCAGTTGATCCTCGACACGCTCGAGGAGGCCGGCGAAGGCGCGCTGCGCCGGGCGTTCGATGCGCTCAAGGCCCGCCTGCAGGCCGAAGGCCTGTTCGAGGCCGAGCGCAAGCGTCCGCTGCCGGTGTTTCCGCGGCGGTTGGGCGTGATCACCTCGCCCTCCGGCGCGGCGGTCCGCGACGTGCTCAGCGTGCTGGCGCGCCGGTTTCCGCTGCTCGACGTCGAGGTGCTGCCGACGCTGGTCCAGGGCGTCGATGCGCCGGCGCAGCTGCTGCGCACGCTGCAGCGCGCCGGCGAGAGCGGACGCTACGACGTGCTGCTGCTGACCCGCGGCGGCGGTTCACTCGAGGACCTCTGGGCGTTCAATGACGAGGCGCTGGCGCGCGCGGTGGCGGCCTCGCCGGTGCCGGTGGTCTCGGCCGTCGGCCACGAGACCGACTTCAGCCTGACCGACTTCGCGGCCGATCTGCGCGCGCCGACCCCGTCGGCCGCGGCCGAGCTGCTGACACCGGACCGCGCCGACCTGCTCGGACGCGTGCGCCAGCTGCAGCGTCAGATCGATACCGTGCAACTGCGCACGCTGCAGACCTGTGCCCAGCGGCTCGACCGCGCGGCGCTGCGCCTGCAGGCGACCCGGCCACAGGCGCGGCTCGACGCCCTGCGCCAGCGACAGGACGCGGCGCTGCGCAGGTTGCAGGCCGCCCATCGGCAGCAACTGCAACAACGCCAGACGCGGCTCCAGCATGCCGGCGCGGTGCTGCGCGCGGCCTCGCCGCAGCGCCGACTCGCCCAGCTGCACCAACGCCTCGATGCGCTGCAGGCGAGGCCCCAGGCCGCGGTGGCGCGGCGACTGCAGCGCGACGCGCTGCATCTGCGCGGGCTGGTGCGTTCGCTCGAAGCGGTGAGTCCGCTGGCCACGATCGCCCGCGGCTACAGCATCCTGCAGCACGACGACGGCCGCATCGTGCGCAGCACCGCGGACGCCGCGCCCGGCGACCGGCTCGATGCGCGTGTCGGCGATGGCACGCTGCGGGTCGAGGTGCAGTAGCGCGACGCGGTCCGCCGTCGCCCGGCG
Source organism: Luteimonas sp. S4-F44 (assembly GCF_022637415.1). Lineage (NCBI taxonomy): Bacteria > Pseudomonadati > Pseudomonadota > Gammaproteobacteria > Lysobacterales > Lysobacteraceae > Luteimonas > Luteimonas sp. S4-F44. Next base: position 2,167,362 of record NZ_CP093340.1, read on the forward strand.
ATCACGCCCGGGCTGGCACCATACCCGGCGATCTGTCGCTGGAGTACGCGGACTGATGACCAAGGCCTCCGACCTGTTCGTCTCGGCCCTGGAGGCCGAAGGCGTGACCCATGTCTTCGGCATTCCGGGCGAGGAGAACCTCGACCTGCTCGAATCGCTGCGCGCGTCGTCCATCGAACTGGTGCTCACCCGCCACGAGCAGGCCGCCGGCTTCATGGCCGCGACCTGGGGGCGGCTGACCGGGCAGGCCGGGGTCTGCCTGTCGACGCTGGGCCCCGGCGCGACCAACCTCGTCACGCCGGCCGCCTACGCCCAGTTGGGCGCGATGCCGATGTTGATGATCACCGGCCAGAAACCCATCCGCACCAGCAAGCAGGGGCATTTCCAGATCGTCGACGTGGTCGACATGATGCGGCCATTGACCAAGTCGACCCACCAACTGGTCTCCGCCGACGCCATCCCCGCGCGCGTGCGCGACGCGTTCCAGCGTGCGATGGAGGAACGTCCCGGCGCCACCCATCTCGAACTGCCGCAGGACATCGCCGGCGACGACACCGATGCGCGCCTGTTGCCCGCCCCCTACACGCGCCGACCGCTGGCCGAGCACAAGGCGATCGCGCATGCCGCGGAGGCGATTCGCAACGCCCGGCATCCGCTGCTGATGATCGGCGCCGGCGCCAACCGCAAGACCACCGCCAAGATGCTGCGGGCCTTCGTCGATCGGCTCGGCATCCCGTTCTTCAGCACCCAGATGGGCAAGGGCGTGCTGGACGAGACGCACCCGCTGTGGCTCGGCACGGCTGCGCTGTCGGATCACGATTTCGTGCACCGCGCGATCGATGCTGCCGACTGCATCGTCAACATAGGCCATGATGTCATCGAGAAACCGCCGTTCTTCATGCACCGCGGCCGGCGCACGGTGATCCACGTCAACTACGAAAGCGCCGTCGTCGATCAGGTGTACTTCCCGCAGATCGAGGTCGTCGGCGACATCGCCAACACGGTCTGGCAGCTGGCCGAGGCGCTGGATGCGCCGCAGCCACATTGGGACTTCACATTCTTCGATCGCGTGCGGACCGCGCTGTGCCGGAACATCGCCGAACTCGCCGCCGACGACCGTTTCCCCGTACACGTCCCGCACCTGGTCAAGACGCTGCGCGATGCGATCGACCCGCACGACATCGTCTGTCTCGACAACGGCCTCTACAAGCTGTGGTTCGCGCGCAACGACCGTTGTCGCGCGCCCAACACCCTGCTGCTGGACAACGCGCTGGCGACAATGGGCGCCGGCTTGCCCTCGGCGATTGCGGCCAGATTGGTACACGGCGACCGGAAGATCGTCGCCGTCTGCGGCGACGGCGGTTTCATGATGAATTCGCAGGAGCTCGAAACCGCGGTGCGCCTGGCGCTCGACCTGGTCGTCATCGTGCTGCGCGACGATGCCTACGGCATGATCAAGTGGAAACAGCGGCACGAGGATTATCCGGTGTACGGCATGGACTACGGCAATCCCGACTTCGTGCATTACGCGCGCAGCTACGGCGCGCGCGGCCACCGCCCCGCCAGCGCAGCCGCCTTCGCGCATGACCTGCGCACGGCGTTGGACACGCCGGGCGTGGATCTGATCGATCTGGCGATCGACTATCGCGACGACGACGCCCTGCTCAACACCGAGATTCCCGCGCGAAGCGCTGCGATCGACTGATCGGCGCCGCGTCCTTTTCCGCCTTCGACCCCGGAGCGCCCAATGGCCAAGCACAAGACCGCCCCCAAGACCGACGGGCTCGCCCGCCACTATCCCTACTACCTCGCCAATGTCGCGGTCGCCGCCAACACCGACCTCGAAGTCCGCGACAAGTACAGCGGCGCCGTCGCCACGCGCGTGGCGATGGGCGATGCCACCGCGATCCGCAAGGCGATCGTCGCCGCGCACAAGGCGCGCGAGGCGATGGCCGCCTTCGCACCCGACCAGCGCCGCGATGTACTCGAACACTGCGTGCGCCGATTCGAAGAGCGCGCCGAGGAGCTTGCGCTGGCGCTGTGCATCGAGGCCGGCAAGCCGATCAAGGACGCGCGCGGCGAAGTGACGCGCCTGATCGATACCTTCCGCATCGCCGCCGGCGAGGCGACCCGGCTAGATGGCGAGGTCGTCGAGTTGCAGATCTCGCCGCGCACCCGCGGCTATCGCGGCATGGTCAAGCGCGTGCCGGTGGGCGTGTGCAGCTTTATCACCCCGTTCAACTTCCCGTTGAACCTGGTCGCGCACAAGGTCGCGCCGGCGATCGCGGCCGGCTGCCCGTTCGTGCTCAAGCCCGCGGCCAAGACCCCGGTCGGCGCGCTGATCATCGGCGAGATCCTGGCCGAGACCGACCTGCCCAAGGGCGCGTTCTCGGTGATCCCCTGCAGCAACGAGGACGCCGCCGCGCTGACCGAGGATGCGCGCATCGCGCTGCTGAGCTTCACCGGCGGCCTGGTCGGCTGGGACCTGAAGGCACGCGCGGGCAAGAAAAAGGTCGTGCTGGAACTGGGCGGCAACGCCGCCTGCATCGTCGACGAGGACCCGGGCGCGAGTCTGGACCATGTGGTCGAGCGGCTGGTGTTCGGCGCCTACTACCAGTCCGGGCAGAGCTGCATCGGCGTCCAGCGCATCTATGCGCACCGCGCGATCCACGACGCGCTGCGACGCAAGCTCAAGAAGGCCGTTGGCGCACTGCGCATGGGCGATCCGCGCGACGAGGCCACGTTCATCGGTCCGGTGATCGACGCCGATGCGGCCGACCGCATCCAATCGTGGATCGAGGCCGCGCGCAAGGGCGGTGCCAAGGTCATCGCCGGCGGCAAGCGCGAGGGCAACCTGATCCCGGCCACGCTGCTGGAGAAGGTACCGCGCGATGCCGACCTGCAACGCAAGGAAGTGTTCGGCCCGGTCGCGCTGCTCGAACCGGTGGACAATTTCGACGAGGCGATCAGACGCGTGAACGACAGCGATTTCGGCCTGCAGGCCGGTGTGTTCACCGGCAACCTCGCCCACGCGATGCGCGCCTGGGACCGGATCGAAGCCGGCGGCGTGATCGTCGGCGACGTCCCGAGCTTCCGCGTCGACAACATGCCCTACGGCGGCATCAAGGACTCGGGTATCGGCCGCGAAGGCGTGCGCTACGCGATCCGCGACATGTGCGAGGACCGGCTGCTGGTGATCCGCGACCCCGTCTGAGTCGACCGTCGTCGCCGCCGTTGCAGAACGTCCGGCGCGCGCGGCCCGCTGGGCGCGGCAGACGCGCCGGCGCTAGCCGCCGCGCGCCGCCAGTACGCGTTCGACATCGCGCAGCGACAGTCCGCGCGCGCGCAGCAACACCAGCAGGTGATACAGCAGGTCGGCCCCCTCGCCCAGCAGTTCGTCGTCGCCTTGCGCGACCGCCGCGAGCGCGGTCTCCACGCCTTCCTCGCCGACCTTCTGTGCGATCCGGCGGATGCCGCCGTCGAACAGCCGCGTCGTGTAGCTGCCGTCCGGCCGCTCGCGTGCGCGCTGCGCGACCAGTGCATCCAGCTCGGCGAGCACGCCGCCGGGGGCGGACGGGAAACAGCTGGGTCGCTGCAGGTGGCAGGTCGGGCCCTGCGGCCTGGCCAGCACCAGCAGCGTGTCGGCGTCGCAGTCGGCATCGATGGCGACCAGTTCGAGCACATGGCCCGACTGCTCGCCCTTGGTCCACAGCCGCCCCTTGCTGCGGCTGAAGAACGTCACCTGGCCCAGCTGGCGCGTGGCATCGAGCGCGTCACGGTCCATGTAGCCGAGCATCAGCACGCGCAGCGTGTCGGCGTCCTGGACGATCGCCGGCAACAGGCCGTCCCCTTTGGTCCAGTCCAGTGCCGCCGGGTCGAAAGGAAGGTCGGTCATGGGATCGTCCTGGGGCACATTGGGGGGAGCGGCCGACGGGTCCTGGTGGCGAGGATCAGACATCGCGCACCGCCACGCCAGCCGTGCGCAGCTCGCGCTTGAGCTCGGGAATCGCGATACGGCCGCTGTGGAACACACTGGCGGCCAGGGTGCCGTCGACGTCGGCCTGGACAAACGCATCGATGAAATGCGCGGTCTCGCCCGCCCCGCCCGAGGCGACCAGCGGCACCTCGCACAACGCGCGCGCCTGGCGCAACTGCGCGATGTCGTAACCGCGGCGCACGCCGTCGTTGTCCATGCAGTTGAGCACGATCTCGCCGGCGCCCAGCCGCTGCGCCTCGACGATCCAGTCCAGAGTGCGCACCGCCAGCGCGCGGGTGCGGTCCGGATCGCCGGTGTGGCTGCGCACCCGCCATTGCCCGTCCGCTTCGCGGATCGAATCGATGCCCACGACCACGCACTGCACACCGAAGGCGTCCGCCAGTTCGGCGATCAGTGCCGGGCGCTCAAGCGCCGGGGTGTTGATCGAGATCTTGTCGGCGCCGGCATGCAGCACCGCACGCGCGGTGTCGACATCGCGGATGCCGCCGGCAACGCAGAACGGAATGTCGATCAGCCGCGACACCCGCTCAACCCAGCCACGGTCGACTGAACGGCCCTCTGGACTGGCGGAAATGTCGTAGAACACCAGTTCGTCGGCGCCGGCATCGCGATAGCGCAGCGCCAGCTCGGCGATGTCGCCCATGTCGACGTGATCGCGGAAGCGCACGCCTTTGACCACGCGGCCCTCGCGCACATCCAGGCACGGAATGATCCGCCGGCTCAGCATGCCAGTGCGTTCCGCAGTGCGAAGCGACCTTCCAGCAGTGCGCGACCGAGCACGATGCCGGCGCAGCCCTGCGCACGCGCCGCGGCGATGTCGTCCAGGGCGCGCACGCCCCCTGAGGCCTGCACCTGCAACGCCGGCGCCAGCGCGCGCAGGTGCGCGTACAGCGCGCTGTTGGGACCGGACAGCATGCCGTCGCGGGCGATGTCGGTGCTCAACAGATGGCGCAGCCCGGCCTGTGCGTAGTGCACCGCGAGCGTGTCGAGCGTGACCTCGGCGGTCTCGGTCCAGCCGTGCACCGGCAGGCGCCAGACGCCGTCGGCGTCCTGCCGTGTGTCGAGCGCGACGGTGATGCGCTCGGCGCCGAAGCGCGCGATCCAGCCGGTCACCGCATCGGCATCGCGCACCGCGAGCGACCCGACGACCACGCGAGCGGCGCCGGCCTCGAGGATGCGCGCGACGTCGTCAGCACTGCGCACACCACCGCCGGTCTGGACCTGCAGGCCGGTGGTCTGCCGGATGCGCGCCAGCAACGGCGCGAGCGTGAAGCCACCTGCGCGTGCGGCGTCGAGGTCGACCAGGTGCAGCCAGGTCGCGCCCGCGTCGGCGTAGGCCTGGATCTGGGCCAACGGATCGTCGCCGTAACGCGTCTCCCGTGCGTAGTCGCCCTGCGCCAGCCGGACCACGCGGCCGTCGCGGATGTCGATGGCGGGATAGACAGTGAAACCGCTCATGCGCGGACTCCGGAAACGAACGGCGGCGACAGGAAGTTGCGCAGCAACTGCGCGCCGACCGCCGCCGAGCGCTCGGGATGGAACTGCGCGCCGGCGACCAGGCCCCGCTGCACCGCGGCGGCGAACGGTTGGCCGTGATCGCAGGCCAGGATGCAGTCGTCGGTCACCGGCGCGGCATAGCTGTGCACGAAGAAGGCCTGCGCGTCGTTATCGATGCCGGTCCGCAGCGCGCTGTCCGCCCGTGGTTGCAGCCGGTTCCAGCCCATGTGCGGCACCCGGATCCCGGCCCCGCCGTGCAGCCGGGCGACGACACCGGGCAACAGGCCCAGGCCCTCGACATCGCCTTCCTGCGAGCGCTCGAACAGCAACTGCATGCCCACGCAGATGCCCAGCAGCGGCCGGTCCAGCGTGCGCAGGACCTCGACCAGATCGAGCGCCCGCAGCCGCGTCATGACCTGGGCCGCGGTCCCGACTCCGGGCAGGATCACGCGGTCGGCGCCGCGGATCGCCTCGGCGTCGGTGACCAGCGCAGCGGTCACGCCCAGGCGCTCGAATGCGTAGCGTACCGAACCGGTGTTGGCGCCGCCGGCATCGACGATCACCACACGCATCACAGCACACCTTTGGTGCTGGGCAGCGCGTCGCCGTCACGGCGCACCGCCTGGCCCAGCGCACGGGCAAAGGCCTTGAAGCAGGCCTCGACCTTGTGATGGTCGTTGTCGCCCTCGACCTTGAGGTGCAGGTTCAATGCGGCCGCGTCGCAGACCGAGCGGAAGAAGTGTTCGACCAGTTCGGTCGGCAGATCGCCGACGCGCTCGCGCCGGAAGGTGCCATCGAACACCAGGTACGGCCGGCCGCCGAAGTCGAGCGCGGCACTGGCGAGGGTCTCGTCCATCGGCAGTGTGAACCCGTAGCGCGCAATGCCGCGCTTGTCGCCGAGCGCTGCGCGCAGTGCCTGGCCGAGCGCGATGCCCACATCCTCGACCGTGTGGTGCTCGTCGATCTCCAGGTCGCCCTCGGCCTGCACGGTCAGCGCGATGCCGCCGTGCTTGCCGATCTGGTCGAGCATGTGATCGAAGAACGGCAAGCCGGTCGAGACCTGCGCATCACGCGCGGCATCGAGGTCGAGTTCGACCCGGATGCGCGTTTCGCGGGTGTTGCGCACGATGCGCGCCTGGCGCGGTGCATCGCTCAGCGCGTGCGCGATGCCGGGCCAGTCCCAGTCGCCGCCGAACTGCGGCGTGCGCAGCTTGAAACCGCGCACGCCCAGGTTGTCGGCGAACTGCAGGTCGGTATCGCGATCGCCGACCATCGCCGAGGCATCGAGATCGATGCCGCGGTCACGCAGGTAGTGCATCACCAGCCCAAGACCCGGCTTACGCGTGGGCGCGTTGTCGGCCGGCCAGCTGCAGTCGATCAGCACCTCACGGAATACGATGCCCTGGCTCTCGAAGATCTGCAGCATCAGGTCGTTGGGGCCGTCGAAACTGGCGCGCGGATAGGCGTCGGTGCCCAGGCCGTCCTGGTTGCTGACGATGACGAACTCGAAGCCCGCATCGCGCAGCCGTAGCAACGCCGGGATCACGCCGGGCACGAAACGCAGCTTCTCGTAGCCGTCGATCTGGTAGTCGGCCGGCTCCTCGATCAAGGTGCCGTCCCGATCGACGAACAGGATCTTGGTCCCACTCATGCTGCGATCTCCAATGCCTGCAACGCCTCGATCACGCGCGCGTTCTGCGCCGGCGTACCGACCGTGATGCGCAGCGCGTCGTCGAGTCCGGGGGCGGCGCGCTGGTCGCGCACGACGATGCCGGCGGCCAGCAGCGCCGCGAACGCGCGCGACGCATCGACAAAGCGCACCAGCAGGAAGTTGCCGGCCGACGGATACACCCGGCGCACACCCGGCGTCACGGCCAGCGCAGCCGCCAGGGCATCGCGCTCGGCGATCGTCTGCGCCACCCGCGTGCGGGTCTGCGCGAGCGCCGCGTCGGCCAGTCCAGCCAGCGCCAACTCCGCGCACGGCGTGGGCACCGGATACGGCGCCTGGCAGCACCGCAGCACCGCGATCAGCGCCGGGTCGCCGATCGCCACGCCGATCCGCGCCGCCGCCAGGCCATGCGCCTTCGACAGTGTCCGCAGCACGACCAGGTTGACGTGGGCGTCGAGCCGCGTGGTCGCCGACGGCGCGTCGGCGAACTCCACGTAGGCCTCGTCGACGACGACGAGCGCGCGCCCATCGAGTGCCGTGGCCAGCGCCGCGACGTCGGCAAGTGGCACCAGGCCGCCGGTCGGGTTCGACGGCGAGCACAGGAACACCAGCCGCGCGCTGCGCGCGAGCGCGCTCTCGCGCACGGCAGCGACATCGAGCGCGAAGCCGTCGACGGTATCGTGCAGCGGCACTTCGACGAACGGCGCACCCTGCAGCCGGGCGCTGACCGCGTACATGCCGAACACCGGCGGCGTGGCAAGCACCGCGTCGCGTCCGGGCACGCACAGCGCGCGCACCAACAGGTCGATCGCCTCGTCGCTGCCGCGGCCGATCAGCAGCCGCGACGTGTCCACGCCGTACAGCGCGGCGAGCCGGGCTTGCAGCGCCGGTGGCTGCGGCGCCGGATACCGCCGGCACTGGCCGTCGGCATCGCCGGGATTGGGCCACGGCGCCTCGTTGGCATTGAGCCAGACCTCGCCCTCAAGCGCCTGGGTCCGGGCCGAGGCGTAGCCGGAGAAGGCACGCAGGTCCTCGCGCACCAGATCGAGTACCGAGCTCATGCGCCCGCCCTCGCCAACCGCAGCGCGACCGCGTTGGCGTGCGCGTCCAGGCCTTCGGCGCGCGCCAGCGTCACCGCGTCCGGGCCGATAGCGCGAATGCCCGCGGCATCGGCCGCTTGCACGCTGACCAGGGTCTGGAAGCTCGACACACCGACCCCGCTCCAGGCGCGTGCGGCGCCGCCGGTCGGCAGCACATGGTTGGTGCCGCTGCAGTAGTCGCCCAGCGCTTCGGGCGTCCAGTCGCCGAGGAACACCGAGCCGGCGACCTCGACCCGGTCGAGCCAGTCGCGTGGCGCGCGCAGGGCCAGGATCAGATGCTCGGGCGCATAGCGGTTGCTGATGTCGAACGCGATGTCCAAGGTCGGCACCCGCAGCAGCCGCGAGCGCGCCAGCGCCCGACGCGCGATATCGGCGCGTGGCAGCGCCGCCAACTGGGCCGCCAGCTCGACACGCACGCGGCGCAGCAGCGCCTCGTCGTCGCACAGCAGCAGCACCTGCGAGTCCGGCCCATGCTCGGCCTGCGACAGCAGATCGGCGGCAATGAACGCCGCGTCGGCGCCCGCATCGGCGATCACCAGCACCTCCGACGGGCCGGCCGGCATGTCGATCGCGACCGTCCCCGACTGCGCCGCCTGCTGTTTGGCTTCGGTGACGAACGCATTGCCCGGTCCGAACAACTTGTCGCAGGCCGGCACCGAGGCGGTGCCGAAGGCCATCGCGGCGATCGCCTGTGCGCCGCCGAGCTTGAACACCCGGTGCACGCCGGTCAGCCGCGCGGCGACCAGCACCGTCGGATCGGCGCTGCCGTCCGGGCGCGGCGGCGTGCACAGCACGACCTCGCGGCAGCCGGCAAGGCGCGCCGGCACGCCGAGCATCAATGCGGTCGAGGGCAACGGCGCGGTGCCGGCCGGCACGTACAGTCCGACCCGCGGGATCGGCCGCACGATCCGCGCGCACTGCACGCCATCGGCGGTCTGCACCGCGTAGCCGGCAACCCTGCCCGCGGCATGGAAGCGTTCGATTCTTGCGGCGGCATTGGCCATCGCCTCGCGCAAGCGGGGTGAGACCTCGGCCTCGGCCGCGGCGAATTCATCGGCGCCGACCTCGAAATCGTCGAGCGCGACCCGGTCGAAGCGCTCGGTCAACGCGCGCAGCGCGGCGTCCCCGCGGGCCTGCACATCGTCAAACACCTCGGCGACGGCCGCGCGCGTCTGTACGGCGACGGTCTGCGTGGGGCGACGCAGCAGTTCGACCTGCGCCGCGGCGTCCGTGGCCGCCCAGTCGACGATTGCCGGGATCGCGCCGTCCAGCGAGGAAGGATCGGTTGCGTTCATGCCAGCATCCGCTCCACCGGCAGCACCATCAATCCGGCCGCGCCGGCCTGCTTGAGCGCCTCGAGCCGCGGCCAGGTCAGCTCGCCATGACACAGCACCTGCAGCGCGACCGTCTCGCTGCCGTCGACCTGCAGCAACGTCGGCGGTTCGGCGTCGGGCAGGAGCTTGAGCAGCGCATCGACGCCGTCGCGGCGCGACTGGAACATCAGCAGGCGGCTGTCGCGCAGCCGCATCACGCCATCGAGCCGGCGCAGCAGCAGGGCGGCCAGGTCGCCGCGCACATCGGAGAACGGCTGCACCGGGCCGGCCAGCACCGCCTCGCTGGTCATCAGCGTGACCGCGGGCTTGAGCTGGTTGGCGGTCAGTGTCGCGCCGCTGGACACCAGGTCGCAGATCACGTCGGCCTGGCCCAGCCGCGGCGCGATCTCGACCGAGCCTGACAGCGTGACGATGCTCGCCTGCACACCCTGCGCGTCGAGCCACTGCTGCAGCAGGCCGGGATAGCTGGTCGCGATGCGGCTGCCCTGCAGCTGCGCCGGGCCCGCCCAGTCCTGCGACTCGGGAATCGCGATGTCCAGCCGGCAGCCGCCGAAGCCGAGCGCACGGACCGCCTTGGAGACCTGTGGCAGACCGCGCAACGCGCGATCGGCCGCGACCTCATCGAGCACGTTGCGGCCGACGATGCCGTAATCGCAGACGCCATCGGCAAGCAGCCCGGGGATGTCGTCGTCGCGGACCAGCAATAGGTCGACCGGCAGCGTCTCGCCGTAGCAGAACAGCTTGTCGCGGCTCTCGCGCCACGACAGACCGCACGACGCGAGCAGTCCCCGCGCCGGCTCGCTGAGCCGACCGGACTTCTGGATCGCGATACGCAGGCGGTCGCGCGCGGCGCCGCCGGTGACAGGACTCATGGGGGAACCTCAGTGGGAATCGGGGGACGCGGGCGACGCGGCACGCGCCACCCGGCGCGCGGCGATCGCATAGCCGCCGGCGCCGCGGTCGAGCGTGCGCGCGACGCGGCCGACAGTGGTCACGCTGACGCCGGTGCGCTCGTGGATTTCGCGATACGGCACGCCCTGCTGCAGCAGCGGCACGACCCGCCAACGGTCGACCAGCGCCTCGAGCTCGGCCGGCGTGCACAGGTCGTCGAGGAACCGCGCGACCTCGTCAGCGGTCTTCAGCGCCGCGAACGCACGCGCCAGTGCCTGCAGCGAGGCGCTGGCTTCGTGGTCCGGCAGGGGTTCGGGGCGTTGCTTCACGGGTGTCGTTGAACGTATCAATGTAATAGCGTGCTAGTACATTACGCATTCCCGGCGCCAAGTCAACCGGGACGGCAACGCCAGACAGCGGCGATACAAGCGCGCACCGACGCGAGCGCCGCGGCGGCCCGCAGGCCGTCCGCAGAGGTCGTCAACCAGATTGCAGCGTTCCACCACCCTCGCCCGCCGATCCGCGAACATCCCGCATCGACCTTCCAGATCCGGAGGCACCATGCGCGAACGATTGCAGGCCCTGCTCGACGCCGGGCGCGATGACGCGCTGTTGCGCTTCGGGCTGGGCAATGCCTGCCTGCAGGCAGGCGACCCGGCCGCGGCCGCGACCCATCTGGCCGCCGCGACACGGCACGATCCGGACTATTCGGCGGCGTGGAAGCTGCTCGGCAAGGCCTTGCTGGCGCTGGGGCACGACGACGACGCCGAAACAGCGTGGCGCGTCGGGCGCAACGCCGCGGTGCGGCGCGGAGACGTGCAGTCGTCCAAGGAGATGAAAGTGTTCCTCCGGCGGATAGAACGCACACGGCATTCGAAGGCCTGATCACCCACCAAAAACAAAACCGGGGTCAGAGTGGATTTCTTCGAAGAAAATCCACTCTGACCCCGGTTCTCTTGTAAGGCGCGCGGTGCCATGACGTCGCGCGAGACAGGCGCGATCAGTCAGCGCGCGCGCGGGCCTGCATCCCCAGCCAGGCCATCGCGACACCCGAAAATGCGGCGATCGAGGACAGGAACACGCGCGTGGCGAGGAAGTCGGGGTTGTGGATCTTCTGCAGCGCGATGCGCGCGTAGACCGGCGACTCGAGCTTGACCACGCCCATGTAGAACAGGTGCCAAGCGTCGATGCCGACCGCGATCGCGAGCGCGCCCAGGCTGCTCCAGGCGATCGAATGCCCGTGCGCCCAGCGGTAGCGCGCGCCCAACCAATGGAACAGCAGGTAGCACAGCGCGCCGACCGCCATCGCGATCAGCGCGGCCTCCAGCACCCCGAGCCAGCCGAAGTGCAGCGGCAGGTTCACGCCGCAGGCCCGGTGGCCGGCACCCGCCAGCGCGGCAGCACGCCCAGCAGCTTACCGTCGGCGACCAGGCGCACCGCGACGGCGACCTCGCCGTCGAGCGCTCGGTCGCGGTCGAGGAACGGGATGGCCTCGCGGATGCGCGCATGCGCGTCGGCAACAATCGCGCCAGGGTGGAACGGCGCACATGCGGCCAGCTCGCCGCGCAGCGCCTCGACCTCGTCGAGAAATCCGGCGTGCGTGGCGCGGTCCTGCGCCGGGCCGCCCTGCACCTTCGTCGCCAGCGCCTGGGCATCGGCCCGACGCGCGAGATCGCGCGCAGCGTTGATCATGTCCATCCGCAGGTCCAGCGCCTGCGCCGCAGTGTAGAGCTCGAGTGCGAGCACCTTGCCCAGGTCGTCGGCCATCGCCAGCACGTGGCGCGCCTCGTTGGTGCCCATCGAAACATGGTCTTCGGCGTTGGCGCTGGTCGGCACCGAATACACGCTGGCAGGGTGCGCGCGGGTGGCCAGGTCGTTGACCAGCGCCGCCGCGGTGTACTGCACGATCATGAAACCCGATTCGGTGGCGTCTTCGTTGCCGATCAGGAATGCCGGCAGCCCGTCGTTGGTCGCCGGGTCGACGAGTTTGGCCAAGCGGCGCTCGGAGATCGACGCCAGCACCGGGATCGCCGCCTTGACGTAGCTCATCGCCAGTGCCAGTGGCATGCCGTGGAAATGGCCGGCCGAGATCACCTGCTGCTCGACGTGCTCGGCTTCGCGGCCGGGAAATACCAGCGGGTTGTCGGTGACCGCGTTGAGTTCGACGTCGAACACGCGCTTGGCCTGCTCGACCGCGTCGCGCACCGCGCCGTGCACCTGCGGGATGCAGCGCAGCGAATAGGCGTCCTGCGGCTGGTGCTTCTTGCCGCCGCGGAACGGCCGGAACCGGGCGTAGAACTTCTCGCGGCCGTGGCGCTGGTCGCTCGGCACCCAGTCCCAGCCGATGTCGAAGCGCAGCGCCTGGGCTTCTTCGGTGTCCCAACTCGACGGCAGCCACGGCCGGAACTTCGGCACCAGGTGATAGGCGATGTCGGCCAGCGTCGAGCCGTCGAGCAGTTCGCGCAGGTGCGCGGCGACCTCGATCTGGCCGGGGTGCGGACGCAACGCGTGGACATCGGCGTCGAACGCGCCGAGCCGGCCGGCGAAGGCATCAATGGTCATCGCCGCGGCAAGATCGGCGGTGTCGAGCAGCGCATCGAGCCGGTGCAGCGCCAGCACACCGGTGGCGAGCATTTGCGCGGTGCCGTTATTGAGCGCCAGGCCCTCCTTGTACGACAGCGTGACCGGTGCCAGGCCGGCGCGCCGCAGTGCCTCCGCGCCGGGCATGCGCTCGCCCTCGAAGAACGCTTCGCCGCCGCCCAGCAGCACGATCGCCAGGTGCGACAGCGGCGCCAGGTCGCCCGAGGCGCCGACCGAGCCGAGCCCCGGAACCACCGGCACGATGCCGGCGTTGAGCAGGTCGGCCAGCGCCTGCAGCGTCGCCACGCGGATGCCCGAATGGCCCTTGAGCAGCGTGTTGATGCGGATGCACAGCATCGCGCGCACCACCTCGGACGCCAGCGGCTCACCGACGCAGACCGCATGGGTGACGATGAGGTTGTGCTGCAGTTCCTCGTGCAACGCGCGGCCCGAGGGCGAGGCGCCCGGCAGATCGTCGCGCAGCGGGCGCGCGCCGAGCAGGCGGTCGGCATTGCTGCCAAAGCCGGTGGACACGCCGTAGATCGGTTCTTCGCGGCGCACCTGCTCGGCGAGGAAGTCGGCCGCGTTGGCCACCGCGCGCAGCGCCTGGTCGTCGAGTTCGACCGGCGCGCCGTGCGCGACGATCACCAGTTGCGCTCGGGTCAGCGAGCGGCCGTCAAGGCGGATGGCCTTCATCGGGTGGACTCCATGCAGGTCACCGTCGTGGTGACATGAGCAGCCGGGCATTCACCGAAGACACTGCCGCGGATGCCCAGTGGCGATGTCACAGTCTCGTCGAGGCGATGGCCGCCTCGGCAGCGGCGTTCGGCCTCGGCAGCGATATCGGCCAGCACCTCGGTCGGGTCGCCGGACGCCGCGCACTGGACACTCTCGACGCGATAGAGGCCGGGCGCAACACGCTCGAACCGGGTGCCGAACGGCGAGCAGGCAGCCAACGACAGAAGGGTCGGCAGCGACAGGGCCGCAGGCCCCAGCGACCGCAGGTTCATCGCATCGCCTGCCACTGCTCGCGCTCGACCAGCAGCGTGCGCGGCAGGTCGTCGTCGGCGACCTCGAACTGCTCGCCGCGGCGCAGGTCCTTGACCGCGACCACCCCGCGGGCCGCTTCCTCGTCCCCGCGGATCACCACAAAGCGGATGCCGGCGCGGTCGGCGTACTGCATCTGCTTGGCGAGCTTGCGCGGCTCGAGCTGGGTCTCGACGTTGAGCCCGGCGCTGCGCAAGCGCTGCGACAGCGCCAGCGCCGCCGGCAGACCGGCATCGTCGAACAGCGTCACCAGCACATCGACTGAGCTGTCGGCGGTCTGCACCAGACCCGCCTCGCGCAACTGCCAGAACAGCCGGGTGAGGCCGATCGAAATGCCCACGCCCGGCAGCTTGGACTTGGTGTAGTGGCTGGCGAGGTTGTCGTAGCGGCCGCCCGAGCAGATCGAACCGATCTGCGGATGCGCGTCGAGCACGGTCTCGTAGACCATGCCGGTGTAGTAATCGAGCCCGCGCGCGATCGACAGGTTCAGCGCGTAGCGCGACTCGGGCACGCCGAGCGCACGCAACTGGTCCAGCAACGCGCGCAGTTCGTCGCGCCCTTCTTCGAACAGCGGCGTGCCGGCGCCGAGCGCATCGAGCTTGGCCAGCGCATCGTCGTGGCCGGTGGAGCGCACGCGCGAGAACGCCAGCAGGCGCTCGACGACCGCATCCGACAGTCCGAACGCCTCGCCGGTCAGCGTCGCGCGCACTGCGTCCTCGCCCCGCTTGTCGAGCTTGTCGATCTCGCGCAGCACAGTCATCTGCTGCGCGTCGTCGATGCCCTGCCCTTCGAAATAGCCGCGCAGCAGCTTGCGGTGGTTGAGCTGGATCGTGAATTCGCCGATGTCGAGCGCGGCGAACACCGCACTGATCACCGCCGGCACCTCGGCGTCGTAGCGCGGCGACAGCGTGTCTTTGCCGATCACGTCGATGTCGCACTGGTAGAACTCGCGGAAACGCCCGCGCTGCGCGCGCTCGCCGCGGTAGACGCGCTGCATCTGGTAGCGGCGGAACGGGAACGCCAGATCGTGCTCGTGCTCGGCGACATAGCGCGCCAGCGGCACGGTCAGGTCGAAGCGCAGCGCCAGTTCGGGCAGGCCGTCGGCCTGCCCGCTTTCCGACGACTTGGCCAGCGCCCCGGTCGACTGCACGAAATAGACCTGCCGCTCGGTTTCGCCGCCCGATTTGGTCAGCAGCGACTCCGACAGTTCGAACACCGGCGTTTCGATCGGCAGGAACCCGAAGCCCTCGAACGTGCGGCGGATCGTGTCCAGCATGCGCTGGAATGCGATCTGGTCGCGCGGCAACAGTTCCATGACGCCGGGCGGGGTCCGGGGCTTGATCATGCGGGCAGCTCGTCGGTGGTGCGGAGGGAGAGCGCCATTCTAGGGCGTGTCGGCCTGCAGGTGCCCGTCGCGCAGCCACAGATGGCGGTCCGCCAGCCCCGGCGGCACCGCGCCGTGGGTGATCAGCAGCAGGCTGCGGCCATCGAGCAGATCGGGCAGTTCGCGCAGCAGCGCATCGGCGGTGTCGTGGTCCAGGCCCTCGGTGGGCTCGTCGAGCACCACCAGCGCAGCATCGCGCAGCAGTGCCCGGGCCAGCGCCAGCCGCCGCGCCTGCCCGCCGGACATCGTGATCCCGGCCTCGCCGACCCAGGCATCGAGCCCGCCCAGCGCGCGCGTCCAGTCGGCCAGCCGCACCCGCGCCAGCATCGCCCACAGCTGCGCGTCATCGGCCTGCGGCGCGCCGAAGACCAGGTTGTCGCGCACGCTGCCGGCGAAGACCGGAGCGTTCTGCGGCAACCAGGCGATCCGCGCGAACCAGTCGCGCTGGCGCACTGTGCGCAGGTCGACGTCGCCAAACGACAGCACGCCTGCATCGGGCTCGGCACTGCGCAGCAACAGCGCGGCCAGCGTGGACTTGCCGCCGCCGCTGTCGCCGCCGATCGTCACGCGCTCGCCCGGCGCGATCGAAAGCGTCAGGCCACGCAGCACCGGCCGGTCCTGGCCCGGCCAAGCGAAGGTCACGTCGTCGAACCGCAGCGCGCCGGCCGCCGGCAAGGCCACCGGCGCCGCGGGATCGACCACCATCGGCTCGGTGCCGGCCACCGCGTCGAGCCGCGCGATCGACGCGCGCGCGGCCAGCAACGCCTGCCACGCCAGGCCCGCCCCGGCCCAGGCCTCGAACAACCCAATCGCGAGGAAGAACAGCGCCGCTGCATGTGCAGCTGGCAATGTCCCGTCCAGTGTCGGCACAGCGACGATCCACAGCGTGCCGACCAGGCCGATACCGGTCGCCAGGCCGTGCCACAGGCCGGCATCGGCCAGCTGCCGTCGGCGCACGCGCTCGGCAGCGCCCACGGCCTTCGCCTCGCGAGCGACCCGGTCCAGCCAGCCATCGGCCACGCCCAGCGCCGCCAGATCGGCATGGCCGTCGTAGAGCTCGTGCAGGCGGGCGCGTAGTTCGGCGCGGCGCCGGGCCCGCTCGGCCTCGGCGGCCGAGCGCCCGCGCGCGACCAGCCACGGCACCCCGAGCCCGGTGGCCAGCGCGACCAGCGCCAGCCAGGCCGCGGTCGGCGAGTGCAGCCAGGCGGCGACGCCAAAGCCCGCCGCGCCAAGCGCGAGCAGCGCCAGCAGCGGGCCGGTGGCGCGCAGCAGCAGACCGTCCACCGCGTCGATGTCGCCCAGCAGCCGCGCCAGCAGGTCGCCGGTGCGCAGCCGCCCCAACTGGCCGGGCGTGAGTCGCAGCGCGCGCGCGAAGAACCAGCTGCGCAGGTCGCGGGCGATGCGCAGCATCGCGTCATGGCCGGCGAGCTTTTCGACATAGCGCGACGCGATGCGCGCGAAGGTCAGCGCCCGGATCCCGGCCGACGGGGTGAAGAAGTTGAAGCTGCCGAGGGTGCCGAAGGTCAGCGCGCTCGCGGCAATGAAGCCGCCCGACAGCCCCAGCAGCGCGACGCCGGACACCAGGGTCAGCGCCAGCAGGCCGATCGCCGCGGCCACGCGCCCGCGATGTCGCCGCAGCAGCGTACGGGTGCTCGCGATGTCGCGATCGGAGACCGCGCTCATCGCGTCGGCTCCACGGCGGGTTCGACCGAGGCCACCAGCGGCCCCGGCAAGCGCCAGACCGCATCGGCCCAGTCCATCACCGCCTGGCTGTGGGTGGCGACGATGACCGTGCAGTCCCGCAGCGAGGCGCCGAGTGCGGCGAGCAGGTCGGCTTCGGTCGCAGGATCGAGAAACGCCGTCGGTTCGTCGAGGAGCAGCAGCTGCGGACGTAATAGCAACGCGCGTGCCAGCGCCACACGGCGCGCCTGCCCGCCCGACAGCCCGAAGCCGTGTTCGCCGATGGGCGTGTGCAGGCCGTCGGGCAGGCGCGCGGCGAAACGCGTGACCTGCGCGATCTGCGCCGCCTCGCGCACCGCGGCATCGTCGGCCTGCGGCGCGCCGATGCGCAGGTTGTCGAGCAGGCTGCCCTGAAACAGCCACGGCCGTTGCCCGGCCAAGGCGATCCGAGTACCGGCCGGCACCTGGATACTCCCGGACTCGGGCGGTAGCCAGCCGGCGAGCGCGTCGAGCAGCGTGCTCTTGCCGCCGCCGCTGGGCGCAACGATCGCCAGCCGCTGCCCGGCCGGGATGTCGCGCGAGGCGCCGGCCAGCGCCGGCACCGCGGCGCCGGGATGACGCAGCGTGACCGCCTCGATCCGCACCGCCGGCGCACCGGTCGCGATCGGCGCCGGGTCGTCCATCGGCGCCGCATCGAGCGCGGGGCGGCTGTCGTCGAACGCGGCCTCGACCTCGGCGACTGCGGCCAGCGCGTTCGCACGATCGTGGTAATGCCCGGCCAACCGGCGCATCGGCCCATGGAACTCCGGTGCCAGCAGCAGGCAGAACAGCCCGGTCGCCAGTGTTGGGGGCGCGTCGCGCAGCGCGATCAGCCCCAGGTAGCTGAAGCCGAAATACAGCGCCACCAGCGCGACGCTGACCGAGGC
Source organism: Luteimonas sp. S4-F44 (assembly GCF_022637415.1). Lineage (NCBI taxonomy): Bacteria > Pseudomonadati > Pseudomonadota > Gammaproteobacteria > Lysobacterales > Lysobacteraceae > Luteimonas > Luteimonas sp. S4-F44. The sequence goes on from NZ_CP093340.1 coordinate 2,185,467, forward strand.
GAAGAACTCGAGCACGGTCGAGGACAGAAAGGCGATGCGCAGCACGCGCATGCTGCGCACACGGATCGTTTCGGCGGCCTCGCCGACCTGCGCCAGTTCGGCCTCGCCGCGGCCATAGACGCGGATCAGGTCGAGCCCACGCAAGCGGTCGGTGAACTGCGCACCGGCCCTGGCGAGCGCCGACAGCTGCGCGCGACCCGCGGCTTCGGCGCGCATGCCGATCAGCGCCATGAAGAACGGCGCCAACGGCGCGGCCGCCAACAGCAACAGACCGACGATCCAGTCGGCGGCGAACACCGCGGCCAGCAGCACCGGCGGCACCAGCATCACCTCGGCGCGCGCGATCAGATAGCCGCCGAAGTACGGCGCGGCGGCATCGACATGACCGGTCGACAGCGCGACCAACTCGCCGCTGCGCCGCCCACGCAGCCACACCGGGCCACGCACGATCGCCGCACGCGCCAGCCCCACGCGCATGCGCGTCAGCGTGTCCTCGACCGCATCGGCGGCCGCACGCTGCCCGAGCCATCCCAGCAGCGTGCGCGCCAGCAACGTGACCGCCAGCAGCGCGAGCGGCGCACGCAGCGCACCTGGCCCGCGCCCATCGATCAGCGCCGCGTCCAGCCCCCAGGCGATCGCCGCGGCCTGCGGCACCAGCAGCCAGCCGGCAAGCACCTGGCTGGCCTGGGCGACGCGGTGACGCGACCGGCTCGGCAGCAGTTGCGCATCGAGCCATTGCAGGCGAAGACGACGAGGACCGGCACGGTCCTTCCCTTGCGGCGGCGAGGTCATGAATCGGAAACATCCAGCAGCGGATGACGGCGACCCATTGTCGGTATCGCGTCGTGCCCGCTATTATCGCAGCCCGCCGCGCCGACGACGCGACCGCCCTCCGCCCGGAAGCCGATTGCCCCGTCGAACACGACCCCCTTGCCCTGATGACCGGTGCATCGGTAGAATGCGCGGCTCACCTGTCGGGGTGTAGCTCAGTCTGGTAGAGCGCTACGTTCGGGACGTAGAGGTCGCAGGTTCGAATCCTGTCTCCCCGACCAATCTGGTGATCCGAAACCGGCCGTCGCGCCGGTTTTCGTCTATTGAAGGCCGTGCCCGGTTCGCGGCATGCGATGCCGCCCGCCATGACCTCCACGCCCCACCCCGCCCGTCCACCGATCGCCCTGCGCACGGTGCGCCTGGTCGTGCTGCTGGGCATCGCGCTGTCGGCCTTCAACCTGCGCACCGCGGTGACCTCGCTCACCCCACTGCTCGACCTGCTCGGCACGCAGTTCGGTTTCGGCTCGGCCACCGCTGGCGTGCTCGGCATGCTGCCCACCGCGGCCTTCGCCCTGTTCGGCGTGACCACACCGATGCTCGCGCGCCGCGTCGGCATCGAGCGCACCGCCTTGCTGGCGATGCTGCTCGCCACCGCCGGCCTGGCGCTGCGCTCATGCGCCGGCGGCGTGGGCCTGCTGATGGCCGGGTCGATCGTCGCGCTGGCCGGCATGGGCATCGGCAACGTGGTGCTGCCGCCGCTGGTCAAACGCTACTTCCCCGATCGGGTCGGTGCGGTCTCCACGCTCTATATCACCGTATTGCAGTTGGGCACGATGTTGCCCGCGCTGCTTGCCGTTCCGCTGGCCGAGGCCGCCGGTTGGCGCGTGGCGCTCGGCGCCTGGACCTTGACCGCGCTGGCTGCGGCGCTGCCGTGGGTGGGCCTGTTGGCGATGGCGCGCCGACGCGGCAGCGGCGTGCGCGTCGACGGCCCGTCCACCGCCCTGCCCAGTACGCCCGCCAGCGGGGTACGCGGCCGGGCGTGGCGCTCGCCGGTCGCCTGGGGCATGGCGATGATGTTCGGCACCACCTCGCTGATCACCTACGCGATGTTCACCTGGCTGCCGACCCTGCTCAGCGAGGCCGGCGCCTCGCCCGCGTTCGGCGGCACGATGGTGGCGTTGTTCTCTGCGCTCGGCCTGGTCGGTGCGCTGGGCATGCCGGCGCTCGCGGTGCGGGTGCGCAATCCGTTCGCGATCGTGCTGCTGTGCGCCTGCTGCCATATCGCGGCGTTCTCAGGCCTGCTGTTGGCGCCGATGGCCGCGCCGGTGCTGTGGGTGGTGCTACTGGGGCTGGGCCCGTCGACGTTCCCGCTGGCGCTGACGCTGATCAATCTGCGCACACGCACGCCGGCCGGTTCGGCCGCACTGTCGGGCTTCATGCAGGGCGTGGGCTACACGCTCAGTTGCGCCGGCCCGCTGCTGTTCGGCGTGCTGCACGGCGCGACCGGCGGCTGGCGCTGGCCGTTCGCGATGCTCTACGCCTTCGTCGCCGTGCTGCTGGTCGGCGGCTGGCTGGCCTGCAAGCCGCGCGCGCTCGAGGACAGCTGGTAACGGTGACGCGCGCCCGGCGCCGCCCTGCCATCAGCAGGTCCCGCCGAACAGCTGGAAGAGAACCCCCAAAGCGCTCAACTGACAGCGTCCCGTGTCCAGCAAGGCGAATCGCAACCATCGGCGCTCGCGGACGGCGACGGATACCTGCCTTTGCGCATCGCGCCGGCCGTGCCGCAGCGGCGACGCCGTGAACTTCTCGAGCGAGCCTCGTATCCTGCGCACTCACAATAGCGCAGCCGATTGCCATGCACGACACGCCCAGCCACGTCACCGGCCCCACCGATTTCCCCCTGCTCGAGGAGACCGTCGGCGCGATGCTCGCGCGCGTGGCGGCCCGGTACCCCGATCGCGAGGCGCTGGTCGTCCCGTCGCAATCGGTGCGGCTGCGCTACCGTGCATTCGATGCCGCGGTCACACGGCTGGCCGCCGGCCTGCTCGCGCTGGGGCTTGAACCAGGCGATCGCATCGGTATCTGGTCGCTCAACCGCGCCGAATGGGTGCTGATGCAGTTCGCGTCCGCGCGTGCCGGCCTGGTGCTGGTCAACATCAATCCCGCGTATCGCACCCACGAACTCGAGTACGCACTGACCCGGGTCGGCTGCCGCGCGCTGGTGCTGGCGCGCGCCTTCAAGACCTCCGACTACCTTGGCCTGCTGCGCGAGCTCGCACCCGAGCTTGACAGCGCGGCACCCGGCGCGCTGCATGCCGCCCGCTTGCCCGAGCTGCGGCATGTGTTGGTACTGGGTGACGGCGACGACGTGCCCGGCACGCTGCGCTTCGACGCCGTCGCCGCCTGCGACGACAGCGATGCGCACGCGCGGTTGGCGGCACTGCAGGACCAGCTGGCCCCGGACGATGCCATCAACATCCAGTTCACGTCCGGCACCACCGGTGCGCCGAAGGGCGCAACGCTGAGCCACCGCAACATCGTCAACAATGGCTGGTTCGTCGGCGAAGCAATGCGCCTGACCGCGACCGACCGACTGTGCATCCCGGTGCCGTTCTACCACTGCTTCGGCATGGTGCTGGGCAACCTGGCCTGCGTGACCCACGGGGCGTGCATGGTCGTGCCCGGCGAGGGCTTCGACCCGCTGACGACCCTGCAGACGGTCGAGCGCGAGCGCTGCACCGGCCTGCACGGCGTGCCGACGATGTTCATCGCCGAACTCGACCATCCACGCTTCGGCGAGTTCGACCTGTCGTCGCTGCGCACCGGGATCATGGCCGGCTCGCCCTGCCCGGTCGAGGTCATGAAGAAGGTCGTCGAGCGCATGCACATGACCGAGGTCACCATCGCCTACGGCATGACCGAGACCAGCCCGGTGAGCTTCCAGACCACGCCCGACGACCCGCTCGACCGGCGGGTCGATTCGGTCGGCCGGGTGCATCCGCATGTCGAGGTACGCATCGTCGACAAGGACGGCGCGGTGGTGCCGCGCGGGGAAACCGGCGAACTGCAGACCCGCGGTTATTCGGTTATGCGCGGCTACTGGGGCGAGCCGGCGCGCACCGCCGAGGTGCTCGACGCCGATGGCTGGATGCACACCGGCGACCTGGCCACGCTCGATGCCGACGGCTACTGCCGCATCGTTGGCCGGCTCAAGGACATGCTCATCCGCGGCGGCGAGAACATCTACCCGCGCGAGATCGAGGAATTCCTGCACACCCACCCGGCCGTGGCCGACGTCCAGGTGTTCGGCGTGCCCGACGCGCGCTTCGGCGAAGAGATCTGCGCGTGGATCCGCCTGGCCGACGGCGCCACCTCCACCGCGGATGAGATCCGCGCGTTCTGCCGCGGCCGCATCGCGCACTACAAGATTCCGCGCTACATCGACTTCGTCGACGGCTTCCCGATGACGATCACCGGCAAGGTGCAGAAGTACCGGATGCGCGAGATCGCCGCAGGCCAGCGCGCCACGTCGGACTGACTCCGCGCGCCGCGCTGTCCGCTACGGGCGCCGCACCTGCCCTGCGCCCTCGACCACGAAGCGCTCGATGGTCAGCGCCTCCAGGCCCATCGGTCCGTAGGCGTGCAGGCGCGTGGTCGAGATGCCGATCTCCGCGCCCAGGCCCAGCTCGCCGCCGTCGCTGAAGCGCGACGACGCATTGACCATCACCACCGCAGCACGCAGCGCGGCGACGAAGCGGGCGGCGTTGGCGTCATCGCGCGTGGCGATGACCTCGGTGTGGTCGGAACCGAAGCGTTGGATGTGCGCGAGGGCGTCGTCGAGCGAGTCGACCACGCGTGCGGCGATGATCAGGTCGAGAAACTCGGCGGCGTAGTCGTCCTCGCTCGCCTCCATGACATCGCCGGCCAGGGCGCGGATGCGTGCATCGCCGCGGACCTCGACGCCAGCCGCCTGCAGTGCCTGTACCGCGCGCGGCACGAACGTCGCAGCGATGTCGGCATGCACCAGCAAAGTCTCGAGCGCATTGCAGGCGCTGGGGCGGCTGGTCTTGCCGTCGATCAGCAGCCGCAATGCGACCTCGGGGTCGGCGCTGGCATCGACGAACAGATGGCACACGCCCTTGTAGTGTTTGATTACCGGCACCCGCGCGTGCTCGGCGACGAAGCGGATCAGCCCTTCGCCGCCGCGCGGGATGGCCAGATCGACGACGTCCACGAGCTGCAGCAGCGCAAGCATCGTCTCGCGTCGCAGGTCGGTCACCAGGGTCAACGCATCGGGACCGACGCCGTGCGCGGCGATCGCCTCGCGTAGCGCGGTGGCGATCGCGGTGTTGGAATGGATCGCCTCGCTGCCGCCGCGCAGGATCACGCCGTTGCCGGCCTTGATGCACAGCGCCGCGGCATCGGCGGTGACGTTCGGGCGCGCCTCGTAGATCATCGCGATCACGCCCAGCGGCACGCGCACCTTGCGCACGTGCAGGCCATTGGGGCGCACATCGTCACGGGTCACCTGCCCGACCGGATCGGGCAGCGCGGCGACCTCGCGGACCGCGGCCGACACGCCCGCCAGCCGCGCCGCGTCCAGGCGCAGCCGATCGAGCAACGCGCCGGTGGTGCCGCGCGCCTGGGCGGCGGCGACGTCCCGCGCATTGGCCGCGAGGATCGCCTCGGCATGCGCGTCGAGCGCATCGGCCATCGCGCGCAGCAGTGCATCGCGCGCGGCGGTGCGCAGGCCCGCCAAGGAACGGGCGGCATCGCGGCACGCCAGGGCCTGATCGCGGAGAGACTGCATGCCGGCTCCTGTGCCGAGGAAACAGGGCGTCACCGTAGCACCGCGACGGCGCCCGTGGGATGTGCGGCGCCCCTAGTCCAGCGTCGGCAAAGCGATCCGCGTCGGCTGCGCGGGCAGATACAGCAGCTCGAGCGTCCGCGCGCTCTCCACGCGCGCCAGCCGCAGCGGCGCGATCGCACGCTTGGCGACCACCGTGTGGGTGACGCCCGCACGGTCGACGAAGCGCAGGTGCAGGGCGATCACCGGCGCGTCGTTGATCACCGTGCCGGTGTGCTCGGCCGACAGCACCTCGGCCACCGCCGGCACGCCGCCGTAGCGCAGCTCGGCCGGCACGGTCGCCACATGGCGCCGCAGCACCCGGGCGACGAACACCAGCACCGCCACCAGCAACAGCACCGCGATGGCCAGCCCGAACTCGGCCTGACCATGCCCGAACATCTCCGACCACTCGCCGCCGGCCTGGTAATGGCGCAGCCGCAGGCGCCAGGCGCACAGGGCAGCGATGCCCAGCGGCAGCAGCGGCAAGGCCCAGACCCAGCGGGCCGGGCGCGAACGCCCGCCTTCGATGACCAGTTGCGGCGCGCGACGCGGGTCCGGCGCCAGCCGCACCGACAGGTGCGCACCGGGCGCGAACCGGCGCAGCTGCGGCCGGGTGTCGACCAGCGTCACCGCCTCCTGGATCCGATGGCCGCCCAGGTTGTCGAACGCCAAGGTCACCGTGGTCTCCGCGCCCGGCCCCGCGGTCGCCGCCAGCACCTCGGCCTCGCGACGCACGCCAGCGGTGGCGATCCGGCGCACGCGTCGCCAGTGTCGCAGCGGCCACACGGCAGCCCACACCGACGCCAGCACCACCAGCGCCATCGCCGCGAGCACCAACCCCAGTTCGATCATCGCGTCGCCTCCGGCGCCAGCGGCTGCGTGTCGCGTGTCCGCGCCAGGTAGCGCCAGCCGGTGCCGCGGCCCGGGTCCACCCGCAACAGCACATCCGAACGCGCATCGTCGCTGCGACCAGCGGCCAGCAGGGCGCCGTCGCGCGTGCGCCAGATCGCATCGAGCCGCTCCACGCCCAGCGCCAGCGTCCAGCTCACGACACCGTCCTCGCCGACCGCGCTGAGCAGTTGCGGCGCACCGCGCGCCGCGTCGCGGGCGTGCAGGACCAGACGATCGTGCCTAGCACCGACCGTCCACAGCGCATCGTCGGCCGCGAGCGGGGCACGCCGCAGCAGGCCACGCATTGCCCTGATATAAGCATTGCGCGCATCGCGCGCCTGCCGCGCACGCGCATCGGCCTGCTGCCGCTGCTCGCGGTAGGCCGCCATCGCGCGTCGGTAGTCCGCTTGCTCGTCGTGGAACCGGCGCAGCGCCGCCGGGAGCTGCGCGCGGTAACGCGCCCGTGCCTGCCGATAGGCGGCCTCGCTGGGGAAATCGGACGGCTCGCGCCCGAAATGCGGCATGCGCGGCGACTCGGGCGTCGGCACTTCGTCCTCGGCACCGACCTGCGAGAGCACCGTCTCGACGTCCAATGGCGCCCGCGCCGGGTCGCGCAGAAACACGCCGCGGATGAACACCGCCTCGCCCACAGGCGCAACACGGTTGGCCTCGGGCGATCGCCAATCCAGCCGCCCACGCAGCCATTGGCGGCGCGCATCGAGCATGTCGTCGCCGCTGCGCTCGCGCCCAGCGGCCAGCGCCTGCGCCTCGGCGGGTGCCGCCAGCAGCGTCCAGAGGCCGTCGGCGTCGACCGCGGCCGAGGCCAATGCCAATGCAGGCGCGGACGTGCTCGGCTGGGCCTCGTCGAACAGCGTCGCCGGATCGATCTCGTCTGCCGCCGTCGTCGCCAGCGTGTCGCCGTCGACGCGCCAGGCGCGGCCCTGCCCGTCGACGATCGCCAACTGTCCGGCCTGCACGTCGTAGTGCGCGCGTTGCACCGGCGAGGCCAGTGGGCCGTCCGGCGTCACCCGGCGGCCATCGGTCCGATCGAAGGCGTAAACCGCGTTGCGCCATGCGAATAGGTTGCGCTGCGATGCACCGAGCAATGTGCCGCGGCCCCAGTCGCGACCCTGCGCATCCTCGGCGTCCAGGCGACGGCTCCACAGCAGCCGGCCGTCGCGCATGTCGACGACTTGCGCGTACTGGCGCGAGCGGCTGCGCACGAGGCCGTTCTCGACCGCCTGTGCACGGGTGTCTTCGAGCACGAACGCCATCTGCGGTGCCTCGGTATCGTCGAGCAGCAGCGGGCCGGACTGGATCCGACTGTCGGCATGGCGCGACAGCATCCAGGCGATCAACAGCGGGATGCCGACGACCATCGCCAGGCCCAGGCCCACCGCCAGCACGGCCTTGCCCCGCTGGGCGCCGGTCATGTCAGCACCAGATCGTCGCGGTGGACGATGTTGCCGCCGTAGCTGTAGCCGAGCACCGACTCGATGTCGCGCGTGTGACGGCGCAACAGGCGCCGGATGTCGTCGGCCGAGTACTGGCTGACACCGCGCGCGATCGCGTCCTGGCCACCGCCATCGCGCGACACGATCTCGACCAGGTCGCCGCGGCGGAATGTCCCTTCGACCGCGACCACGCCACCGGGCAGCAGCGACGCCCCCTTCTCCACCAGCGCGTGGGCGGCGCCGGCGTCGACGACCAGTGCGCCAGGCTCGGCCGGCGCGTTGCGCAGCCAGTGCTTGCGCGCCGCCAGCCGCGTGCGCAGCGCATGGATGCGTGTCCCGGTCAGCCGGTCGTGGGCCAACGCCTCGAGCACATCGGCGCGACGGCCGTTGAACAGCACGGTCGCGATGCCGGCCGAGGCCGCGCGCTGGGCGGCTTCGAGCTTGGTGCGCATGCCGCCGGTGCCGACACTGCTGCCCGCACCGCCGGCGACCGCGAGCAGCGAGCCGCTCATCTGGGCGACCACCGGCATCGGCCGGGCAAACGGCTCCACCCGCGGGTCAGCGTCGTAGAGGCCATCGATATCGGTGGCGATGAACAACACGTCGGCATCGACCAGCGCGGCGACGATCGCAGCGAGGTTGTCGTTGTCGCCCAGCTTGAGTTCGTCCACCGACACGGTGTCGTTCTCGTTGACCACCGGCAATGCTCGGTGGCGCAGCAGCGCCTGCAACGTGGCGCGCGCATTGAGATAACGGCGACGATTGCGCAGGTCGTCGTGGGTCAGCAGCACCTGGGCGACGGGGCGCTCGAAGAAGCCCTGCCAGAACCCGGTCAGCCGGGCCTGGCCGAGCGCGGCCAACGCCTGGCGTTCGGCCATCGGTGCGCCCGGTTCACCGCCGGCCTGCAGGATCGCGCGGCCGGCGGCCACTGCCCCCGACGAGACCAGCACGACCTCGCGCCCGGCGGCATGCACGGCGCGCACGAAACCGGCGAGCGCGGCGGCGTACTGCGGCGACAGCCCGCCGCCATCGGCGGCCAGCAGACTGCTGCCCACCTTGAGCACCGCGCGGCGCCACGGCGGCAGCGCCTGCTCGGGAAAGGCCTCGGTGCGGGGAGCGGGCATGGGGCGCGGCTCAGCGTGTGTGCCATTCACGGACGACGAGATCGCTCGTGCGCTGCAGTGCGAGCGGATCGGCCGCGACGATGGCCTGGACATCCTCGAGCGAGGCGACATTGCGCAACACGTAAGCCCCACCGCTGCCGTCGCCGAAGCCGCCGGTCATCTCCAGCAGGCCGCGGGCGCGCAGGTCGTCGAGGAACGCCAGATGCGGCGCGATGACCGAGGGGTCGAAGTCGGGCCGCCGCATCGCCAGCACCAGGTAGCGCGTCGTCGTGCTCATGCGAGCGCCTCCCAGCGCGCGCGCAGACTGTCGAGCCGCAGATCGGCGGCGCCGCCCGGCGAAGTCCGTGCGGCCAGGCTGTCCTCGGGGGTGCGGCCCTGACCGGCGGTGTCGGCGCTGGCCGCAGCCGCTTGGTAGGCCTCGCGGAACGGCACGCCGGCGATCGCCGCCTCGACCGCAACATCGGTCGCGTACATGCCCGAATCGACCGCCGCGCGCAGCCGGTCTTCGCGCCACTCCAGATTCGCCAGCAAGGCCGGCAGCAGTTCCAGTGCCGCCAGGCCGCGACCGAACCCGTGGAAGATCGCGCCCTTGGAGCTCTGCAGGTCACGGTGGTAACCCGACGGCAGCGACAGCAGTTGTTCGATCTCGGTGCGCGCCGCCGCAACACTGGCATGCGTAGCGCGCATCAGCTCGACGACATCTGGATTGCGCTTGTTGGGCATGATCGAGCTGCCGGTGGTGTACTGCGCCGGCAGCGCGACGAAGCCGTATTCGGCGCTGGTGAACAGCGACAGGTCCCAGGCCAGGCGACGCAGGTCGAGCGTAGCGCTGCCCAGGGCTTCGAGCGCGGCGAGTTCGAACTTGCCGCGCGAGAGCTGCGCGTAGACCGGCGAGACCTGCAGCCGCGCAAAACCCAACGCGGCGGTCGTGTGATCCCGGTCAAGTGCCAGGTTGACGCCATAACCGGCCGCGGTGCCCAACGGATTGCAGTCGATCAGCGCCAGGGTGTCGGCCGCACGCACCGCATCGTCGATGAAGGCCTCCGCCCAGCCCGACCACCACATGCCGCCCGAGGACAGCACGGCGCGCTGGATGTGGGTGTAGCCGGGAATCGGCAGGTCGCGTTCGGCCTCGGCACGATCCAGCGCGATCTTCGCGACCTCGCGCGACAGCGCGGCCAGACGCGTCAGCTTGTCCTTGAGCCACAGACGGGTGGCGACCAGCACCTGGTCGTTGCGGCTGCGACCGGTGTGGATGCGCCGGCCGGCATCGCCCAGGCGCTCGGTCAGCCGCGACTCGATCGCCGAATGGCCGTCCTCGAAACGGTCATCGAGCACGAACACACCGCTGCGGAAGTCCTCAGCCAGCGTCGCCAGCTCGCGCTCCAGGCCGGCGAGTTCGTCGGCCGACAGGATGCCCACCCGCTGCAGGCCTTGTGCATGTGCGGCGCTGGCGGCGATGTCGTGCAGGAAAAACTCGCGGTCGAGGATCACGTCGTCGCCGGCCAGGAACGCCTGGATCTGGGTGTCGACGGCGACGCCGGGCTTCTGCCAGAGGAGATTGCTCATCGTAGTGCGTCTCGGAATGGACTTGTGAATCCCCGCACAGGCAGGTGCGGGCTTTTGCGAGGGATTCGCATCAATGAATTGCGGTCAGCTCATCGAATCCCAGCGCGCGGTTGAGATTCTGCATCGCCTGGGTCGCCGCGCCTTTGAGCAGATTGTCGAGCGTGGCGACCACGACCACGCGGCCATTGCCCTGGGCCATCGCGAAGCCACCGACCTGGGCACCGTGCTGGCCGGCGATGCGGCTCACCCACGGCGCCTCATCGACCACCTCGACCAGCGGCTCGCCCGCGTAGCGGGCCTCGAAACGCGCCTTGACCGCATCGCGCGACATCGGTGCGCGCAGCCACAGGTTCACGGTCATCGTGATGCCGCGGAAATGCGGTGCCACGTGCGGCATGAACTCGACCGGCACACCAAGCCGGGCGGAGACCTCGCGCTCGTGCACATGGCCGGTCAGTGCATAGGGCATCAGATTGTCGGCCAGCAGCGCGACATTGTTCTTGTCCGACGGCGTGGTGCCCGCGCCCGAGTAGCCGGACACGCCGAAACACTGCGGGGGGCCGGCGAGCTGATCGAGCAGCGGCGCGATCGCCAACTGCATCGCGGTGGCATAACAGCCGGGATTGCTGATGCGCCGTTGGCCGGCGTAGGTGTCGCGGGTCAGCTCCGGCAGGCCGTAGTACCAGGCCGGGTCGAAGCGGTAGTCGGCCGACAGGTCGACGATCACCGTCTCGGGCCGGGCCGCGTCGAGCGCGGCGACGAACGGCGCTGCCTTGCCGTTGGGCAGCGCCAGGATCACCGCATCGGCGCCCTTGGCCGCCACCGCGTCGGCATCGAGATTCTCGAAGCGCAGCGCACCCTGCCAGGCGTCGTTGTGGTCGGCCACGCGCTGGCCGTCGAGCTCGCGCGAGGACACGAACAGCAGTTCGAGCCCCGGATGCGCGGCGACGAGGCGGATCAGCTCGCTGCCGGTGTGGCCGCGCGCGCCGACGATACCGATGGTCTTCTTGTCCTTCATGTTGGAGTCCTCAGCCCGCCAGCGTGGCGGCGCGTGTTGCGCAATGGGCCACGCAGCGCTGGATCTGCTCGAAGCCGTCGAGGCCGTACCAGAACACCTTCCACTTCTCCTGCTTGATGCAGCCGTCGGACTCGGCGTAGTAGAAGATGTTGACCGGATTGTGGTGACGCGAACGCCAGAACAGCTGCGGCGTCTCCTCGCGCATCACCTGCCAGACCGCGCGCCCCAGGCCTTCGCCCTGGGCGTCGTCGAGCACGGCGAACTTGTCGAGATAGGTACTGCCCTCGGCGGCGCTCAGCACGACCGCGGCCCGGTAGTTCTCGCTGACGTAGGCGCGCAGCAGCGGCGTACGTTCGAAGTAATCGTCGGCCAGTGTGCGTCCGAAGCTCGACTCGATCAACGTGCGCAGCCGTGGCAGGTCGAGCGCGTCCCAGGAGGTGACGCGCAGCACGCGCTCGCCGCGCCGCACCAGCGTACCCGAGCCCTTGTGCGTGAACAGTTCCTTGGCCAGATCCGCAGGCCGGGTGATCGATACCGACGAGGCCAGCGGCAACCCTTCGAGCAGGTCCTTGATCTGCTCGATCTTGACCTTCATGCCGCCGTGCAGCCAAGGCTGCCGGATCAGGTGGTCGTACTCGGTCGACAGGTTGATCGAGTCGATGACCTTGCCGCTCTCATCGAGCAGACCGCCGGTGCCGGTCAGGAAGATGATCTTGTAAGGCTGCAGCGTGCGCACGAGTTCGTTGGCGGCGAAGTCGGCGTTGACGTTGAGGATCTGGCCCGAGGCGGTTTCGCCCAGGCTCGTGATCACCGGGATCGAACCGGCCTGCAGGCTGGCCTCGATCGGCGCCAGATTGACGCGCTCCACCTCGCCCACCAGGCCGTAGGTTTCGCGATCGAGGTAATGCGCCTCGAACACGCCGCCGGTGATCGAGGTCGCCCGCGCCCCGTTCTTCTGCAGCGCCTCGACCAGGCGCAGGTTCGCGGCCTGGAACACCCGGCGCACGATCGCCAGCGCTTCGGGCGTGGTCACGCGCAGGCCGTCGACGGTCGTCTTCTCGATCCCGGCCGCCGACAGTTCGGCGTCCAGCTGCGGGCCGGCGCCATGCAGCACGATCGGGGTCAAGCCGACCTCCTGCAGGAACGACAGCGACGAGGTCAGGTCGTCGAGTTCGTCGCGCAGCACCGCGCCGCCGACCTTGACCACGGCGAAGCGCTTGGCATCGAGCTGCGAGAAGCGCTTGAGGTACTGGCTGATCTCTTTCGCGCTGGCCATGCTCGAGAGCAGGCGCACGATGGTCTGGCGGGTCTGTTGGTGTGCGTGCATGGGTCTGGGCTTATGCTGTGCCGCGCACCGGGCGCGGACGGGAAGGAGGACGATCGGCCGCTGCGTCAGGTCGCGGCGGCGCGACGGTGCGGATCGGGTGACGCACTCATGTGCGCGAACCGCCGTCGATGACCCGGTACACCGCATCGGCGTAACGCTGCAGCTGGTCGAGGGTCACGAACTCGTCGGCGGTATGTGCCTGGGCGATGTCGCCCGGCCCGTACACCAACGCAGTATGACCGGCGGCCGAGAACAACGAGGCCTCGGTCCAGAAGTCCACCGCATTGCCGATCGGCAGGTCGAACGCATCGGCGATGTCGCGCGCGGCGAGCCGCCGCTCTTCGGCGCGGGCGACATCGCCGGACGGCAGGCTCGGCCCACGGAAGGTCTCCTCGAAATGCGCGGCCGCAGGCTCGGCAAAGCCGGCGAAGGTCGCCAGCAGCCCATCGACGTCCATCGACGGCAGCGGCCGGAATCCGAAGCGCAATTCGGCCTCGGGCGCGATCATGTTGGCCTTGATGCCGCCGTCGATCCGTCCGATGTTGAAGCGCAGACCGGTCAGCCCGCCGAAACGCTCGGCGTCGAGCGAGGCGACGTAGTCGAGCGCGCGATCGCCCCAGCGTACCGCCTGGTGCAGCGCGCTCGCGGCCGGGTCCTGGCGTCCGGAGGCGTGCCCGGCACGGCCGGCGAAGCGCATCAGCACCGAGCTGATACCGCGATGCGCCAGCACCGCCTCGCACTGCGTCGGCTCGGCGACCAGCACCGCGTCGAACGTCAGCCCACGCGCCAGGAACGCGGCGATACAACGCGGATCGTTGGCTTCTTCGTCGGACGAGAACAGGAAAGCCGCATCGCCGTCGCAGGCGTTGGCCGCAGCAATCAACGCCGCGGCCGCGCCCTTGATGTCGCAGACGCCCAGCCCGACCACGCGGTCGTCCAGGCGCCGCATCGTATGCGGATCGGCCGACCAGGCCGGCGAGTCGGGCACGGTATCCAGATGCACGTTGAACAGAACCTTCGGCGCGCCGCGCACCGCGTACAGGCTGACCGCACCCGCGCCGTGGTCGACCACCTCGACTGCGAAACTGGGCAGCTGCGCACGGATGTAGTCGAAAATGCCATCGGCGCCGATCGCGCGCGGCGGGTTGCGGGTGTCGAAGGCCACCAGCGCCTGCAGGTGATCGAGCGTGGAGGTGAGCAGATCGGTCATGGTCATCAGGCCACCGTGGTGGGGCTGCGATAGAGGTCGGGATGGGCGATTTCCATCAGCGTCTGCGGCCGTGCCGGCGCGGCGAAGCCGTACCGGGCGTACAGCGCATGCGCATCGGACGTGGCGAGCATGAAGCGGCGCAGGCCCTGCAGCTGCGGATGGGCCATGATCGCCGCCACCAGCTGCTTGCCGTAGCCGCGACCGCGATGCGCGTCGAGCACAAACACGTCGGCCAGGTAAGCGAAGGTCGCGCCGTCGGTGATCACCCGTGCGAACGCCACCTGCGATGCCCCCTCGACATAGCCACCGAAGCACAGCGAACCGGCGATCGCCCGCCGCACCGTCTCCAGCGGGATGCCGGGGGACCAATAGGCCTGCTCGCTGAGGAAGCGATGGATCAGCGTCAGATCCAGTTCCTGCTTGTCGGTGCTGATGCGCAGTGCGTGCATGAGGTCCATCACGACATTTCCATCTCCCATCGGGAGACGGTGCCCACGAAGGGGCGGATGAGGGGCGCCTCACGACACGTCGAGAAGCGCCTGGGTCGGTTCCGAAGGCTTACTGCAGTGCCCCCTCTCCCGGAGGGAGGGAGCCAACGTCAGCGGTTGACTTGCGCGAACAGCGTGGAGCTCATGCCGAACAACTTGATGAACCCTTCCGCCTCCTCGACGCCCCAGTCGGCCGACTGTGCATAAGTCGCACCCTTGGCGTTGAGGATGTGCGGCGACGCCACCGCCACCGCATCGACGCGGCCGCCGCGGGTCTCGAGCACGACCTCACCGGTCACGTTCGCCTGCGACGAGGTCAGGAACGCCTCGATGTCGGTCTTGAGCGGATCGTGGAAGAAGCCTTCGTACACCAGCTCGGTCCACTTGCGCGCGACCTCGGGCTTGAAGCGGTTCTGCTGCTTGGTCAGCACGGCGTCTTCGAGCGCGCGGTGCGCGGCCAGCAGCGAGATCAGACCCGGTGCCTCATAGACGATGCGGCCCTTGAGCCCGATCACAGTGTCGCCGGTGTAGACGCCGCGTCCCACGCCGTAGGGCGCAAACAGGGCGTTGAGCTTGGCCAGGATCTGCGCGCCCGGCAGCGTTTCGCCATCGAGGGCGACCGCCGTGCCCTGCTCGAAACGCAGCGTGACCTGCAGCGGCGCTTCCGGCCACTGCGCACGCGGCGCGCACCAGCCGCGCGCGCCCTCGCCCGGCGCCTCCCAGCGATCGATCTCGCCGCCGGACATGGTCACGCCCAGCAGGTTCTCGTTGATCGTGTAGGCCTGCTGCTTGGCGCGCACGCCAAACCCCCGTTCTTCCAGATACGCCTGTTCGTAGGCACGGGTCTGGGTGTGTTCTTTCTGGATCTCGCGGATCGGCGCCACGATGCGGTAATCGCCCTGCGCCTTGACCGCCAGGTCGAAGCGCACCTGATCGTTGCCCATGCCGGTGCAGCCGTGCGCGATCGCATTCGTGCCCAGTTCGGCGGCGCGCGCAAGCGCGGCATCGACAATCAGATACCGGTCCGACACCAGCAGCGGGTACTGGCCCTGGTAGGCCTCGCCGGCCCAGACGAAGGGCTTGACGAAGCCGTCCCAGATCGCCGGGCCCCCATCGATGGTGACGTGGCTGGCGACGCCCAGTTCGGCCGCACGCTGCTCGATGAACGCACGCTCTTCGGCATCCACGCCGCCGGTGTCGGCGAACACCGTGTGCACGGTCCAGCCCTGCTCTTTGAGGTAAGGCACGCAGAAGCTGGTGTCGAGGCCGCCTGAGAAGGCGAGGACGATGTCGCGGGAGGTGCTGGCGCTGGTCATGGGGCGTGGTCCGTGGAGAGGCGAAAAAGGGGTTGGATGAGGATGCGGCGCGGGTCAGCGCATCAGGGTCGCCATGACCGCCTTCTGCACATGCAGGCGGTTCTCGGCTTCATCGATGGCGATGCACTGTGGCGAGTCCATCACCGCGTCGGTCGCCTTGACGTTGCGCCGCAGCGGCAGACAGTGCGAGAACACGCCGTTGTTGGTCAGCGCCATCTTCGCCTCGTCGACGATGAAGTGCTGGTACTGGTCGCGGATCGGCTTCTCCGGCCCCCAGTTGCCGAAGAACGGCAGCGCGCCCCAGCTCTTGGCGTAGACCACGTCTGCGCCGGCGTAGGCACTGTCGATGTCGTGGCTGACGGCCAGCGAGCCGCCGCTCTCGACGACGTTCTGCCGGGCCCAGTCCATATAGCGCTCGTCGAGCACGTAGTCCGGCGTCGGGCACAGCAGGGTCACGTCCATGCCCAAGCGCGTGGCGATGGTCAGCGCCGAGTTGGCGACTGCGGTGTTGAGCGGCTTGGGGTGGTAGGTCCAGGTCAGCACGTACTTCTTGCCGCGCAGGTCGGTCGTGCCGAAGTGCTCCTGCAAGGCCAGCGCGTGCGCCAGTTCCTGGCAGGGATGGGTGATGGTCTCCATGTTGATGACCGGCACCGGCGAGTACTTGGCGAAGGACTTGAGCACGATGTCCTGGCGGTCGTACTGCCAGTCGACGAACTTCGGGAACGCGCGCACGCCGATCATGTCGACGTAGCGGCCCAGCACCCGCGCGACTTCGGCGATGTGCTCCTCGGTGTCGCCGTCCATCACCGTGCCCAGGTCGAACTCGATCGGCCAGGCGTCCTTGCCGGGCTGCAGCACGATGGCGTGGCCGCCGAGCTGGAACGCGCCGAGCTCGAAGCTGGTGCGCGTGCGCATCGACGGGTTGAAGAACACCAGCGCGATCGACTTGCCCTTGAGCGCGTCGCCAAGCCTCTCGCGCTTGAAGCGCGCAGCATCGGCCAGCACGGCGTCCAGGTCGGCGCGGCTCCAGTCCTGGGTGTTGAGGAAATGGCGGATGGCGGTCATCGGCAATGGGCTCGTGGGAAGGCGGGAAAGGAGTGGCCGGCGCGGAAACGAAAAAACCCGGCATGGGCCGGGTTTGGTCGGATACCGCGCGGACGCGCAGGCAGGTTCCGTCTAGCCCGGGAGGATGTGGGCTTGCGGTCGACGCGCGCGCGAGGTCATGCCCGACGCCATACGGGCGGAGGTCAGGATATCGGCGTCGGCGCGGCATGCGGTCATGGGCGCGCATCCTCGCACGCGCCGCGCTGCGCTGCAACAGGCGCGAGACCTCCCCCTCACCTGGGCTCGACGACCGGTGTCACCGAGACGCGCACGCGCAAGCGGTTGCCGGGATCGTAGGGCAGCCGGGAGCGGTACTTGACGCCTTTGTGCACGTAGTCGACGTCATAGGCGATCGGCCGGCGGAACTCGCGTTCGACCGGCACCATGCGGCAGTCGCCACCGGCCGAGCGGTCGACCTCCTCGACCTTGTCGTCGTCCGAACGCAGCACGTCCTTGACCGCCCCCACCACCCGGGCGAAGCCGCGACGCTGCGCCTCGGCCGTCACCGGCGTGGTCGCCTCGCAACGCTCGACCATGCTGGTGGCGCGCAACGTCTGGTACACCGGCTCGGCGCGCAGCACCTGGGCGTACTCGATGCGTGCGTTCTCGATCTGCTGCGGCGTCGGGGACACGGGCGGCGCCGATTGTGCGAACGCCGCCCCGGGCGCAGCCACGGCCAGCAGGGCCAGAACGGGCACCGGCATGGACGAGCGGCGGATTCGACGGGCGAGCGTGGGCACCGAACCAGTGTAGGCGCCCCCTGGCGACCGGGGCTGAATCCTCGCTGTCGTGATCCGGCCCGATTGGCCGGTGTCCAAAGGCTGTGGCGCGGCCTGTCACCGGCGGCGCCTCGCCGCTAGAATCGAGCGGTTATCCGGCGAGCGCGCAATGTCCCTGCACCTGTACAACAGCCTGAGCCGTCAGGTGGAGCCCTTCGCCCCACTCGACCCCGCGTGCCCGACGATGTACGTCTGCGGCCCCACCGTCTACAACTACGTGCACATCGGCAATGCCCGCGGCCCGGTCGTGTTCGGCGTGCTCGCCGACCTGCTGCGCCGGCGGTACGGCGCGCTGCGCTACGCGCGCAACATCACCGACGTGGACGACAAGATCAATGCCGCTGCGGCCGCCCAGGGCGTGCCGATCTCGGCGATCACCGACCGCTTCGTCGCCGCCTACCGCGAAGACATGGCCGCGCTCGGCGTCGCCCCGCCGGACATCGAACCGGCCGCGACCGCGCACATCGACAGCATCATCGCGATGATCGAATCGCTGATCGCCGCCGGTCACGCCTACGCCGCCGAAGGTCACGTGCTGTTCGCGGTCGACACCTTCGCCGGGTACGGCAAGCTCTCGCGCCGCGACCCCGACGACATGCTCGCCGGGGCCCGCATCGAAGTCGCACCCTACAAGCGCGGCCCCGGCGACTTCGTGCTGTGGAAGCCCTCGACCGATGCCCTGCCCGGCTGGGATTCGCCGTGGGGTCGCGGTCGCCCGGGCTGGCATATCGAGTGCTCGGCGATGGCGGCCGCGCATCTGGGCACCACGATCGACATCCACGCCGGCGGCGTCGACCTGCAGTTCCCGCACCACGAGAACGAGATCGCGCAGAGCGAATGCGCGCACGGCGGCGCACCGTTCGCGCGCGTGTGGCTGCACAACGGCATGCTGACCTTCGCCGGCAGCAAGATGTCCAAGTCGTTGGGCAACATCGAGCGCGTGCACGACCTGGTCCGCGCCCACCCGCCCGAGGCGCTGCGCTACGCGCTGCTGTCGGCGCACTACCGCCAGCCGCTGGACTGGTCGGACGCGCTGATCGAACAGTCGGTGCGGACGCTGGACCGGCTGTATGGGACGCTGCGCGATCTGGCCGACATCGATGCGACGCCGCGGATTCCCGAGGCAATCGAGCGTGTGCTTGACGAGGACCTCAACACGCCGGCGGCGCTGGCCGAGATCGCGCGGATCGCCGGCGAAGCCCGCAAGGCCGACGACGAGGCCACGCGCGCGGCGCTGAAGACCGAGCTACTCGGCGCCGGTCTCGCCCTGGGCCTGCTGCAGCAGGCGCCGGCCGACTGGTTCGCCCGCGGCGCCAGCGAAGACGACGACGCCCGCATCCAGGCCTTGATCGACGAACGCGTGGCCGCCAAGGCCGCCCGCGACTTCGCCCGCGCCGACGCCATCCGCGACCAGCTGGCCGCCGAACGCATCGTGCTCGAGGACACGCCGCAGGGCGTGCGGTGGAAGCGGGGCTGAGCTCAAGGAATACCGCATGCACAGAAGGCCCGCTTTCGCGGGCCTTCTGCTTTCCAATGCAACGCAGCGTCAGACCTTGCGGAACACCAGCGAACCGTTGGTGCCGCCGAAGCCGAACGAGTTCGACATCGCGTACTCGACCTGCACCTGCCGCGCGGTGTGCGGGACATAGTCGAGATCGCAGCCCTCGCCCGGATGGTCGAGGTTGATGGTCGGCGGAATGATGCCGGCGTGCAGCGCCATCGCCGAGAACACCGCTTCCACGCCGCCGGCCGCGCCGAGCAGGTGGCCGGTCATCGACTTGGTCGAGCTGACCATCACCTTGCCGGCCTGGTCGCCGAGCACGCTCTTGATGCCCATCGTCTCGGCCAGATCGCCGGCCGGCGTCGAGGTGCCGTGCGCGTTGATGTAGCCGATCTGCGAGGCGTCGATGCCGGCATCGGCGATCGCCGCGCGCATGCAGCGGGCGCCGCCCTCGCCGTTCTCGCTGGGCGCGGTCATGTGGTAGGCGTCGCCGCTCATGCCAAAACCGGCGACCTCGGCATAGATGCGCGCACCGCGCGCCTTGGCGCGCTCGTACTCTTCGAGCACCAGGATGCCAGCGCCATCACCCATGACGAAGCCGTCGCGGTCGCGATCCCACGGCCGCGAGGCCGCGGTCGGGTCGTCGTTGCGCGTGGACAGCGCCTTCATCGAGCAGAAACCGCCGACCGAGGTGGGCGTGGTCGCGAACTCGGCGCCGCCCGCGATCATCACGTCGGCATCGCCGTACTGGATCATGCGCATCGCCAGGCCGATGTTGTGGGTGGCCGTCGTGCACGCGGTGACCGCGGCGATGTTCGGTCCCTTGGCCCCGGTCATGATCGAGACCTGGCCGGAAATCATGTTGATGATCGTGCTGGGCACGTAGAACGGCGAGATCTTGCGCGGGCCGCCCTCGTGGTACTTGATCGCGGTCTCCTCGATGCCCTTCAGGCCACCGATGCCCGCGCCGATCGCCACGCCGATACGCTCGGCGTCCGCCTCACGGATCTCCAGCCCGGCATCGGCGATCGCCATCAGGCCGCCGGCCACGCCGTAGTGCACGAACGGGTCCATCTTCTTGATGTCTTTCGGTCCGATCCACTGCGCGGGATCGAAGCCCTTGACCTCGCCGGCGATGCGCGTGGCGAAGTTGGAGGCGTCGAAATGCGTGATCGGACCAATGCCCGAACGCCCGTTGACGATACCGTCCCAACTCGAAGCCAGGTCGTTGCCCAGCGGCGAGAGAATGCCGATGCCCGTGATGACGACGCGGCGCTTGGCCATGGTGAACTCCTGACGTGATGCGGCGCAGATCGCGGCCGCCGATACGCACGAGGCCGCAGTGCGGCCTCGTGACAGATTCGGATCGGGTAGCCGACCGGCGGACCGGTCGGCACCTGCGCGCACCGCGAAGCGGCGCGACACAGGACGCGGGCATCAGCCCTTGGCGTGTGCCTTGATGTAGTCGATCGCCTGCTGCACCGAGGTGATCTTCTCGGCTTCTTCGTCCGGGATCTCGCACTCGAACTCTTCTTCCAGCGCCATCACCAGCTCGACGGTATCCAGCGAGTCGGCGCCCAGGTCGTCGACGAACGAGGCGTTGTTGCTGACCTCGTCTTCCTTGACGCCCAGCTGCTCGATCACGATTTTCTTGACGCGCTCTTCGATGTTGCTCATAGGTCTTCTGCTCCGGGGAGGCGATTTGCGGTGGATAGTGTAAGGGAAAGCCGGGCAGCGGGCGCACCACCATCAAAGCCCTTGCCATTCAATGACTTGCCCTCGAAATCAGGACGACGGTGACGGCCGTCTCAGGGCATGTACATGCCGCCGTTGACATGCAGGGTTTCACCGGTGATGTAGGCGGCGGACGGGCCGGCCAGGAACGCCACCGCCTGCGCGATGTCGTTCGGCTCGCCCAGGCGGCCGAGCGCGATCTGCTCGGTCAGCGCGGCCTTGGAGGCCTCGGGCAGGTCGCGGGTCATGTCAGTGGCGATGAAGCCGGGCGCGACGACGTTGACCGTGACCCCGCGCGAACCGATCTCCTTGGCCAGCGACTTGCTGAAGGCGATGATCCCGGCCTTGGCTGCGGCGTAGTTGGCCTGGCCGGCGTTGCCGGTCACGCCGATCACCGAGGCGATGTTGACGATGCGGCCGCGGCGCGCCTTCATCATGCCGCGCATCACCGCCTTGGAGCTGCGGTAGACGCTGGTCAGATTGGTGTCGAGGATGGCCTGCCAGTCCTCGTCCTTCATGCGCATCAGCAGATTGTCGCGGGTGATCCCGGCGTTGTTGACGAGGATCGAGATCGCGCCGAACTCGGCGGCAATCGACTCGATCAGCGCCTCGATCGCGCCGGCCTGCGCCACGTCCAGCACACGGCCATGGCCGCCATGCGCGGCCAGACGCTCGCCGATCTTCGCAGCGCCGGCCTCGCTGGTCGCGGTGCCGATCACGGTCGCGCCCTGCGCGGCCAGGGTGTCGGCAATCGCGGCACCGATGCCGCGGCTGGCACCAGTGACGAGGGCGATCTCGCCCGAAAGCGTTGTGCTCATGGAATGCTCCGTAAAAAAGACGTCGGGGTGCGACGGATCTACAGCGGGGTCACGGATCGATCAGGCCAGCGGCGCGCAGCGCGATACCCCCCCTGCCCGCGATCCGCCGGCCGCCTGATCCGCCGCCCGGGGATCAGGCGGCCCAATCGGCCAGGGCGGCGTCGAAATCGGCCGGCTGGCCCAGCGCACGCGCCTCGATCGACTTGTCGATGCGCTTGACCAGGCCCGCCAACACCTTGCCCGGCCCGCACTCGGCGATGCGAGTGGTGCCGCGCGCGGCCAGCGCCTCGACGCAGCGCGTCCATTGCACCGGCAGGTAAAGCTGGCGCACCAACGCATCGCGGACCGCCGCGACCTCGTCGTGCACGGCCGCATCGACGTTCTGCACCACCGGCAGCGCAGGCGCCTGCCAGGCAATCGCGCTCATCGCGTCGGCCAGCCGGTCGGCGGCCTCGCGCATCAGCGGGGTATGCGACGGCACGCTGACGGCCAGCTTCACCACCTTGCGCACGCCGCGCTCGCCCAGCAGCGCGATCGCCCGGTCGACGGCGTCGGCATGTCCGCCAATCACCACCTGGCCCGGGGAATTGAAGTTGGCCGGCACCACCACCGAGGTGTCGGCAGACACGTCGCGGCACAGGGCCTCGACCATCGCATCCTCGGCGCCGATGACCGCGGCCATCGCACCGGTGCCGGCGGGCGCGGCGTCCTGCATCAGTTGACCACGCAGGCGCACCAGCCGCGCACCGTCGGCCAGCGACAGCGCATCGGCCGCGACCAGCGCGGTGTACTCGCCCAGGCTGTGGCCGGCGAGCACTGCCGGACGCGCGCCGCCACGCTGCTGCCACGCGCGCCACACCGCGACACCGGCGGCCAGCAGCGCCGGCTGGGTGAACTCGGTGCGTCCCAACTCGACCTCGGGCCCCTGCTGGGCCAGCGCCCACAGGTCCACGCCGGCACCATCGGAGGCTTCGGCGAACGTGTCGACCACGATCGGGTACTGCGCGGCCAGTTCGCCGAGCATGCCCAGCGACTGCGAGCCCTGCCCGGGAAACACGAATGCGAGGTGCGATGCGGTCACACGATCTTCCAGCGGAAAAAACCGGGGCGATGATAAGGGCCCGGGTACGACATTGTCTGTACTCAGGCGTATGCAGGACGGCGACGCGTGCGCGCGGTCACGCCCTGGGCGCAACAGCGCAGCGGCCAGTCAGCCGGCTCAGAACAACATCTGCAGTAGATCGATCTCACCGTCGTCGATCCAGTCCCACAGCACGAACGCCAGCACCAACAGCGGCAGCAGCGTCGCGGCATGCACCACGAGGATCGAGTGGGCGACATGCCGCGCAGAGCGCCCCAGCCACTGCATGCGCCGCGCCAGCCCCTCCAGGCGTCCCACCTGCCCGGCATGGCGTGCGACCTCGCCGGGCTCGCCGCGCAGCGCCGGCGCGAGCAGTTCGACCAACGCCTCGGTGCGCCCGTCGTAGTACTTGGCGATGCCGAAGGCGAACAGCAGCCAGTCGCGTGCCTGCGCCTGCGGCAGCGACATGACCTCGAGTGGATCTTCCTCGAAGTCGATGAAGCCCACGCGGCCGGCTTCGTCGATCGTAATGTTGCGCGGGACCATCTGCCCGAAATAGGCGCCCCGCGCATGCGCGTCGGAAATCGCGGCGATCACCTGCCGGGTCAGCGCATCGATCGTGGGCGCATCGCCATCGGCCGCACGCAGGCGCGCGGCCAGCGTGGTCCCGATGTCGCTGAGCAACAGCGTCGACTCGCCTTCCCCGAGCACCCGTGGCACGCGGATCCCCAACGCCTCGAGCTCGGCCAGGCGGCGCGACTCGATGGCCTTGGCTTCCTCACCGCCGGGATGCGGCGGCGGGCGCAGCGCATCGATTTCCAGCGCACGGACGATGGCGTCGAGCAGTCCGAGGGTCAGCTTGCGGCTGTCTCCGGCCTCGTAGGCTTTGAGCCAGGCCTCGCGCCCGGCGATGACGATCGATTGCACGCCCATGGCGGCATCCTCCATGCGATCGCAGCCGGTCCGCGCGGGCCGGACCGGTCACGCGCGCGCCACGATCTGCACTCAGTAGCGCAGCAGCGCCGAACCCCATGTGAATCCGCCGCCGAAGGCTTCCAGCAGCAGCAACTGGCCACGCTCGACGCGACCCGACCGCACCGCCTCGTCCAGCGCCAGCGGCACCGACCCCGACGAGGTGTTGCCATGCCGGTCCACGGTCACGACCACCCGGTCCATCGGCATCTCCAGCCGCTTGGCGGTCGCTTCGATGATGCGCAGGTTGGCCTGGTGCGGGATCAGCCAATCGATGTCATGGCGATCCAGGCGATTGGCGTGCAGCGCCTCGTCCACCGCTGAGTCCAGCGCCTTGACCGCGTACTTGAACACCTCGCTGCCGGCCATGCGGATGCGCACGCCGGCATTGGGCTCGTCGGGCTTGAAGCCGGCCGACACGCCGACCGGGTTCCACAGCAGTTCTTTCTTCGCACCATCGGCGTGCAGGTGGGTGCTGAGAATGCCGGTCTCGCGATCGGCTTTGAGCACCACCGCCCCGGCACCGTCGCCGAACAGCACGCAGGTCGTGCGCTCGGTCCAGTCGACCATGCGGGTGAGGGTCTCGGCGCCGACCACGAGCACGGTTTTCGCATCGCCGGACTTGATGAACTTGTCGGCAACCGACATTGCGAACAGGAAGCCCGAGCAGGCCGCGTTGACGTCGAACGCGCCGCAGCCGCCCGCGCCCAGCCGCGCCTGCAGCAAGCAGGCGGTGGACGGGAAGATGATGTCGGGGGTGGTGGTGCCGACGATGATCAGGTCGAGCTCGCCGGCCGAGACGCCGGCCGCCTCCATCGCGCGCGTGGCGGCATGGAAGGCCAGATCGCTGGTGGTCTCGCCTTCGGCCGCGATGTGACGCTCGCGAATGCCGGTGCGGGACGCGATCCACTCATCGCTGGTGTCGACGATCTTCGACAGGTCGTCGTTGGTCAGCACCTTCTCGGGCAGATAACTGCCGGTGCCTGCGATGCGGGAATAGATGCGTTCGCTGCTCATCGTGCGGACTGCCCTCGCCTCATGAACGTCTTGGGAAGGACGGCGGCGACCGGCGCGTTCGCGAATCTGCGAGAACGACCGGCGCTATGCCGCAACGCGGCGCGTCGCCTGGAAAGCGTGATACCAAAACGCTTGATACACGCCGAAGGGTCCGCCGCGATGCGACGGACCCGTGGGAAGACTCAGTCTTCCTCGACGATCCGCGTCTTGGGCTGGATCACCTGCTTGCCGCGGTAGTAGCCATCGGCCGTGACGTGGTGGCGGATATGGGTCTCGCCGGTCGTCGGGTCGGTCGACAGCAGCTTGGCGCTCAGCTTGTCGTGCGCGCGGCGCTGGCCACGGCGGGACGGGGTCACTCGGGATTTCTGCACAGCCATGGGAATTGCTCCAGCAACAGGTTCAGTTGTTTCGTTCTTTCTTGAGATCCGCCAATGCCGCGAACGGATTGACGCGTGTTTCTTCTTCGGTCGACACCGGCCAATCGCGTTCGACCGTCTCCGACCCCGGGGCCGCCGGAATCAGCGGCACCGCGAGAATCAGCTCGTCCTCGACCAGCGTGGCCGGCGACAGCATGCCGTCCTCGGGGACCAGCAGCGCTTCGTACTCCGGCAACAGCCCGGCCTCGTCCGCTTCGTCGCGGATCAGGCCCAGCCGCTGCACCGTCGCGACCGGCAGCACGAACCGCTGCAGGCTGCGCTGGCACATCAGCGGCAGCATCGCGTCGATCCGCAGTTCCGCGTACGGGATCTGCAGCGCGTCGCGACCGAACTCGATCGAGCAGACGACATCGTCGGCTTCGGTGTCGGCCAGGACATCGCGAAGACGCGACATTGACGACAACGGAACCTTGGCTTCCAGACGGCTTGCAGCCGCGACCAGACGCCAAGCATCGACCAACTCGGGCATTTGCGCGGACATAAGCCGCTGAATGTTAAAGAGGTGCCGGGAGCCTGTCAAATACGCCATCGCCCCGGAATCGTCTTCGACCGCCCGGCGATGCTGCCGCTATCGTTCGACACGGGTCGATCGCACTGCAGGCGCCGGATGGGTCTGTATTGTAAGCCGCAGGCAGGCAAAGGTGGGCGCACTGCGACCCCCCCTATCCAGGCGAGGATGACCGCGCACACCGCGCCTCCCTGCCCCATGCAATGCCACAGGACCCCCGATGCCCGCGCCCCTGATCCTTGGTTCCACCTCTCCCTACCGCCGCGACCTGCTCGCCCGCCTGCGCCTGCCCTTCGACTGCCGGCGCCCCGAGGTGTCCGAGACGCCCGCCCCGGGCGAGGACGCGCAGACACTGGCGATGCGCCTAGCGCTGGCCAAGGCGGTGGACGTGGCGACCCATACACCGGACAGCTGGGTCATCGGCTCCGACCAGGTCGCCGCACTCGACGGTGCGCCGCTGGGCAAGCCCGGCGACCGCAACGGCGCCATCGTCCAGTTGTCGGCGATGGCTGGCCGCACCGTGGTGTTCCACACCGCCGTGGCCCTGGTCCGCAATGGCGAGCCGGCACGCCAGGCTCTCGACCGCACGCAGGTGCGCTTCCGTGCCCTCGACCGGGCGACGATCGAACGCTACGTCGACGCCGAGCAGCCCTTCGACTGCGCCGGCAGCTTCAAATGCGAAGGCCTGGGCATCGCCCTGTTCGAGGCGATCACCAGCGACGACCCGACCGCACTGATCGGCCTGCCGCTGATCGAGACCGCCCGCCTGCTGCGCGAGGCCGGCTACGCGGTGCCTTGAGAGTCCTGCCCGAAACCCGTGTCCCCACCCGGCGCGCAATGCACGCCGACCTCTACCCGCGATGCGGGGGAGGTGACCGCATCGCGAAGCGCCACGTCCGCTGGTCAGCGCCCCTCCCCCGCGTGCGGGGCATTGCGCCCTTTACGGGTGGAGGACTGGGGTGGGGACAGACGCTTCGCGGATACCTCAACCCGCGCGCGACGCGCCTGCGTTATCGGCCGGCGGCTCCCAGCCGAACACGCTGCGTCCGCCGTAGGCGTGCGAGGCGGCCCGCTCCTGGGCCAGGAAGGCCGCCAATGACGGGCCGCCCGCGGTCGCCTCCAGCGCGCGCGATTGCGCATCCAGCCGGCGGATCGCCGCCAGGCGGTCGTCGTTGCCGAGCTTGGCGCGCGTCACCGCAGTGCGCATCACTTCGATCGTGTGGTCGAACACCTTTGTGGGCACCGGATAGGGATGCCGGTCCTTGCCGCCGTGCGCCAGCGAGAACCGCGCCGGATCACTGAACCGGCACGGCGTGCCGTGCACGACCTCGGCGACCAGCGCCAGCGCGCGCACTGTCCGCGCCCCTACGCCCGGCACCTGCAGCAGTTCGGTGAAATCGCGCGGGCCGCACTCGGCCGCAGCGGCCAGGGCGCCATGCAGCCGCCGCAGCACGACATCGCCACTGCGCACGTCGTGATGGCCCGGAAGGCTCAGGTGCGGTTGCAGCGGCGCCACGTCGTGACCGTCGGGCGCGAACAGATCGCCGGTCGTGCCCGGCACCATCGAGACCGGTGCCGCGCGCGCGGCACGTGCCGGCGCCGCACCCGCGGCCCGCTCCAGTTGCCCGAACTCCCGCACCAATTGCACAGGTGCCATCTCCCGCAGCAGCGCGACCTGCGATGCGCGCGATGCCGCCGCGCGCCGGTCGGCGAGATTGACGATCCGTCCCTGCCCCGGCCCGTCGATCGCCGCATGCGGCGCGTCGACGAAGCTCTCCAGGCCTTCGGACAGCCAGTGATAGCGGCGCGCCTGCCCGCGCCCGCCGTGCATCCCCTGCTGAATCACGACCCACTGGCCGTCGTCGGCAACGATGAAGCCGTGCAGATAGAGATCGAAGCCGTCCTGCACCGCCGCGCTGTCGACCTTGGCGACCAGCCGGCTGGTGCGCGCCAGCGCCGCGCCGTCGAGCCCGGTGCGCGCGCCGACCGCCAGCAGTTCGTCAGGGGTCGCCCGCGAATGCCGCCCGCGCCCGCCGCAGACATGCAGGCCGAGTTCGCCCGACAACGGCGCCAGCCCGCGCTTGAGCGCGCCGACCACGCTGGTGGTGATGCCAGACGAATGCCAGTCCATGCCCATCACCGCACCGAAGGCCTGGAACCAGAACGGATGCGCCAACCGGCGCAGCAGCTCGGCGCGCCCGTACTCGAGCACGATGGCCTCGCATAGCACCGCCCCCAGCCGGGTCATGCGCCGGCCCAGCCACGCGGGCACGCGCCCGCCATGCAGGGGAAGGTCGGCGCTGCCGGTTCGTCGGGACATGCGCACAGCCTGCCGCGGCGACGTCTCAAACCGTGAGACCGCGCACCGGCGGCGCGTACGCCTGTGCCGTCGGTCAGCCTTGCGCGGCCGGCTTCGCCTTCTCTTCCGCGATGAAGCGCCGCACCTCCGACTCGAGCACCGGCAGCGGCACCGAGCCCAGATTCAGGATCGTGTCGTGGAACGGGCGCTGGTCGAAGGCGGGCCCGAGCGCGCGCTCGGCTTCGGCGCGCAGGTCGAGCATGGTCTTGTAGCCGATGTAGTACGACAGCGCCTGGCCCGGCCAGGAGATGTAACGGTCGACCTCGGTCACGACATCGTGCTTGGCGAGCGCGGTGTGGCTGGCGAGGTAGTCGATCGCCTGCTCGCGGGTCCAGCCGTACTCGTGCAGGCCGGTGTCGATCACCAATCGCGCCGCGCGCCACATCTCGAACGTCAGTCGGCCGAACTCCTCGTACGGCGTCTCGTACAGGCCCATGCGCGTACCCAGCCACTCGGTATACAGCCCCCAGCCCTCGCCGTAGCCGGAGAAATAGGTCTGTTGGCGGAAGTCCGGGCGTGCCGGCGCCTCGAGCGCGAGCGCGGCCTGGAAGCTGTGGCCCGGCGCGCATTCGTGCAACACCAGCGCCGGCAGGTTGTACAGCGGCCGCGACGGCAGGTCGTAGGTGTTGAAGAAGCACGCCTCCAGCCCACCGCGACCGGAGGTGTAGATCGGCGCGATGTCATCGGCCACCGGCAGGATCGTGAAGCGGTAGCGCGGCAGCGTGCCGACGACGTACTGCAACTGGCCGTCGATCTTCTTGGCGATCAACGACGCCTCGGCCAATAGTCCGCGTGGCGTGGTCGCGTAGAACTGCGGGTCGGTGCGCAGGAAATCGATGAACTGCGCCAAGGTGCCGGTGAAGCCGGCGCGCTGCTTGACCTGCTCCATCTCGGCGGTGATCCGCGCGACTTCGGCCAGGCCCAGATCATGGATCTGCCGCGGGTCCATGTCGCGGGTCACGTACTCGCGGATCTGCGCGCGATAGAACGCGCGACCATCGGGCAGGTCGCTGGCGGCGATCGTGGTGCGCGTGCGCGGGAGGTATTCGCCGCGGATGAAGCCCAGCAGCTTGGAGTACGCCGGGATCGCGCGTTCCAGCACCACGCGCCGGCCCTCGTCGCGCAGTTGCGTGCGCACCGGCTCAGGGATGCTGGCAGGAATGCGCTCGAAGGTCGCCAGCAGCGGATTGCCCTCGCCCGTCTGCACATAGGGATCGAGCGTGTTGTCGCGGCCGTCCAGCGTCGCCCGCGGCACGCTCCAGCCCCGCGCCAGGCCGCGCTCCATGTTCGCGATCTGCTCGTCGAAGTACCGCGGCACATCCGCCAGCCGGCCGATGAACCGACGCCAGTCGGCCTCGGTCTGGAACGGCTGGCGCGGATTGATGCCGCCCCAGAAGAAGCTGTCGCTGTTGAACGGCGCCTCGTACGTGCGCCACTGCGCGTTGGCGACGTTGGCTTCGAGCGTGGCGCGGAACACCGTGGCATTGATGCGCTCCTCGCCGCCGAGCGCATCGGCGTCGATGGCATCGAGCGCGGCCAGCGTCCGGGTCCAGTAGTCGGCGCGGCGCGCCCAGGCCTCGGGGGTCACCGACGGCAGCCGGTCGCCGGATTGCCAGCGCCCGTCGACTTTCACGCGCACGAACTCCTGCTGCCGCCACGCCCACTCCTGCGTGTAGAGCGCGCGCAAGGCGGTTTCTGCGGCATTGGCCGGCGCGGCGAGCGGGGCGGCGGGCACGTCCTGCGCCCATGCCGGCACGGCGGCGCCGATCGCGAGCGAGAGCGACAGGACGAGGACGGACAGCGTCGTGCGACGACGCGGCGGCATGGACATCGGGCAACTCCTGGACAACGGATTCATGGGGCGGCAGCCGCGGCACGGTTCCAGCGCGGTGGTGCGACGCCAAGCAGGTGGCGGACGAAGACATCGGCCTGGCGGCGGTGAGCGTAGTCGATCGGCCCGCTGGACCGGCCGACGGTATGGCCGCCGCCAGGAATCGCGAGCAGTTCGAAATCCTTGCCGGCACGGATCAGCGCATCGGCGACCTGCATCGTCGAGGCCGGGTCGACGTTGTCGTCCTGCTCGCCGAGGATCAGCAGCAGCTCGCCCTGCAGGCGATGGGCGTTGTCGACGCCCGAAGCGCGCGCGTAGTGGTCGCCCTCGCCCTCGGGCAATCCCATCCACTGCTCGTTCCAGCTGATCTTGTCCATGCGGTTGTCGTAGCAGCCGTTCCAGGCCACGCCGACCTTGTAGAAATCGGGATGGAACAACAGCGCGCTGAGCGTGCTCTGGCCGCCGGCCGAGGCGCCGTAGATGCCCACGCGCGTGATGTCATAAGCCGGGTCGACCGCGGCCAACGCACGGTGCCAGGCGATGCGGTCCGGGAAGCCCGAGTCGCCGAGATTGCGCCAGGCCACATCGTGGAAGGCCTTGCCGCGGTGCGCGGTGCCCATGCCGTCGATCTGCACGACGATGAAGCCCAGGTCCGCCAGCGCCTGCATGCCGATCGCCTTGTCGCCGCCCGAGTGATAGCCGAACGGCCAAAACGTCTTGGGCACGAACGCATCGTGCGGACCGGCGTAGATGTTCTCGATCACCGGGTAGCGCCGCGCCGGATCGTAATCGCGTGGGCGCACCACCAGTCCCCAGATGTCGGTGATGCGGTCGCGCCCCTTCGCGACGAACGGTTCGGGCGGCCGCCAGCCGGCCGCGCGCAGCGCTGTGATGTCTCCGCGCGCGATCTCCGCGACCAGACGGCCGTCAGCGCGGCGCAGTTCCATCACCGGCGGCAGATCGACCCGCGAATACACGTCGACGTAGTACGCGCCATCGGGCGACAGTGCGATGTCGTGGTCGGCATCCGCGTCGGTCAAGCGCACCGGGTCGCCGCCGTCGAGGCTGACGCGGAACAGTTGGCGGAAATACGGATCGCGCCCCGCATCCACGCCGCTGGCGGTGAACCAGACCTGGCGCGTGGCCTCGTCGACGCGCAGCACCTCGCGCACGACCCAGTCGCCGCGGGTCAGCTGCCGGCGGATCGCGCCGCTGCGGCCGTCGAACAGGTACAGGTGACGCCAGCCGTCGCGCTCCGATACCCAGACGATCTCCTCGCCCAGCCCATCGAGTTCATGCCGGAACCCGCGCCAGGTGTCCACGAAAGTCGCGCTGGGCTCGGCGATCGCGATCCGTGCGCTCGCCTCGCCATCGCCGGTCGGCATGTCGACCGCGATCACATCCACCCGCTGGTGGCCGCGATGCACGACCTCGAACGCGAAGCTGCCGCTGTCGCGGCGCCACTGGATCGGCGAGAGCCGGTAGGGGTTGGCGAACGCCGACGCGTCGATCTCCAATTGCCGGCCCTGCACGACGTCGAACAGCACCGGCCGCTCGATATCGACCCGGTCGCCGGGCTTGGGATAGAGCTGGGTGTGCACGCGCGGCTGGCGCTGGTCGCGTGGCGCACTCTCCACCCGCACGACCTCGCGGCGATCGCCCGGCACCACCCGGTAGACCGCCAGCCAGCGCGAATCGGGCGACCAGGCCAACGTCTGCGGATCGTCGAATGCGGTCGCACTGCCGCCGCTGCCGCGCAGCACCACCTGGCCATCGGCGATCCGGCGCACGACGACGTTGTCGCCTTCGACCTGCGCCTCGTAATGCCCGTCGGGCGACGGCCGCGGCGTCGTGTCGGCGGCCACCGTGACGTCGCGCACCACACCGAACGCGCGCGGCCGCCCCGGGCGCGCCGGCTTCGGCGCGCAGTGCGCAGGCTGCAAGGTGCAGCCCCAGCGCACGTCGCCGACCTGGAACGCGATCGCGCGGCCGCCGGCCTCGTAGTCGAATGTCTCGAACGGCAGCTGCAACGGATCGTGGCGCGTGCCGTCTGCGCGGCCCAACGCGGCCGCGATCGCGCCATGATCGAACGCGCGGCGCGGCCCACCGCCAGCGAGGTCGTAGCGCAGGAACGCGAAGCCACCCTCGACCGTCGCGCGATAGTGGAAGCGCCCGTCGTCGGTCCAGCGCGCCGGCCAGGTCACATTGCGGGTCAATCCGCTCCACTGCGCACGCAGTGCCAGCGAACGCGCGTAGTCGTCGGCGTCCGGACCGGCGGCCATCGCGGTCGCCGGGATCGCCAGCAGCGCCGTCAGTCCCCACGCGGCCAGCCGCCTCGCGCTCCCCTTGTCCGGTCGTGCCATCGTCCCCGTCGCTGCAGCGGCCCCGTCGGCCGGTCGGTTCGTATGCCACATCTCGCGCGGCGACGACAACCGCCGTTCGCCACGTAAGGCCATCAACCGCGCCGCGATCCCGCCGCGCCGGCTTCGGGCCTAGGCCATCGCCTCACGCAGAAACAGTGCGGTCCGGCTGGTGCGGTGCTTCGCGACGGCCTCCGGCGTCCCGGCCACGACCACGTGGCCGCCCGCCGCGCCCGCGCCCGGCCCCATGTCGACGACCCAGTCACTGGCGGCCGCCACGCGCATGTCGTGCTCGACGACGATCACGGTGTTGCCCGCGTCCACCAGCCCGTGCAACTGCGTCATCAAGGTATCGACATCGCTCGGATGCAGGCCGGTCGTCGGTTCGTCGAGCACGTAGACGGTGCCGCGTCGCTGCGCGCGTTGCAGCTCGCTGGCCAGCTTGATGCGCTGGGCCTCGCCGCCCGACAGTTCGGTCGCCGGCTGGCCCAGCCGTAGATAGCCCAGGCCGACTTCGAGCAGCACCTGCAGCGGCCGCGCGATCGCGGCGTCGTCCTCGAAGAACGCCGCGGCCTCGGCCACGGTCATGCCCAGCACGTCGGCGATGGACTTGCCCCGCAGCGTGATCGCCAGCGTCTTCGCATCGAAGCGGCTGCCGTGGCAGGTCGGACACGGCGCATAAACGCTGGGCATGAACAACAGTTCCACGCTGACGAAGCCCTCGCCCTCGCAGGTGGCGCAACGCCCTTTGGCGACGTTGAACGAGAAGTGCCCGGCATCGAAGCGGCGACGGCGCGCGGCCGGGGTGTCGGCGAAGCGCTTGCGCACATGGTCGAACAGGCCGGTGTAGGTGGCCAGGTTCGAGCGCGGCGTGCGTCCGATCGGCTTCTGGTCCACGCGCACCAGCCGGCGCAGCTCATCGAGCCCGCCGACGATCCTCCCCTCGACCGCGGCCTCGACACCACGTTCGAGCGGATCGAGCGACGCCTCGTCGGCATCGCCGGCCTGCCCTAGGTGCGCGCCCAGCAGTTCGACCAGCGCCTGGCTCACCAGCGACGACTTGCCCGACCCGCTGACCCCGGTGACGGTCGTGAATACGCCCAGCGGCAGGTCGACATCGAGCCCGCAGACGTTGTTGCGCACGATGCCGCGCAGTTGCAGCCAGCCGGTCGGCGCGCGCAGGCGGCTGGCCTCGGGGGCGTGCCCGGCGAACAGATAGCGCCGCGTCGCCGAGGCCTCGACGTCCGCCAGGCCCGCCGGCGGTCCGCTGTAGAGCACCCGGCCGCCCTGCTCGCCCGCGGCCGGCCCGACGTCGACGATCCAGTCCGCATGCCGGATCACGTCGATCTCGTGCTCGACCACGAACAACGAATTACCGGCGCCCTTGAGCTGATCGAGCGCGCGCAGCAGCGCCTGCGCATCGG
Source organism: Luteimonas sp. S4-F44 (assembly GCF_022637415.1). Classification (NCBI taxonomy): domain Bacteria; kingdom Pseudomonadati; phylum Pseudomonadota; class Gammaproteobacteria; order Lysobacterales; family Lysobacteraceae; genus Luteimonas; species Luteimonas sp. S4-F44. The sequence goes on from NZ_CP093340.1 coordinate 2,219,409, forward strand.
CCGGATGCAGGCCGGCCGAGGGTTCGTCCATCACGTAGACCACGCCGAACAGCTGCGAGCGGATCTGCGTGCCCAGGCGCAGGCGCTGCAACTCACCCGGCGACAGCGTCGGTGTGCTGCGCGCGAGCGTCAGATACCCCAGCCCCAGGTCCTGCAACACCGCGATGCGCGCCAGCAGGTCCTGCGCGATGCGCTGCGCGGCCAGCGCCTGCTCCGGATGCGCGCGGGCATGGGTCTTGCCGGCCGCGGCCGGCGCCAGCAGGCCGGCAAGTTCGTCGAGCGGGCGCTGCGAGAACGCGGCGATGTCCAGCCCGGCGAAGGTCACCGACAGCGCCTCGCGGCGCAGACGCTTGCCGTGGCACTCGGGGCAGTCGGCCCCGATCAGGTACTGCGCCGCACGTTTTTTCTGTTGCGGGCTCTGGGTATTGGCAAAGGTGTGCAGTACATGCCGCCGCGCACTGGTGAAGGTACCCATGTAGCTGGGCTCCATTTTCTTCTTCAGCGCACGCCGCACTTCGTCCAGGCCGAAGCCGGCATACACCGGCACCACGGGTTGCTCGTCGGTGAACAGAATCCAGTCGCGGGTCTTCTTCGGCAGCTTCGACCACGGCACGTCGACGTCGATGCCGAGCGTGGTCAGGATGTCGCGCTGGTTCTGGCCGTGCCAGGCACCCGGCCACGCCGCGACCGCGCGCTCGCGGATCGTCAGACTGCGATCGGGCACCATCGACGCCTCGGTCGCGTCGTAGATCCGGCCCAACCCGTGACAGGTCGGGCATGCGCCGGCCGGCGTGTTGGGCGAGAACCCGTCGGCGTAGATGATCGATTGCCCCGGCGGGTAGTCGCCTGCGCGCGAGTACAACATGCGCAGCGAATTGGAGATCGTCGTCAAGCTGCCCACCGACGAGCGCGCGGTCGGCGTACCACGCGCCTGCTGCAGCGCAACCGCCGGCGGCAGGCCCTCGATCGCATCGACCTGCGGCACGCCGGCCTGGTCGATCAACCGGCGCGCGTAAGGCGAGATCGAATCGAGGTAGCGCCGCTGCGCCTCGGCGAACAATGTGCCGAAGGCCAGCGACGACTTGCCCGAGCCCGACACGCCGGTAAACACCACCAGCGCATCGCGCGGGATGTCGACATCGACGTCCTTGAGGTTGTGCTCGCGCGCGCCGCGCACGCGCACGCATTGCGCGGGGCCGGGCGGCGTCGACGGCGACGGTGGCTTGGGCATGGGCGGCCTTGGAAGCGGAAGCGGCCGGCATTATCGGCCCGCCGCCGTGTCGGCCGCGTGCGGTCGCGTCGTTGCGCGTTACACCTGCTGCGGCGCGCCGACGCGCGGCGCGGGGGCGCGGCGCGGCCGGCTCGGGAACGCGTGCCGCACAATCCGCCAGGTCACCTGGCCGAACTGCCGCAGCAGCGAGCCGGTGTTGTAGGGCTGGCCGTAGCGCGTGCAAATCTCCCGCACCTCGACCGCCATCGCACCGTAGCGATGCGCCGGCACGTCGGGATAGAAGTGATGCTCGATCTGGTGGCTCAGGTTGCCGGTCAGCAGGTTCATCAACCGGCCGCCGCCGATGTTCGACGAGCCGCGCAGCTGGCGCAGGTACCAGTGGCCGCGGGTCTCCTGGCGCAGGCAGTCCTTCGGGAACACCTCGGCATCGGCGGTGAAGTGGCCGCAGAAGATCACCACGAACGTCCAGATGTTGCGCAGGCCATTGGCGACCAGGTTGCCCAGTAGCACCGGCAGGAAGAACGGGCCGGCGAGCGCGGGGAACAGCACGTAGTCCTTGAGCAGTTGCCGGCCCATCTTGCGACCGACCGGCGCGAAATCGCGCGCGAGCTTGCCCTTGGGCATCTTGCCGGCGAACCAGCGACCGACCTTCAATTCCTGGATGGCCACGCCCCACTGGAAGTACAGTGCAAACACCGGGGCGATCAGCGGCTGCAGCAGGTAGAACGGCTTCCAGCGCTGCTCGGGGAAGATCCGCAGCAGCCCGTAGCCGATGTCGTCGTCCATGCCGCGCACATTGGTGTAGGTGTGGTGACGATAGTTGTGCGAATGCCGCCAGTTGTCGGCGGTCGCGACGATGTCCCACTCGTAGCGCTGGCCCTCGAGCTGTGGATCACCCATGAAGTCGTACTGGCCGTGCATCACGTTGTGCCCGACCTCCATGTTCTCGAGGATCTTGGCCAGTGCCAGCAACAGCACGCCCACCGGCCACGCCATCCACAGCACCCACGGTACGAACGCGCCGGCGATCGCGCCGAGCATCAACAGCGCGCGACCGGCCAGGCCCGTCCAGCGCACCGCGGCGACGACCCGACGGATGTAGTCGGCATCGACCTTGCCCACCTGCGCCATCGTGCGCGTGTGCAGCGCATCGAGTTCGGCGCCGAAGGCTTCGAGTTCCTGCGCGCCCAGGCGGCGGGCGGTGGTGTTGGACATCAGGGAGCTCCGCAATTTTCTACAGATCGAGAACGAGATCGGTGACCGCACTGCTGACGCACAGCTTCAGTGCTGCCGAGGGCTCGCCGTGGACGTGGCCGGTGCGCAGGTCGCGCGCGGCACCGGCGGCCTTGCCGCAAGCGCAGGTGTTGCAGATGCCCATGCGGCAGCCCGAACGGGGCTTGAGCCCCTCGGCTTCGAGCGCTGCGAGCAGGTTGGTGCCGCGCGGTAATGTCAGCGCGCGTCCGCTGCGCGCCAACTGCACCGACACCGTGCCGGTGTCGTCGACCGGCGGACTCGGCGGCGGTGTGAAAGCTTCACTGCGCAACAGCGGCACGCGTCCGTCGAGCAGCCCCTGCGCGGTGGCGACGAAGCCGCCAGGGCCGCAGGCATACACCTGACGCTGTGCAAGATCAGACACCATCGTGTCCAGCAGCGCAGCATTGATCCGGCCGCCCGCTTCGTCGCCGGCCACGGGTGCCTCGCCCGTCAGCACGAAGCGCACGTCGAAGTCGGCGTGGCGTGCGGTCAGCATCCTGAGTTCCTCGACGAAACAGGCCTGCGTGCGATGGCGCGCCCAGTACAGCAGCGTCACCGGCACCGACATGTCATGCGCGGCCAGTTGCCGGATCAGCGCCATCATCGGCGTGATTCCGCTGCCGGCCGCCAGCAGCAGCCAGCGCCCCTGCGGCGCCTCGGGCAGCACCAGATCGCCGAAGCCAGGACCGATGTCGAACACATCGCCGCGCTGCGCGCGCTCGAGCAAGTGCCCGCTGACGCGCCCGCCTTCGACCTGCTTGACCGTGATTGTCAACCGGCCGTCGGCCGCGACCGGGGCATCGAGGCTGTAGCTGCGCGTGACGCGCACGCCATCGATCTCGACGCCGAGGTTCACGTGCTGGCCCGGCTGCGCACCGGTCCAGTGGCGATTGGGCTGCAAGGTCAGCGTGACCGCCCCATCGGCGGCGGGCACCCGGCCCACGACTCGTGCGAGTGGCCGCTCCCAGGTCCAGGTGGGGTGCAGCCGGCGGGCCCAGAAGTCGAACACCGGGGGCGCGACGAAGGGCGCGGCAAGCCGACGAAGCGGGCTGCGCGGGCGGGAGGCAAGCGGGGAGACGGCGGACATGGGGCGACTGTACAGGCATCCGCACAGGCGTGTATACAGTTGTGCATTAATTGTTCAGCGCGCCGTCTCCCGCGGTCAGGCGGGCATTCCGGATGCACTGTTATGCTGGTCGCCCGCTTCACCTGGCTTCCCCTTTGACCGTCACCGCTCCCGCGCCCGCCGGCGATCCCGCCGCTCCGGACGGTCAACCCGGCCGCAAGCCGACCATCGTCCGCGACGACCTGATCGCCGCGACGCTGCGCCTGATCGGTCCGCACCGCAGCGTTTCGACGCTGAGCTTGCGCGAAGTCGCGCGCGAGGCCGGCATCGCCCCCAACAGCTTCTATCGCCAGTTCCACGACATGGACGAACTGGCCGTCGCGCTGATCGACCAGGCCGGCGAATCGCTGCGCCGCATCGTCGGCGATGCCCGCAAGCGCGCGGTCTCGGGTCGCAGCATCGTGCGTGGTTCGCTGGAGGCGTTCATGGAACGTCTGCGCGCCGACGATAAGTTGCTGCACGTGCTGCTGCGCGAAGGCACCGTGGGCTCGGACGCGTTCAAGCGCGCGGTGGACCGGCAACTGCATTTCTTCGAGGACGAACTGCGCGCGGACCTCGTGCGCATCGCCGCCGCCCAGGGCGCAGCCTTTCACGAACCCGCACTGGTGGCGCGCGCAATCACCCGCCTGGTGTTCGCATTGGGCGGCACCGCGCTCGACTCGCCGCCCGAACGCGACGCCGCACTGGTCGACGACCTCGCGAAAATGATCCGCATGTTGCTGCGTGGTGCCGCTGCGGTCGGTGCCGATCGCGCACACCGCGGGTAACGCGCGAAGAGCTGCCCCCCACCCGCCGCGCAACGCGCAGCAACTTCCCCCGCGAGCGGGGAGGTAGATGACAGCAGCGGCGCGTTTTCTCCTCCCGCGCTTGCGAGGCATTGCGCCGTTCACGGGTGGACGCTTGGGATGGCGCAGGTGCGGGAGAACGCGCTGAAACACCCCGCTCTGGCGCATCAGCGCCCTATCGGCCCAGCATCACCTGCTTGCCCGACTCGCCCGCATACACCGCATCCCGGACCTCGCGCGGCAGCGCGCCGGACATTCCCTCGTAAGCGGTGTTGGTCAGCAGCACGACGGTCAGGCCATTGGCCGGATCGACGAACCAGGTGTGGCCGTACACCCCGCCCCACTGCAGCGTGCCAGGACTCTGCGGGGTTGCGGTGGCGGCCGGGTCGATGAGCACGGCGCCGCCATAGCCGAAGCCCCAGCCCGGCCCCTGCGTGGCGGCGACTGTGCCGACGTGGTCGCGCCTCGCCTGGGCGATGGTGGCCGGCTGCAGGAACGGCCCGCGACCATGGAAGACCTCGAGCGCGCGCACGACATCATCGGCCGTGCCCAGCATCCCTGCACCGCCCGACGCGAAAGCCTCGGCATCGAACGCACGCTCGGGATCGAAGCGCAGCGAGACACCCAGCCCCGGCGGCAGCGGCACGTCCAGCGCTCCGGTCATCCGCTGCGGCGCTGGCGCGCCATCGACGTACGGCACCGCGACCCGCGCCGACGGCGCAACCCAGAACGCCGCGTCCGCCATGCCGAGTGGCCCGGTCACGAGCTCGGCCACCGCGCGCGGCAGGTCGGTGCCGTGCGCCTGGGCGACGACTTCGCCGAGCACGTCGATCGCCAACGAGTACCGCCAGCCGGTGCCCGGCGCATAGATCAGTGGCGCGTCGGCGATGCGCTGCACGTTCTGCGTCAGCGTCAGCGCACGCCGGTCGAGCCCATCGGAGATGCCCAGCCGGTGATAAGGCCCATCCGGCGGCTGCGCGCCCGGACTGTCGAGACCGGCGCTGTGGGTGAGCAGGTGGTGCACGGTGATCGTCGGCACGCGGCCGTCGGCCAGCGCGGGGCGGAACTCGGGAATCCAGCGCGTGACCGGGTCGCCTAGCTGCAATCTGCCCTGGTCGACCAGGCGCAGCGCCGCCAGCGTCACGATCGGCTTGCTGACCGAGGCCAGGCGGAACACCGCATCTTCGGGCATCGGGCGGCCGGCCTCGCGGTCGATCTGGCCCACAGCTCGCCGGTAGACAGTGCGCCCATCGCGCTCGACCCGCAGCACCGCACCGACGATCCGCTGCTCGCGCACCGCGGTGTCGAGCACGGCGTCGAGCCGCGTCGCCAGATCGGGCGCCGGTGGCGTGGCCGGTGCGTGGCCGGTGGCGATAGACAGGGCGAACAAGGCGGATAAGGCGGTCATGGCGGACTCTCGGCTTGCGGGGCACACACTGTCCCGCCGGCGACACGCCGGAAACAGCGGACCGGGCTTCACTAGGCTGTAAGTTCTGCTTCATGTCCAAGCACGAAACCCTCGCCGGTCTCGCCGCGTTCCGCAGCGTTGCGCGGCTGGGCAGCTTCACCCGCGCGGCCGATGCCGCCGGCGTCAGCCCGTCGGCGGTGTCCCAGGGCGTGCGTGCGCTCGAGGCCCGGCTCGGTGTGCGGCTCCTGCACCGCAGCAGCCGCCGCGTCACACTGACCGAAGCCGGGCACGCGTTCCTCCAACAGATCGACGCCCCGCTCGACCGGATCGACATCGCCATGCAGCAGGCACGTGCCGGCCGCGGCGCGCCGAGCGGCCTGCTGCGGATCAACCTCTCGCGGCTGGCCGCCGACCTGCTGGTGGTGCCGCAGCTGCCCGCGTTCCTCGCCCGCTATCCCGACATCCAGGTCGAACTGTTCACCGACGACACGCTGTCCGACCTCGTCGTCGGCGGCTTCGATGCCGGCATCCGGCTCGGCCAGTCGCTCGCGCGCGATGTCATTGCCCGGCCGATCGGCGGTGCGCAGCAGCGCGTCGTCGTCGGCACTCCGGACTACCTGCGCCGGCACGGCGTGCCGGCCGCGCCGGGCGACCTGGCCGCACACGACTGCATCCGCTTCCGCCTGCCTGGCAGCGGCCGCATCGAGGCCTGGCGCTTCGCCGAGGCCGGCGGCCCTTTCGAGCTGGCTGTTCACGGTCGTCTGGTGTTCGCCGACGATCGCCTCGTGCGCGAAGCCGCGCGCGACGGCCTGGGCCTGTCGCGACAATTCGTGCAGAGCATCACCGAGGACCTCGCCGCCGGACGCCTGGTCGAGGTGCTGGCGGACTACCGTTGCGCGCAGCCCGGCTTTTATCTCTACTTCCCGGCACGCGAACTGATGGCACCGAAGCTGCGTGTGTTCGTGGATTTCTTCTGCGAGGCGGTGCCGACGCCGCCACCAGGCAGCCACCCCCGGGGCTTCAGTTTAAATTACGATTAGTAGGTTGCGATTCGTAGGAAATCATCCTCCCCCGGATCTCCCATGCACGCGCTCGTTGTCGTCGCCCATCCCAACCCCGCCTCCCTGACTCACGCCATCGCCGCCCACCTCGTCGCTGGCATCGAAGCCGGCGGCCATACGGCAGAGACCGCCGATCTGGCCGCGGAAGGCTTCGATCCCCGGTTCAACCAAGACGACCTCGCGCTGTTCCATCAACAAGCGTCCCCGCCGAGCGACGTGGCCGCCGAACACGCGCGTATTGAGCGCGCCGACGCGCTGGCGCTGGTGTATCCGATCTACTGGTGGTCGTTCCCCGCACTGCTCAAGGGCTGGATTGATCGCGTCTTCACCAATGGCTGGGCCTACGACCAGGACGCGGGCGGTAGGCTGCGCAAAAAGCTGGAACTGCCGGTGCACCTGATCGCCAACGGCGGCGCCGACCAGCGCACGATGGCACGGCATGGGTACTTCGGCGCGATGAAGACCCAGATCGACCACGGCATCTTCGATTACTGTGGCGCCCGCGTGCTGACCTCCGAACTGCTGCTCGCCTCCGATGCCGGCTTTCCACAGGCCCACCTCGACACGGCCCATGCGCTGGGCCAGCGTGTGTTTGCACCCCGCCCCTAACGCCACTGGACACCCCGCCTTGCCTACGCCCGCGCCCGCCAACAGCCGCCGCCGACTCCCGCGAGCCGAACGCACGCGTCAGTTGCTGGACGCCGCCTGGACGCTGATCGGCCACGACGGCACGGACGCCCTGACGCTGGCCAAGCTGGCCGAGTCCGCAGGCGTGACCAAGCCTGTCGTCTACGACCACTTCGGCACGCGCAACGGCCTGCTGGCGGCGCTGTACGAGGACTTCGACGTGCGCCAGACGGCGCTCTTCGACGCCGCCGTCGCCGCCGCACGGCCAACGTTGCAGGCCAAGGCCCGCACTATCGCCACCAGCTACGTGGACTGCGTGTTGGCACAGGGCGCGGAGATCGCCGGCGTGCTGGCCGCACTCTGCGGCTCGCCCGAACTGGCCGCCGTCAAACGCCGTTACCAGCACACGTTTCTGGACAAGTGTGCAGCGGTCCTCGCCCCATTCGCCGGCCCGGCGGGCCTGTCGACAGCGTCGCTCTGGGCGATGCTCGGCGCGGCCGATGCCCTATCCGATGCCGCCTGCGCCGGCGACATCACACCTGCGCAGGCCCAGGACGAACTCGAACAGACGATCGTGTCGGTGGTTCGGCGCTGCAAGTAAGCACCATGCGCGCGTTCGCTACGAACGGCTGGTCAGTCGACGGATCGCTCGCATCAAGTGCCGCTCAAGCTCGGCGACCACCACATCCAATGCATGCACGTCGTTTTCGCAGCATCTGATCCCGCTGGATGTCTTGGTGGAGCACATGGATACGAATCCTCGGAACAATCTCAACTTGAGCCAAGTTCTTATATCGCCTGAGAGATGAGTCCATGGCGGCCAAGGACTTGGCGCTGCCGGACACCAGAAGGCGTCCGGCAGCGCCTAAGCCGAACCGCTCAATGCACCCGATACGCCGGTGCGGCCGTGCGCAGGTGGGTACGGCGATGTGCGAGATGCGCCACGCCAGCGCCATAGCGGGGCCGGGGTTCTTCGACGCCGTGGATCGGCCGCGAGGCGACGCCGAGGCGCTGCGTCTCGATCTGATCCAACAACACACGGGCATCATCCGCGCCTTCGGAGATCGCCAGGCCCAGCGTCGACAAGGTGTCGTCGGCGAGATCGTCCGCGTGATCGGAGGCAATGACGTCACCATGCGCGGCAATCGTCTGCAACAGCCTCCCCAGCGCATCGGCCTGGTCCGTCGTCAGGCCGAAGACAAACGGCTCGCCGTCCGTGCACTGGCCGAACGAGGTCGCTGCAGGTGCGTCCTCGGCCTGGCCGGTCGACGCGCGCGACGCCTGGTCGCCGGGCCGTGCCGTCTTGACCGCGCGTTCGGCAGGCACCGCATCGTCCTCGTCCATCGACGCGGACGTTGCGTCCTCGGCAGTGCGGTCGGCCGCATTCCGCCACGCCGGCCAGTCCAGCACCTCCATCACGCTGTCGATCTGCTCGGCCAGCTGCTCCATGCAGAACTGCAACTCCTGCCAGTCCAGTTGCGGCGGGTCGTCTTCACTGGTGCGCGGCTCGGCCAGCCGCGCGATGAAGCGCATGAACACGCGCAGCCGCTCCAGGCGGAACTGCGCATCCACCGACAGGTAGTAACCCAGGTGTTCGTCCGTGTCGTTCGGTGATCCGGTCATGATTGACCTCCATGTGTGGGGGAAAACGTCCTTCGATCCGTTTCAGGCGGCTCGCGACGCGACACATCGCGTGCGACCGCAGATCGCGCTGCAACACCAAGCACGGATCGTCAGCTTGTTGCAGTGCGTAACGTCGACAGCGCCGGACTGATGTGCTTTTCCACCCTCTTGGTGGAGATGCCCATTCGTGCCGCGATCTGGTCGTAGGTCAGCCCATCGAACCTGCTCAATTCAAAGGCCTGCCGACACTTGGCCGGCAAGCCGGGCAGCCCACGCGCCAGCACGGCAACCAGCGTCGAACGCATCTCCACGATCTCCTCGACCGGAGCCAGCAGCGCCGGCAGCATGCCAGCATCGTCCAGGCCGACATGCTGTGCGGCATGTCGGCGCCCGCGAGCGCGTCTGAACTCGATTATCAAGTTCTGTGCAATCCGATACATCAGGCGCGTATGGCTTTCGATGTCAGGATTCTCCCGATACGACAGTAGGCGCACGAGTGTTTCCTGGGTCAGATCTTCGGCCAGATCCGCGTGGCGAACGCGGCGACGCAAGTACCTCAAGCAATTCGACGCAAGCCCGGCACCGCGGCATCGAACCGCGCCCGCGCCTTGGGCCTACTCATCGTCCTTGGCGGACCCGCCGGGTCCATCGGCCAGTACCTGACGGATCTTGTCGAAGTAGCTGTCCTCCAGCACGCGCTCCAGTTCTTCGCGCGTGCGCGCCTCCGACAGGCGGCGCCGCAACTCGTTCTCCTTGACCGAGCGCGACTTGCGACTGTCGACATCACAGCTGGCCGCAGGGTCGACCGTGACGTTCATCCCAAGCCGCTGCGCACCTACTGTGTCGAGAATCTCCTGCGCCTCGAGCCCGGCGCGAAAGATCGCGTGCCCAAGCGTGGACACCGTATGTTCCTGCAGGAGGGGGACATCCCCCATCGCGAGTACATCACCCAGGGCGGTGATCGATTGCAGCAAGTGGTCGAGTCGATCCACCTGATCCAGCGTGACCCCGGCCATCATCCGTTGCGTTGTCATGTCGGCGAGCTTCCTGTGCAGTGAGTCCAGAGAAGTCAGTCCGGGTGTCCCCGCAGAGGCCACAGGCCGCGCGCCCCCCCCTGGCCTGACCTGCACTGCGAAGCTTCCGTCACCCTCAATCTGAATTTTAGATAATCAAAGCCGGGCGCGCAACGTCAGCGCAGCGCGCCCGGCCCACCCCTCATCCGATCAGTGCAGCGCAGCCCCGTAAGTCGGACGCGGCTCACGCACACCCGTCGGTGGCCGCGACGACGCATGCAACTGCTGCTCCTGTACCTGCTCAAGAATCTCGCGCACCGTGTCGGCGCCCTCCGAGATCGCCAGCCCCAGCGTCGAGATCGTGGCGTCAGCCAGATCGTCATCATGACCGGACGCCAGCACATCGCCATGCGCCATCAGCGTCTGCACCAGACGGTCCAACGCATCGGCCTGATCGATGGTGACGCCGAACACGAAGTCCGCGGGCACCTCGGCCGCCTGGGCTGCGCGCGCCTTGGCGTAAACGCCCATCGTCACACCCTCCGCCGCGTCATCGGCATCCGCGGCCTCTGCAGGCTCCACGTCTTCGGGCGGCGTGTACGCATCCTGCCGCGCTACGCGGCGCCCGCCCACGAACCGGCGCGCCAGTCTGTCGACCGGACGCGCCCCATGCTCGGCCAGGCCGATCGGCACGTCCACTGCCACGACCCGGGCCCGCCGATGGTCATCCAAGAGCGCCTTTGGGCTGGCGTACACCGCGAACGTGAGCCCCGCGCTGGCACGCCAGACGGCGAACCAGCCGGCCCCAGCGCCGTCCACTCCCACGCAGTCCATTGGTCGCATCCTCGTCCGCCGCCGACCCGCCTATACTGCCAGCCAACAGGGAACGGACCTCACTGCTTGAGCCAGGACATCAAGGCCCTCCAGGCCTCATTGCGGGCCTTCGCGCAAGCGCGCGACTGGGAGCAGTTCCATAGCCCCAAGAACCTCGCCGCCTCGCTGTCGATCGAGGCGGCCGAAGTGCTGGAGCACTTCCAGTGGCTCACCGAGGCGCAGAGCCGCCAGCTCGATGCCGAGCGCACGGCGCAGGTGGCCGACGAGATCGCCGACGTGCTGCTCTATCTGCTGCAACTGGCCGACAAGTTGGGCATCGACCCGCTGGCCGCCGCACGCGACAAGCTCGCCCGCAATGCCGAGCGCTATCCCGTCGAGCGCGCCAAGGGCAGCAGCGCCAAGTACACCGAGCTCTAACCACAGGCCTACCGGGGGAGCCGGCCGCGTGATCGTTTACCAGTCCACCAAGCAACAGTTTCTCGACGACAGCGACAACCGCGATATCGAGGATCTGATCCGCGATGCGTACCTGCGCAAGACCGGGCGCTACGCCAGCGAGAGCGAGTCCCGCGCCTGGCACGGCTCCTTGCGTGAGATGGCGCGCGTGCTGCGCGACCGGCAGATTCCCAACGACACCGGCATCGGCGTCGAGTTCGGCATTCCACAAAGCGGCAAGCGCATCGATTTCATCCTCTCCGGCCATGCCGAGAACGGCACGCCGCATGTGGTCATCGTCGAGCTCAAGCAGTGGTCGAGCGCGCGCCTGAGCGAAAAGGACGGCCTCATCGTCGCCAACCGGGGCGGCCGCCGCGAGACCGAAGGCCCGCACCCCAGCTATCAGGCGTGGTCCTACGCCGCGCTGCTCGACGGCTTCAACGAGGCCGTCTACGACAGCGGCACCGAACTGCGGCCATGCGCCTATCTGCACAACTACCGCGACGACGGCGTCATCCGCCACCCGCATTACGCGCCCTACCTCGACAAGGCACCGCTGTTCCTCCGAGGTGACGATGAGCTGGAACGCCTGCGCGCATTCATCCGCCAGCACGTGCGCAGGGGCGACGGCGGCGCCCTGCTCTACCAGATCGAGAACGGCCGCATCCGCCCCTCCAAGATGCTGGCCGACAGCGTCGTCAAAATGCTCAAGGGCAATCGCGAGTTCGTGCTGATCGACGACCAGAAGGTGGTCTACGAGACCTGCCTGGCGCGATCTGTGGAAGCCAGCCCAGAGCGCAAGCAAGTGGTCATCGTCAAAGGTGGCCCGGGCACCGGCAAGTCCGTCGTGGCGGTGAACCTGCTGGTCGAGTTGACCAAGCGGGGGCTGGTAACCCAGTACGTGTCCAAGAACGCCGCGCCGCGTGCGGTGTACGCACAGAAGCTAGCCGGTCACCTGCGCAAGGCGGAGATCGGCGCCTTGTTCTCAGGCTCCGGCCGGTTCCACACCGCCGAGCCCCATGTCTTCGACACGCTGGTCGTGGACGAGGCGCACCGCCTCAATGCCAAGAGCGGCCTATACGGCAACCTCGGCCAGAACCAGGTGATGGAACTGATCCGCAGCGCCAAGTGCACGATCTTCTTCGTCGACGACGACCAGATCGTGACCCTGGCCGACATTGGCCACACGAACGAACTCGTCCAGTGGGCCAACGCCGCCGGCGCTCAGGTGACGATGCTGGAACTTGCCTCCCAGTTCCGCTGCAGCGGCTCGGATGGCTATATCGCATGGCTCGACGACTGGCTGGGCCTGCGCGAGACCGCTAACCCGGACTTCGACCGCGACACCTTCGACTTTCGCATCGTCGACTCCCCGGTCGAGTTGCACGATTTGATCCGCGAAAAGAACAAGGTCAACAACAAGTCGCGCGTTGTGGCGGGCTACTGCTGGGACTGGAACAGCAAGAAGAACCCGAACGCCGACGACATCGTGATCCCGGAGTTCGGCTATCGCGCGCAGTGGAACCTGGACCGCGACGGCAGCCTCTGGATCGTGGCAGAAGATTCGGTCGAACAGGTCGGCTGCATCCACACCTGCCAGGGCCTGGAGCTGGACTACGTCGGCGTGATCATCGGCCCGGACCTGCAATCATGCGACGGCCAGCTGGTCACCGCCCCCGAACATCGCTCGCGCATGGACCGCTCGATTCGCGGCTACAAGACGCTGATGAAGCAGGACCCCGAAGCCACGCGGGAGCGTGTGGATCGGATCATCCGCAACACGTACAAGACGCTGATGAGCCGGGGGATGAAAGGGTGCTACGTGTATGCGACGAATATCAATCGCATCCCGTATCAATTCCCCGATCTGCGCTGAAACCGGCAAATACCGAATTTTCAGTTGCGAAAAATCGCGACCTAGCGCACAGTACCTAAGCCGCGGGGGGGCGGCACAGGGGGATGAGCGATGGACAGCTCCACGATCCGGTTCGACCGCGGTCTCTTCGGCGACGAAGTCATCGCGCGCACGGCACACCGCTATACGAATTTCTTCCACGTTGCCATCCACAGCAATGCTGACGAGATCGGCGTGACGCTCACACCGCGTGCTGGTGTCGAGCGCCCCTCTGACTTGGAAGCCCGATTTCGGGACGACGCACTGGACGAGCGCCTGCGGCAATCTGTTCGCGAGGAGACATGCGACCTGCACGCGGAACTGATCCGTGCAGCGCTACGCGAAGCGCTGCCGCGGCGCACGGATAGCACGCCATGAAGTTTCGTCCCGCAGAGGCGTTTACCGGCTCTGCTCAGAGCTACCGCCTGCTTCCTCTTCGCTTTCGTCGCCTCTCATGGGATCGCGACCGCGTGTTCGTCTCGTCGTTGGCGGGCGATTGGCTGATCATGAGTCGAGACGCATTTGATCAGTTCGTTAACCACGCGCTGGACATGCATGATCCTTTGCTGGCGGATTTGCAGTCGCGTCACCTCGCAGTGATCGATCCGCAGCGCAGCACGCTTGCACCATTGCTAAGCCAGTATCGAACCCGGAAGTCCTACCTGTTCGGGGGGCCGGCGCTTCATATCTTCGTGGTGTCGCTGCGATGTCACCACACTTGCAACTATTGCCAAGTATCCCGTCAGCAGGCCTCGGCGACGGCCTTCGATCTAAATGAGTACTCCGCCAACCTTGCGGTCGAACGCCTGTTCGAGTGGCCGTCGCGCGAGCTGACCATCGAATTCCAGGGGGGAGAGCCACTACTCAATTTTGAGCAGGTGAGGGCTATCACCGAACGGATCGTTGCGCTTAATGTCGTCGAGAAGCGTGCGTTGCGCTTTGTGCTGGCCTCTACCTTGCATGATCTCACCGATGCGCAATTGGCTTTTTTCCAGGAACACCGCTTCAAACTCTCGACCTCGCTTGATGGCCCTGAGTGGCTACACAACGCAAATCGGCCAAGGCCAGAGCGCGACAGCTACCGGCGTACGGTCGAGGGCATGGCGCGTGGCCGCAAGGCGCTGGGGGATGATGCTGTATCGGCACTGACCACACTGACCCGCCGCAGCCTTGAGGCGCCCGAAGCCATCATCGATGAGTATCGGAAACTCGGCCTCCATTCCATCTCGTTGCGTCCGCTAAGCCCCTACGGCTTTGCCGCAAAGACGCGCGAGCGCAACGGCTACAGCACGGCGAATTATCTTGCGTTCTACAGGCGAGCGCTGGAGCATCTGCTGGCGGTCAACCGCTCCGGCTACGTCATGGATGAGACGTTTGCCAGTTTGCTGCTCTCGCAGTTACTTGGTCCTTTCGGGCACGGCTACGTGGACCTGCGCTCGCCTACAGGCGGGGGCTTCGGTGCGGTCATCTACGACTACGATGGTCAGGTGTACCCCTCCGACGAAGCGCGCATGCTGGCGGCCATGGGGGATACCTCGTTCGCACTCGGTCACGTGGCTCAGTCAGTGAGTGATTGGTTGGCTTCACCGGCCATGGCACGCCTGATGGCTGCCGGGGTGTCCGAGTCACTGCCCACATGTAGCGATTGTGCCTACGTCCCGATGTGCGGCGCAGACCCCATCGAGCACTATGCCCGTCAGGGTGACGCCATTGGTCACCGCCCAACGAGCGACTTCTGCCAGCGGCAGATGGGAATGTTCGATTTTTTGCTGCAGCGCTATGAGTCCGCCGATACCGCGGACCGGCGTGTGCTGGAAAGCTGGGCTTTCGGGAATATCAGTAGTCCCCACGAAGCAGAGGACGCACTCGATGCTGCCGCTTGAAACCAAAGCTGCGGTGACCGGCCTGACGAGTCCGCTACTAGTCAAGCTTGCTGGGCTACACGAACTCGCCGAGGACCAGTACCCGCTCGAGCGAATGGCTTTGGATTTGAGATCGATTCCCAAGGCCGCGATGACACCTGAACTTCTCGACCTACGATGGGGCGCACTCATCGGTACCCAGCCATGGGAGGACGTCGTCTCAGACGGTCTACTTGCGCAGGTCTGGTCGTCCGGACGTCCTGTGGCGGCGCTGCAAGGCGACAGCGCCATCGCCAAACCCGGCGACGTCCTTGAGCTAGACCCCTACCGTCAGCGCGCCGCCGTGCGCTATCGTCGCGGCGACAATGGCAATGTGCTTTTCGCTACCGAGCGCTGCAACAGCTATTGCCTGATGTGTTCCCAGCCGCCGCGCCAGGTTGAGGATGATTGGCGGGTTCAGCATCTTTGCGATCTGGTGGAGCTCATCGACGACACCGAGCCATCGCTGGCGATCAGCGGCGGGGAACCGACACTGTTGGGCGATGGTCTCGCTACTGTTGTAGCGAAGTGCTCGGAGCGCCTGCCCAGTACGCACTTACACGTACTGTCCAATGGTCGTCTTCTCGGCAGCACCGACCTCGCTAACCAGTTCGAGCGCATCCATCCCCGTTTGACCTGGGGTATACCACTCTATGGGGATCACTACGCCTTGCACGACTACGTGGTCCAGAGTGAGGGCGCATTCGCGCAGACCCTCCGCGGCCTGTATGCACTCGAGGCGGCCAAGCAACGCATCGAGATCCGCGTCGTACTAGTGAAACCATCGCTCGAACGTCTGGAGGCGCTTGCTCGCTTCATTCTTCGCAACCTTCCGTTTGTCGAGCATGTCGCGCTGATGGGCATCGAGCCGACCGGCTTTGCCAAGGCGCACCACGCGGCACTCTGGGCAGACCCGGCCGACTACAGCGCGCAGCTGCAAGGTGCAGTGAATGCTTTGAGCCGTCGCGGAATGGATGTTTCGCTTTACAACCTGCCCTTATGCACCATTCCGGAATCGCTTTGGCCGTTCGCGCGTCAAAGCATTTCCAACTGGAAGAACGATTACCTCGATGCATGTACCCCATGCGCTGTAAAGCATCGCTGCGGTGGCTTCTTCTCCTGGGTGACCCCCCAATGGACGAGCCGCGCAGTCATCCCCATTGAACTCGATCTGGAGGCCGCCTGATGTCTGCTGCTCTCATCCTCACAGGCGGCGCACTAGGCGCCTTCGCGCCGGAGCCCCCACAACGCCCGACAGACCTGCTGCAACTTGCCGCCGCGGATGCCAAGTACTCGACCGTGTTGAGCTCATCGCTCAACGCCGGGCTCGACAACCTCTATGCAGGCCATCGAAGCCATAGTTCGCACCGGTCACACAGTTCGCACCGGTCGCATTCGTCAGGCTCGGGCAGTTCATACCGCTCCTATACTCCACCATCGACTTACCCGCCTCCGCCGCGGCCACCAACACCCACGCCAAGTCAGGTGAGACCACTCGACGAGTCGCGCAACCCCCAATCCACAGGCACGGGAACCAACCTGAGTCCCGCAACGCTGCAGACCCAAGCGCCGCAGCGGAATGCTGAAGACCTGAGCATGCTGATAATGCGGGTGCAGGCCGCGCTCTTTTCTCGCAACTACGATCCAGGTGCGATTGACGGCGTGATGAGCCCCAAGACCCAAACGGCGCTGCGTGCGTTTCAGACCGCTTATGGCCTCAGGGTCACAGGTACGATGACGACCGAGACGCTGACGGCGTTGAGCGTGAGGCTGTAAGTCGAGCGGGTTTGCAATCAGCAAGCGAGAGGCGTTGCCTACACCTCGGGCGTGACAGCAGCCTTGCATCGACCACCCCGCCTGCCTCGTCACACGATCACAGGCGCCACATCCCCCACCGGCGCAGCCGCCCGCGCGTTTCCAGCAGGTCCACGGCCAGGTCGAGTTCGTCGTCGGCCAGCAACGGGCCGTCGCCGGCGATGGCGTAGCCCACCCAGCGGCCGCGGCCTTCATGCTTGGCGCGGTAGAGCGCGGCGTCGGCGATGCGCAGGCTCAGCGGCCAGTCGCCGCTGCGGCTGGAGTGCGCGGGAAACAGGCTGGCGCCCATCGAGACGCTGAGCGCAACGGTCCCCGTCGGGCGCACCAGTGGTTCGGCCTGCAGGCGTTCGCGCAGGCGGCGGAACAAGGCCGGGGCGTCGGCGAGTGTGCTCCCGGGGCAGATCCACAGGAATTCTTCGCCGCCCCAGCGGGCGATGACGTCGCCGGTGCGGCCGCAGTCGCGCAGGATGTCGCCCAGGTGCATCAGCGCGTGGTCGCCGCCTTCGTGGCCGTGCAGGTCGTTGACGCGCTTGAAGTGGTCGAGGTCGAGCAGTGCGACGAGCATCGGCGGCTGCGGCTGTCCCTGGGCCTGCGCGGCGACGCGTGTGTCGAGCCAGGTCTGCACGTAGCGGCGGTTGCGCAGGCCGGTCAGTGCGTCTTCTTCGCTCTGGCGGCGGATGGCGGCGTTGAGCTGTTCCAGTTCGCGGTGCTGGGCCTCGATCTCGACATTCTTACGGGCAAGTTCGGCATTGGCGTGACGGCGGCGGTGGCCTTCGCGCAGTTTCAGCACCACGAATGTGCCCAGCGCCAGCAAGGCAGCCAGCAGGCCGTAGACGATGCTGCGCTGGCGTTGTTCGCTGGTCTGCAGCGCGGCGAAGGCGACCTGTTCGTCGGCACGGGCGCGCTCGACGGCGGCCAGTTCGCTCTCCTTGCGGGCCAGGCCGATGGCCGATTCGAGTTCGGCGATACGGGTGCGCGATTCGACGTTCACCGATTCGTCGTTGAGCGCCTTGTACTCGCGCATCAGCGCAAGCGCCTCGCGGTGACGGCCCAGCGCATCGAGGGTGTCGATCATGCGTGGGTAGAGCTCCAGCCGGCGGGGCACGTTGTCGGACTGGGCGAACAGTGCGCGCGAGCGCTCGAACGCGACCGCCGCGGCCTCGTGTTCGCCCAGGTCCGCATGCGCGGCGCCGATGTTGGAGTAGACGATGGCGGCCTCGCCGTTGTCGCCGGCGCCTTCGATCGCAGCGGCGGCTTCGCGCAACAGCGGCAGCGCCTCGCGCGGACGCTCGAGCCGACGCAGCACGTGGGCCAGGTTGTTGAGCGCGGCCACCGGCGATGCGCCCTCGGCGCGGGCGCTGTCGAGTGCCTGGCGGTACAACGCCTCGGCCTGGCCCAGGCGGGCAGCGCCTTCATAGGCCGAGCCGAGATTGCTCAGAATCTCGGCGCGCGGCAGCCTGGGCCGGGGGTTGGCGTCATAGGCGGCCAGCGCGCGGCGGCCGTACTCGATGGCTTTGGGCCAATCCTGGGCGTAGACGAAGACGCCGGTGGCGTTGTGGAGCAAGGCCGGGTCCGCCGGACGGTTGAGCGCCTTGCCCACGCGCTCGACTTCCAGCAAGGCCTCGATCGCCTCCGGCATGCGGCCCTGCTGGGCGGAGATGATGAAGACGATCTGGTTGGCGTTGTACTCCACCAGGTGCGGGTGCGTGGGCACCTTCGACAGCGCGATGCGCGCCACGCGCAAGGCGTCGTCCTGCGCGCCCACGTTGTAGTAGGACGCGGCGAGTTGCCGCCACAGCTCGGCGAGACCGTGCTCGCCGCCGAGGCGGGTTTCCAGGCGCGCGGTCTCGTCCTCGAGCTCGGCAATGCGGGCCGCGTCGCGGGCCACCCAGATCGCACCGTTGAGCTGCTTGAGCAGCCGCAGCATCTGCTCGGGCGTCAGCGGCGCGCGGGTGCGCAGCGCACTGCCGATCTCGACCACGACATCGCGTCGGCTGGCAGCGCCAGCCGCATCGATCAGGGCCAGGCCCAGGGCGATATCCGGGTCCGCCGATGCGTTCGCCTGCCATACCGGTTCTCCCATGCGCAGCGCGGTGGCCGGGTCGCGGGGCGTGAGTTCGGCGACGCAGGCCGGCACGTCCGCCGGTGTGGTGCAGGGGTCGGCAGTCACCGGCTCGGCGGCCAACGAGGGGCCGGCGGCGGCGAGCAGCCACGGCAACAGCAACGAATGCGAACGGGCGCAATGCGACATGGACAGGTCCCCAGCAAGACACTGGCGCGCTGGCGTTCCCTGGCCGATCGGCGCGCCGCCGTCGATCGCCCTCCCCGGTCTGCGACCGATGTCGCATCGTCCGTCCGGATTCTTCGTATCGGCAGCGGCTGCCCGATCTGTAGTGAAGATTACGTGATGATTGTCACGCGTGGGAAGTGAACTCGGTCACGAACGGCATGCGCCCAAGCCAGGTCCAATGGGCTGCCAATCCAAGTGCCGTGGGCTGTGCCAAGTGATGCAAGGGCCCGTGTTGGCGCGGCACTGCCATCGCCCTCCTTAGGCCGGGCTGATGCGGACCAGGCAATCGGCATTCGTCTGTGCGCATGGCGAGCTCGACGGCGCGCTAAGGCGTCAGGAGCGCTGCACGTTGGCGAACGTGCCACCGCATTGGGGCGATGCCAAGCTCGACGTCGCCTCGCCCTACCCCGTCGGCGCCAGCCGCACCCGCGGCGTCAGCGCGACGCTGGCGCGGTCGCTCATCAGCTGCAGTTCGCCGTCCTGGATCATCGCGGTCAGGCGCATGCCCCGTTCCAGCAGGCCGACGGCGGCTTCGACATCGGCCGGGTCGAGGTCGAGGACGGTCAGGTTCTTGAGCCGCGCGAGCGCGGCGGGCTGCTTGCTCCACCAGATCTCGGCGCTGCCGCCGCTGTAGCTCACCACGACCACGCTGCGCGCGCGGGCGCAGGCCTTACGGATGCGGCTTTCATCGGGCTGGCCCAGATCGATCCACTGCTCGATGTCGCCGGTGTAGTCGCGCAGCCACAGGTCGGGTTCTTCGTCGTTGCTCAGGCCGCGGCCGAATTCCAGCCGCTCGTGGGCGTACAGCGCGAACGTAATCAGCCGCACCATCAGCCGGTTCGGAGTCTCGGACGGATGCTGGGCGAGCGTGAGGTTGTGCTCGGCGTAGTAATGCCGGTCCATGTCGCTGACCTGCAGTTCCAGCCGGTAGATCGTCGCGTTGGGCGCCATGGGCGGGCCGTCTCGGAAGGTGCGCCATTGTAGGCGTGCACGGCGTGTGGCAACCGGTGCGCCTCACGATCACACGCCGGCCCCGGGGTCGCTGCGGCGGCGCTGCTGGCTGCGCCTGACAGCGAGCCTGACGTCGATACCCTGCATTGTGGTCTACTGCGCGCCAAGCGCCTGCCCCGGTCGTCGACAGCGCCACCCGGACGCATCCGTGTGAGGATATGACGGCGTGTGGCGCAAACACCGCCGCGCAGGCAACACCAGCCACAAAAGGGAATCGCATGAAGCAGATCGGGTGTGTCGCCATCGCTGTGATCGCACTGCTGGGCGCCAGTGCGTCGGCCGAGCCCACGACGGCGCCCAAGCGCCCCACGGTCGAGCAGTTGCAGGGCCTGATCGTCGACCGGTCACCACAGACGCGGGTGGACGTGCCCGACAGCGAGCGCATCACCGCACGCCGCATCGACATCGTGGACGACAAGGGCGTGATCCGCATGACTCTCTCCGGACAGACACCCGCGCCGATCATCGACGGCATCCAGTACAAACGCGCGTTCAATGTGGCCGGCATGGTGTTGTACGACGACACGGGCAGTGAACGCGGTGGTTTCGGCACCGCCGATGTCAATGGCGGCATGGCAGTGCTCGCGCTGGATCATCCGGCGATGGATGCGATCGGCTGGCGGGTGTCGCCTGATGGCGACGTCCGGTTCTCGATCAACCAGGCCCCGCCGCCGATCCGCGAACCCGCATTGGATAACAAGCTCGTACCGGGCGTGCAGGTCCCCACGCGGATCGAGATGCGCGTGGCCGCCGATGGCACGCCGGCGATCGCCCTGAGCGATGCGCAAGACCGGACCCGCCTGCGCTTGACCGTCACGCCGGAGGGCTACGGCGCCATCGAGTTTCTCGATGCGCAGGGCAAGGTGGTGCACACGCTGGCGCCGGAAGCCCAGACGCCTTAGCCGCCTCAGCGATCCCGCGGGCTGTCGAGCGCTGCGGCGATGCGACCGGACAGCCAGGCGATGTCGGTTTGCGCCAGGCTCCGACCGAATGCGACGAGACCGGCGCCGATCAGTCCCAACACTACGCCCACCGGCAGCAGCAGCCAGGCGCGCGATGTTCCAGCGATCCCCTGCGCGATCACCGCGCCCGTCCACACCACCGCGAAGCCGAACCAGAACGTGAGGAAGGCCCGCACGCTCCAGTGCATCGCGAAGCTGCCAGCGAGCACGCTGCCGGTGCCCGCAGGTTGGAAGCGACCGACGAACACCGGCTCGAAGGCGTTACGCGTGCGCGGGACGTGGCGCTCGAGCACGACCCGCCGTTCGGTGACCCGCCCGATCATCACTTCCTCGCGCGGCGGCAGGATGCCGCGTCGCCGCACTCCGGCAGCCAGCCGGGCGACGGCGACCTCGGGCGGACAGGCACTCGCGAAGCGGGCGTCGCGAAGCGGTGTGGCAGGCGGTCGGGCGGACATGGCGCGGCAGTGGACAAACGGGCGGGCATCGTAGGGCACCGGCGCACAACCGGGCACGCGGAGGGCCGCCGTCTTGCGCGACCCGCCGCGTTCATGGCGCGCCTGTGTGCGGTACGCATCGTTCTGCGTCTGCTGCATCGTGTCGCATTGCTGCGCCGCCTGGGCGCCCCAACGTGCTGTGGACCGGACGCAGCCGCTTGCATCGCGACGCCGCCGACGCAGGGTCTCCTTGGACAGCTCCCCCTGCCTGTTGTGTCCACGAGCTGCCCATCCCTGCGAAGGAGACACCCATGGCATTTGCGACCACCAATCCCTACACCGGCGAGACCGTCAAGACGTTCGAGGAGGCCACGCCTGCGCAGATCGACGCGGCCGTCGGCCGCGCGCACGCTGCGTTCTTGCAGTGGCGCGAGACCTCGTTCGAGCAGCGTGCACAGGTGCTGCGCCGCGCCGCCGAGCTGCTGCGCGCCAAGCCGCGCGAGTTCGCGCAGATCCTGACCCTGGAGATGGGCAAGCTGATGGCCGAGGCCGAGGCCGAGGTCGAGCTGTGCGCGAAGATCCTCGACTACTACGTCGAGCACGGCGCCAAGGCGATGGGCCCGCGCTACCTGCCCGCCGAGGGCTTCGGCGAGACCGACGTGCAACTGGTCAAGGAGCCGCTGGGCGTGCTGTTCGCGGTGGAGCCGTGGAATTTCCCGTTCTATCAGGTCATTCGCATCACCGCGCCGCAGGCGACCGCGGGCAACGCGATCGTGCTCAAGCACGCGGCCAATGTGCCGCAGTCGGCGCTGGCGATGGCGCAGTTGTTCCGCGATGCCGGTGCGCCGGACGGGCTGCTGACCAACCTGTTCGTCTCGCACGACAACGTCGAGCGCGTGATCGCCGACCCGCGCGTGCGCGGCGTGGCGCTGACCGGCAGCGAGCGTGCAGGCTCGGCAGTGGCGGCGCTGGCCGGCAAGTACATGAAGAAGAGCACGCTGGAGCTGGGCGGCGCCGATGCTTTCATCGTGCTGTCGGATGCAGACGTCGCGCAGGCCGCGAAGTGGGCGGTGTTCGGCCGCCACTGGAACGCCGGCCAAGTGTGCGTGTCGTCCAAGCGCATCATCGTCGAGGCACCGGTGTATGACGCGTTCCTCGAACATTACCGTGCCGGTGTGGCTGCGCTGCAGGCCGGCGACCCGATGGACCCGGCCACGACGCTGGCGCCGCTATCGTCGCAAGGGGCGCGCGACGGGCTGGCGCGGCAGGTCGAGGACGCGATCGCCAACGGCGCCAAGGCCGAGACGCTGGGCGCGCCGGTGCCCACGCAGGGTGCGTTCTACCAGCCGACGCTGCTGACCGGCATCACCGCCGACAACCCGGCCTACCGCACCGAGTTCTTCGGGCCGGTGAGCCAGGTCTATCGCGTCGCCGACGAGGACGAGGCGATCCGGCTGGCGAACGATTCTCCGTACGGTCTGGGCGGTTCGGTCTTCAGCCAGGACACCGAACGCGCCAAGCGCGTGGCCGCGCGGCTGGAGACCGGCATGGTCTACATCAACCAGCCCACCGGCGTGAAGGCGGATATCCCCTTCGGCGGCGTCAAGAACTCGGGCTATGGCCATGAGTTGATCGACCTGGGATTGACGGAGTTCGTCAACGAGAAGGTCGTGGTGGTGACGGACATCCACGGGTCGTTCTGAGGGGCGATTGCCCCCTCCCCAGCCCTCCCCCGGAAGCGGGGGAGGGAGCAGAGCATGCGATACGGAGGTTGAGGCGAGTGTGTGGTTGGCTTGCTCCCTCCCCCGGCCTCTCCTGCGTGCGGAGAAGAAAGTGGATCAGTCGTCTTCGTCGTCCGACGTGGGCGGCAGGCCGCGCTCGGGCTGCGGCGGGATGTCGTCGCCGCCCTGGTCGCTCGCGGGCACGATTTCGCCGTAGTAGTGGCCGCTCTTGTCTTTGTAGACCGTGCCCGGGCTGTCGTAGGTCTCCGGGTCGAAGTGATCCAGGTGCACGACGACGGCGCCCGCCAGCACATACAGGTCCGGGTTCGTGTTCTTCGGGTTGAGGTACGACTTCCACTTCGCGATGCCTTTCTGCTTCTCGCTGTGCAGTGCGCTGATCGCGCGGTTGCTGGCGGTGGTGGCCTTCTTTTTTGTGTCGATGATCGGCATGGGATTGCTCCTGGCTGGATGACGCGCCCAGACTGCAGCCGCACGCCGGCCAGGCCCATCGGGCCGGTGCTGATTCCGGGATATCTGGTGTGCTGAGGTCCGCCGTCTGATCGGGGCGAAGGCGCCGTGCAGCCGGCGTCGCCCTGCGCTCGCGCCATCGCGCGACAGGGATCGCTGCGGCCTCTTGCTGCCTGGCTACAGCCGCTGCATCAGCGCGGGAATCTCGTCACCGATTTCGCGGGCAAGGAAGCCGACCAGGCCCACGCGACGCGAGAGCCTTGCGCCCGCGCGGGCATGCAGGTGCACACCCCAGGCGGCGGCCTGTTCGGGCGCCGCGCCGCGAGCGACGAGACCAGCAATGAGGCCGGCAAGCACATCGCCCGAGCCCGATGTGCCCAGGCCCGCGCTGCCGGCGGTGTTGACCCACAGGCGGCCGTCAGGCGCGGCGATGGTGGTGGTCGGCCCTTTGAGCACCAGCACCACGCCCCAGTCGCGCGCATGGTCGCGGGCGATGGTCTGGGCGTCGGCGGAAATCGCATCGGCGTCGATGCCCAGCATGCCGGCCATTTCGCCGATGTGCGGCGTCATGATGGTCGCGCCCTGGCCCGCCCGGCGCTGCAACGTGCGCACGACATCAGCCTGCAAGGCGCCTGCGTCGAGTACGACCGGGCAGGCGACCGCATCGAGCACCGCAGCGACGACGCGTCGCGTGGCCGCGGTGCAGTCCATGCCGGGGCCGACCAGCACTGCGCCTGCGCTGCGGGCAGCGGCCGTGGCCTTGCGGCCGAGGTCGCGGATGGCGCCGTCGCGGGTACCCGGCACGCCCATGACCTTGGCCTCGGGCATCGCGATCGCCAGCGGCAGTGCGGCCTCGGCGACGGTGGCGACCTGCAGTTTGCCTGCGCCGGCACGCAGTGCGGCCAGGCTGGCCAACAGCACGGCGCCGGGAATCTGCACGCTGCCGCCGATCGCCAGCACACGACCGCGGTCCTCCTTGCTCTGCCCGCCCGACGGGTCGGGCAACGGCCAGGCGCGCAGCAGCGGCGCGGTCAGCCGGCGAACATTGGGGCGACGCGGCGCGCGCGGGGTCATTTCGGTCCGGCCGGGGCGTCGGCGGCGTCGGTGACCGGTGCCCCGCCCGCCTCGACCGGCAGCGCGAAGTTCGCGACCTGCAGTTCGAAGCGCGCATCGCGCCAGTTGCGGTCGAGTGCGTACGCGGTGATCGAACAGTTGGGCACGTCGGCCTCACGGTCGATGGCGAGGATCTGCTGTTCGTCCATGCACTCGAGCAGATAACGGAAGCAGTTGACGATGACCTGATGGGCGACGATCAACACGCGCTCGCCGACATGGTCGCGGCGCAACACTTCGGTCACGCTGCGCAGGCGCAGCAGCACGTCGCACCAGCTTTCACCGCCCGGCGGACGGAAGTAGAACTTGCCGACCTGCGCGCGCTGCGCGGCCAGTTCGGGAAATGTGGCCTGGATGCCGGCCACGGTGTAGCGGTCGAGGATGCCAAATTCCTTTTCGCGCAGGCGCTCGTCGACGACGATGTCGGCGCGATCGATGCCCAGTGCATCGGCGACCGCATGGAGGGTCTGCTGAGCGCGGACGAAGGGCGAGGTCAGCAGCACGGTGGGACGTTCGTCGGCCGGCAGATCGGCGAACCACGCGGCCAGTGCTTTCGACTGGCGATGCCCGAGGTCCGAGAGCGGGGTGTCGGCGTCGCGGGTCTCGATGTCGATCAGATGGGTCTGCGCGAGTTCGGCTTCGTCGCGCGCGACATTGCCGGCACTTTGTCCATGCCGCACGATCCACAGCCGGTCCGGCCAGTCGGTGTGACGAAGCCGCGCCATCGCTCAGCGCTCCACGCGGCGTGCGCCGCAGGCGACGGGCGAGGTCGGCGCGAGGCAATGGGCCCACGCGGCGCTCTGGACACGGCCAAGGCCGCAGGCACGCATCGTCATGCAGGTCTCCATTGCGGGGCACCGCAGCATCGCCAGCGCATCGTCAAGGAGGCGCGAATCCGCGCGTCGGCCGCAGCGCCTGGTGCGCACAACGGGCGAGCCGAGTGCAGGGGCAGCGACGCGGCGCACCGGCCGGGTGACGGCCTCTGCCGCCTCCCAATGATGTCCGCTCGAAACCGCACTCTGACCCCGGTTTTATGGCTGGATGGGGGGCTGCCGGGCCAGGGGGGCATGCTCGGCCATCAGCTCGATGACCCAGTCGATGAACACTCGCACTTTCGCGCTGACGTGGCGGTTGGGTGGGAATGCGATGTGCATCGGCATCGGGTCGAGTTGCCAGTCCTCGAACAGGCGCACCAGTGCGCCGCTCGCCGTCGGCGCCTTGGCCATGTAGGCGGGCAGCCACAGCACGCCCAGGCCGGCGAGCCCGGCGGCGAGGTAGGCGTTACCGTCGTCCAATGCGACCACGTAGCGCCCCTGCACCTGCAGGGACTCGTCGCCGCGGCGCATCGCAATCGGCAGCGGCTTGCCGGTGCGCGCCCACAGAAAGCCAACGATGCGGTGCGCACTGTCTTCGAGCTCGCGCGGATGCGCCGGCATGCCCATGCGCTGCAGATACGCAGGCGCGGCACACACGCCGAACTGCAGGTCGCCGACATGCCGCGCGATCAAGGACTGGTCGGTGATCGTACCGCCACGCACCACGCAGTCGACGTGCTCGCCGATCAGATCGATGCGGCGGTCGCTGACGCCGAGATCAAGCTGGATGTCCGGGTAGCGGGCATGGAACTGCGGCAGCGCGGGTACCAGCACCAGGCGTGCGAACGGACTGGGCACGTCCACCCGAAGCCGCCCGCGCGGCGCAGCGGCGGCGCTCGACAGGCTGGTCTCGGCATCGTCCATGTCGGCCAGCAACTGCACGACGCGTTCGTAATAGGCAGCGCCATCGGCGGTCACGTTGACCTGGCGCGTGGTGCGGTTGAGCAGCCGCACCCGCAGCCGCGCCTCGAGCTGCTGCACCAGTTGGGTCACCGTCGTGCGGCTCATGTGCAGCGTGGCCGCGGCCTTGGTGAAGCTGCCGGTCTCCACCACGCGCGCGAAGGCCTGCATCGCGTCGAAACGGTCCATCGGGCGTCCCACTGATGAGATTGTCCGGATTCTACGAACAGTGCTGGACACAGGGGCGCGTTTATCCCGCCGCCGGTGGCCACCAGACTGATGTCTGTCCTGTATTTGAAGGTGCAACGCCCATGACCACACGCGATGTCGTGTTCCCTGCTCACCGCCATGCGCTGTACGAGCGCCACCGCTACTCGCCGGCGGTCCGCACCGACGGCCTGCTGTTTGTCTCCGGTCAGGTCGGCAGCCGTGAGGACGGATCGCCCGAGCCGGACTTCGAACGCCAGGTGCACCGGGCGTTCGAGAACCTCAATGCGGTACTCGATGCCGCCGGTTGCACATTCGACGACGTGATCGATGTGACGTTCTTCGTCGTCGATCCGGCGACCCGCTTCGAGCAGGCGTGGGCGATCGTGCCCGAGTACTGGGGACAGGCGCCGTTCCCGACTGCGACCGTCGTCGGGGTGACGTGGCTCGCCGGCTTCGATTTCGAGATCAAGGTGGTCGCCAAGCTCCCGCGCACGCCCGGCTGAGCGAGACGCAGCAGTCAAGGCCAATCGGCAGGACGGGCCCCGCAGGGCCCATTCTTCGTCGCATGCGAAGACCGTGATCAGCCTGCGGGTGGTGGGGATGCCGGTGCAGGCGCGTCGGCCGGTGGCGCCGCCGCGGGTGCGGAAGACGCCGCGGGCGCACGGGCACCCGCCCCCGCCCCGGTCGGCACGATCCGCCAGATGGTGTTCGCCAGATCGTCGGCCACCAGCAGCGCACCGCGCGGGTCCACCGCCACGCCGACCGGGCGGCCGCGGGCCTTGCCGTCCTGGCCGAGGAAGCCGGTCGCAAAGTCGATCGCCTCGCCCGACGGGCGGCCGTCGCGGAATGGCACGAACGAGACCTTGTAGCCGACCGGCGGATCGCGGTTCCAGCTGCCGTGCTGGCCGACGAACACGCCATTGGCGAACTGCGCGCCCATCGCGGGCGACGAGAACGCCAAGCCGAGTGCGGCGACATGCGAGCCGAGCGCGAAGTCCGGCACGATGGCGCTGGCGACCTTGTCCGGCTTCTGCGGGCGTACGCGCGCGTCCACGTGCTGGCCCCAGTAGCTGTAGGGCCAGCCGTAGAAGCCGCCGGGGCGCACGCTGGTCAGATAGTCGGGCACGAGTTCGTCGCCGATCTCGTCGCGCTCGTTGACCACCGCCCACAGCTGATCCATGCCCGGCTGCATCGCCAGCGCAGTGGGATTGCGCAGGCCGGTGGCGAACACGCGATGGAAGCCGGTCTGCGCGTCGACCTGCCAGATCATCGCGCGATTCTCTTCCACCGCCAGGCCGCGCTCGGTGATGTTGCTGTCCGAGCCGATCCCCACGAACAGATAGCGCCCGTCGTGGCTGATCGCCAGCGACTTGGTCCAGTGGTGGTTGATCGCCGCCGGCAACCGGGTGATCTCCTGCGGCGGGCCGGCGGCGTTGACCGCGCCGGGCGTGTAGTCGAAGCGCAGCAGCGCATCCTGCGTCGCGACATAGATCGAGTCGTTGCCGAAGGCCAGACCGTAGGGCGCATCCAGACCCTCGGCGAAGATCGAGCGGCTCTCGTAAGCGCCGTCGCCATCGCCGTCGCGCAGCAAGGTGATGCGGTTGCCGCTCTCGACCTGGGTATTGCCGCGGCCCTTGATGACGCCGGCAATGATGTCCTTGGGCGTGAGCTTGGGCGCGCGGCCGCCGCGGCCTTCGGCGACCAGGATGTCGCCGTTGGGCAGCACCAGCATCTGCCGCGGGATCTGCAGGTTGTCGGCGATCGGCGTGATCTCGTAGCCCTCGGGCACCTGCGGGCGCTCATCGCCCCACTGCGCCGGCAGCGAGACCTTCAACGTCGGGAACAGACCGCGCTGCGGCTTGGGCAGGTCGGGCGACGGGCCGACATAGGTCTCCTCGGGCGTGCCATTGCAGGCCGCCAGCGCGAACGCCAGCGCGGGGACCAGAATACGCAACGCGGTCTTCGATCGAGAAAGATCCCTGATGTTCATGCCACCACCTCCCGGCGGCGCAGCGTGCCGCCCAGCGCGAACCACAGGGTCGCGGCGATCGACAGCACGCACAGCGTCGACCACACCAACGCCTGCGGCATCTTCTGCCACGCATCCATCGCATGGATCAGCGAGTTGAGAAAGCCCAGCACGCAGGTCAGCGCCAGCAGGCCGACGTAGAGGAACCGGGTGCGCGTGCGCGCGGTCGGGGCGGCCAGCGAGACCAGCGCCCAGACCAGGCCGACGACGGCGAACAGCATCGCGCCGACCAGCAGCCAGGAGGCGAAGTTGGTCCACTGGATCTCGTAGCTGCGCGCGTAGGCGATATCGGCGATCAGCGCGCCGAGAAACAGCGGGAATGCGCTGGTGACCAGCAGCATGTGCAAGGGGTGCAGCGGCCTGTGCAATGGCGCCACGACGACAGGGCGTGTGTCCATGAAAGGTCTCGATGAGGGCGGGACGCGTCGCGCGCGGGCCACGCGCGGCAGCGGCCATCCTCCTCGAAGCGGCGGCAAGGGCCGGTGAAACGGCTGCAGTGTGGTGGTCCCCTGCCCCGCGCGGAACGCGTCCCGGTGGCCGCCGCCGGGCCTCAGGCCTCGAGATGGGCCAAAGGCAGACGATGACCGCCTGACGTGGCGTGCCTGGCGCATCGTTGCGCCGCGCGCCATCGCGTGCAAGTCCGGCGTGCGCGAACGGCCGGGTCCGCGGGGCGATGGCGCCACCGTGTTCCGGGCGCCGGATACGACACGGCCCGGACATGCCGGGCCGTGTCGGTCACGCAGCGTCCGCGATCAGGCGAACGGGTCCTGCAGCACCATCGTGTGCGCCCGGTCGGGGCCGGTGCTGACGATGCTGATCGGGCAGCCAGCCAGTTCCTCGAGCGCGCGCAGGTAGGCGCGTGCTGCCGGCGGCAGGGCGTCCCACTCGGTGATGCCGTGGGTGGTCTCTTCCCAGCCCGGGAACTCGAGATACACCGGCGTGCACTCGTCCCAGCCGGCGGCGTCGAGCGGGGCGTACTCGGTGCGCTTGCCGCGGTACTCGTAGGCGATGCAGACCTTGAGCTTCTCCATGCCGTCGAGCACGTCGAGCTTGGTGATGCACAGTCCGGAGATACCGTTGATGGCGACCGCACGCTTGAGCGCGACGATGTCTATCCAGCCGCAGCGGCGCGGACGACCAGTCGAGGCGCCGTACTCCTGGCCACGATCGCGGATGCCCTGCCCGATCTCGTCGTCGAGTTCGGTCGGGAACGGGCCGCCACCCACGCGCGTGGCATAGGCCTTGGCGATGCCCAACACGTAGTCGATCGCATCCGCGCCCACGCCGGTGCCGGCCAACGCACCGCCGACGGTGGTGTTGGAGCTGGTGACGTAGGGATAGGTGCCGTGGTCGATGTCGAGCAGCGCGCCCTGCGCGCCCTCGAACAACACCTTGCTGCCCTGCTTGCGCAGGTCGTGCAGGATGCCGGCGACGTCGGACTTCATCGGCTCGACGTACTCGCCGAAGGCCAGCGCCTCGTCGTAGGTCTTCTGGAAGTCCACCGCCTCCACGCCCAGGTACTGGGTCAGCACGAAGTTGTGGTAGTCGAGCGCGGTGCGCAGCTGCTCTTCGAGCTGCTTGGGATAGTGCAGGTCGGCGACGCGGATGCCGCGGCGGGCGACCTTGTCCTCGTAGGCCGGGCCGATGCCGCGGCCGGTGGTGCCGATGGCCTTGCCGCCTGCGGCCTTCTCGCGGGCCTGATCGAGGGCGATGTGGTAGGGCATGATCAGCGGCGTGGCCGGGCTGATCTTCAGCCGCGAGCGCACCTCGATGCCGGCGGCCTCGAGCTCGCCGATTTCCTTGATCAACGCCGCGGGGCTGAGCACCACACCGTTGCCGATCAGGCACAGCGCATCGTCGCGCAGGATGCCCGAAGGAATGAGGTGGAGGACGGTCTTCTTGCCGCCGATGACCAGCGTATGGCCGGCATTGTGGCCACCCTGGAAGCGCACCACCGCGCCGATGTCCTGCGTGAGCAGGTCGACGATCTTGCCCTTGCCTTCGTCGCCCCATTGCGCGCCGAGCACTACGACTGACTGACCCATCTTGATGACTCCTGTTGCGTGCGGCCATCGGGGCCGCAGAGTGGGTCCGCACCTGGACCGACGCGCCGCTGCGGACCGCGCCATCGGGGCACGTCCGCCGCGCCGGGCCCGGACACGGAAAAAGCCGACTGACGCGCCCGTGCAAGGGCGGCCAGCCGGCTTTTGTGCATTCTCCGGGTTTTCGTCGCGCGGGGCCACCCCGGGTACAGGCGGGGGTTCATCCCCGGGGCACAGGCGCTTTCAGCCCGCGCCGCGCACCAGCACCAGGGCGGTCACGCCGAGCAGCAGGACCACGCCACCCACACGCCGCAGCGCACCGGACGACATCGCCAGCATCTGGGCGGCGGTGCGCTTCCACAGGCCCGGGGCGACGAAGAGGATCAGCCCTTCGATCACCGCCACCAGGCACAGCGCTGCCCACAACTGCGCCATCGACGTGCTCAGCGGTCGCTGCGCAGGTACTGCAGGAACGGGTCGTTGCGCTCGAGCACGATCACGTTGTCGCCCTTCTCGAACGCCTTGCGGTACGACTCCAGGCTGCGCTGGAAGGCGTAGAAGCCCGGATCGCGGCTGGCGGCCTCGCCATAGATGCGGGTCGCCTCGGCATCGCCCTCGCCTCGCAGCTTCTGCGCATCGCGCTCGGCCTCGGCCAGCAGCACCGTCTGCTCGCGATCGGCCTGACCGCGGATCGCACGCGCCTGCTCCTCGCCCTCGGCGCGCAGCCGGGTGGCGACTTCGCGGCGCTCGGCGCGCATGCGGTCGTAGACCTGCACGATGACCTGGCTATCGGTGGGCAGGTCGATCTGCTTGAGGCGAATGTCGACGATCTGCATGCCCAGCGACTTGGCGGCTTCGTTGATGCCCGGCAGCTGGCGGTCGACGAACTGCGCCCGGTTGCCCGAGACCAGTTCGGTCAGCGTGTTGGCGTTGATCTCGTTGCGCAGCGAGTTCTTGATGATCGGCTCCAGGCGCAGGCTGGCGTCGTCCTCGCGGCCCTGGGTGGCGCGATAAAACGCGGCGGCGTCGCTGATGGTGACGATCGCGACGAAGTCGACGCTCACGTCCTTGCGCTCGGAGGTCAGCGAGCGCTCGGGCGAGAACGCGCTGGCGTTGAAGCGGCGATCGAAGATCCGCGCCGATTCGATCAGCGGGACCTTGAAGTGCAGGCCCGGGCCGATATCGGTGCGGGCCACGCGGCCGAGGTTGAGCACCAGGGCGACCTGGCCTTCGCGGACCACGAACACCGAGCCCATCAGGCCCAGCAGCACGATGATCAGCAGCGGAATGACGAAATTCAGTCTCATCGGGAGCCTCCATCGCGCGGCGGGCGCGGCAACTGCGAGGACCGCGCGGGCGCCTGGGCGGCCTCACGGGTGGCCTCGACGGTCGGCGACAGCACCTCGGGCGGGACCAGCGACGGCGCCGGCTGGGACGAACCCCCACCCCCGGCCATCGGGACATAGATCAGCTGGCGGCCATCGCCGCCGATCACGGTGCGGTTCTTGGCGAGCACCTGCTGCACGGTGTCGAGCCACAGGCGCTTGCGGGTGACCTCGGGCACCTTGGCGTATTCCTCGACCAGCAGCGAGAAGCGGGTCGCGTCACCGGTGGCGCGGGCGATCTCGGCGGTCTTGTAGCCCTCGGCCTGGGCGCGGATGCGCGCGGCCTCACCGCGGGCCTCGGGCACGATCTGGGCGGCGTAGGCGCCGGCTTCCTTGACCAGCTGCTCGTTCATCTGCTGGGCGCTGTTGACCTCGTCGAAGGCCGGCTTGACCTCTTCGGGCGGACGCGCGTCCTGCAGGTTGAGTTCGGTGACCGCCAAACCCGTCTGGTAACTGTTGAGCGAGACCTGCAGCGATTCCTGCGCCGCGGTCGACAGCGGGCCGCGGGCATTGAGCGCGGCGTCGAGGTTGGCACGGCCGATCTGCTCGCGCACCGCGCTGACCGCGGTCTGCTCGAGCATCTCGCGCGCGTTGCGGGTGCCGTAGAGGTACTTGATCGGATCGCCGACCCGGTACTGCACGTTGAACGACACCACGACGATGTTCTCGTCGCGGGTCAGCACCGGCACGGTGTTGCTGTAGGACTGCACCGTGGTCGCATCGACCTTGGTCACGCGCTCGATCGGCCAGGGCAGTTTGAAGTTCGGTCCCGGGCCCATGACGCGCGCGGCCTGCCCGAACCGCAGCACCACGCCGCGCTGCTGCTCGCCGACCAGCACGAAGCAGTTGAGCAGCACGACGACGACCAGCGCGACCACGATCCAGCGCAGCGGGTTACCGCCACCGCCACCGCCGAACAGGCCGCGCAACTGGTCGATCAGGCCGTCGAAGGCACCGCCACCGCGACCGCGACGACCACCATTGCGGCGCGGCGGCCAGGGATTGCGGTCACCGCCGCCGGACCCGCGATGGTCCGGGGCTTCGTTGTCCTTGTTCTTGCCGGGAATGTTCCAGGCCATGCCTGCTCCAGTTCTGGGCGCGCAGCCTGCGTCGGCGACGGCGCGGGGATTGCATAGTCTAACCGGCTCCCGGGCTGCGGACGCCACGGCGCCAGCAGGAAACACGGTCGTCGATGTCGGGAAAACGCGAGGAAGATCGGGAAACGGACGTGATCGGTGCGCCTGTGCGGGCGCCTCCACGACCCAAAGCCCCAGATCAGATGGTGTCGGGATCGTCGACAGGCAAGAGCCCGCGCAACGGCGCGCCCTCGGCGTGCGCGGCCAGGCGCGCGGCGTCGGCATGCGCCAGGTCGATCTGCAGCCGCCAACCGCCGGCCTCCTCGGCCGCTTCCTCGCGCACCGCCTCGAGCGCGTGCAGGCGCGCGCGCAACCGGCCCGCTTCGGGCGGCAACGCCACGCTGCCGACGATGCGGCGCATGCCCAACCGGCGCGCCAGTGCCTGCGACAGCAGATCCAAGCCGAGCCCGTCGCGCGCGGAGATCCACACCGCCTCACGCACGGCATCGTCGGCGAGCGCCGCCGGGTCCATGTCGTAACGCGGCGCGGCCCCGTCGATGCGGTCGATCTTGTTGAACACCAGCAACTGCGGCAGCTCGCCGGCACCGATCTCGCCGAGCACCGCGTCGACCTGGGCGATGCGCTCGTTGCGCAGCGGGTCGGCGGCGTCGATGACGTGCAGCAGCAGGTCGGCCTCGCGCGCCTCGCTCAACGTGGAGCGGAACGCGGCGACGAGTTCGTGCGGCAGGTCGCGGACGAAGCCGACCGTGTCGGCGAGCACGATCGCGCCGCCCGACAGGTCGACCCGGCGCACGGTCGGGTCCAGGGTCGCGAACAACTGGTCGGCCGCGTAGGCATCCGCGCCGCTGAGCGTGTTGAACAGCGTCGACTTGCCGGCGTTGGTGTAGCCGACCAGGGCCACGCGCGGCAGCTCGCTGCGCACACGCGCGCGGCGCATCTGGGTGCGCTGCACCTCGACCTTGCCCAGCCTGGCCTGCAGCTGCTCGACCCGCTTCTGCAGCAGGCGGCGGTCGGTCTCGAGCTGGGTCTCGCCGGGCCCGCGCAGACCGATCGAACCACCGCGCTGGCGTTCCAGATGGGTCCAGCCGCGCACCAGGCGCGTGGCCATGTGGCGCAGTTGCGCCAGTTCGACCTGCAGCTTGCCTTCATGGCTGCGCGCGCGCTGGGCGAAGATGTCGAGGATCAGCCCGGTGCGGTCGACCACACGCCGCTCGAGCGCACGCTCGAGGTTGCGTTCCTGGCCGGGCGAGAGCCGGTGATTGACCAGGATCAGGTCGGCACCGCTGGCCTCGGCGGCGGCCTTGACCTCCTCCAGCTTGCCGCTGCCGATCAGCGTGGCGGCATTGGGGCGATCGATGCGTGCGGGGATCACCATCGCGACCTGGGCACCGGCCGAGCGCGCGAGCTCGGAGAATTCCTCGAGCACGCCTTCGTCGACCGGACCGTGCGCGTGGGGCTGGATCAGCAGCGCGTTTTCACCCTTGCGGGAGCGTTCGAACAAGCGGGGTCAGGCCTCTGGGTTCATTCAGGCTGTTCGACGGTGTCGTCGCCCGCACCGTTTGCGGACTCGACGAAACCGCCACCGGGGGCCACGCGCACGTTGCGCGCCGGCACCACGGTCGAGATCGCATGCTTGTAGACCATCTGGCTCACGGTGTTGCGCAGCAGCACCACGAATTGGTCGAACGACTCGATCGTGCCCTGCAGTTTGATGCCGTTGACGAGGTAAATCGAGACCGGTACGCGCTCACGGCGCAATGCGTTCAGGAAAGGATCCTGCAAGGACTGTCCCTTGGACATCGTGTTCCCCAGCTTGGTTATTGTTGTCGGGCGCTGGCCCGTCGACGCCACTCCCCGCGACGCGACCCGCCGATGTTACACAACCCTCGCCTCGCGCGTACGGGACGGTTCGTCTCGAATGGTCTGTCGGGTCGAGCGGCATGGCGGTTCAGCCGTCTCCTGCATGCGTCGCGGGGCGCGCTGCCAATGCCTGGTCCACCGCGGCATCGAGCGCGACGCGCTCGCGGACCGGGTCGAACCAGCGCACCTGGCTGCGCCCACGCAACCAGGTGAACTGGCGCTTGGCCAGTTGCCGGGTCGCAGCGATCGCACGCTCGCGCATCGATGCCGCATCGCCCAGCCCGTCCAGGTACTCCCAGGCCTGGCGGTAGCCGACGGCGCGGATCGCCGGCAGGTCCAGCGGCGCAGGATGGGCGCGCAGCTGCGGCAAGGCACGCAACGCGCGGACCTCGTCGAGGAAGCCGGCGGCAAGCATCGCGTCGAAGCGCGCGGCGATCCGCGCATGCAGCTCGCTGCGCTCGGGCGGCGCGATCGCCAGCTGCAGCACGCGCGCCGGAAGCGGCGGTGCCTCGGGCGGGCGGCGTTGCCAGTCGCTGATCGGCACGCCGCTCAGGCGATGCACTTCGAGCGCCCGCTGGATGCGTTGCGGGTCCCCCGGCCCGATCCGCGCCGCGGCCTCCGGATCGACCTCGGCAAGCTGGGCGTGCAGCGCCGGCCAGCCGAGTACCGCGGCTTGCGCGGCGATCTCCGCCCGCACGGCCGGGTCGGCGGCCGGCATCGGCGAGAGACCTTCGAGCAGAGCGGCGAAGTACAGCCCGGTGCCGCCGGCGAGGATCGGCAGCCGGCCGCGCGCGAGGATGTCCTCGATCGCGCGGCGGGCATCGGCGGCGAACTCGGCGGCCGAATAGGTCTGCCACGGGTCGCGCAGATCCAGCATGTGGTGCGCGACGCGCGCGCGCTCGGCGGCATCGGGTTTGGCTGCACCGATCTCCAGGCCGCGATACACCAGCGCCGAGTCGACGCTGACGATCTCGCCATCGAGGCGTTCGGCCAGAGCCAGCGCCAGCGCGGACTTGCCCGAGGCGGTCGGGCCCATCAGCGCGATCGCCCAAGGCCGGGCGTTGCCGGCGTTCATCGCCTGCGGATGCGCGCGGACCTCACGCGTCGCCGCCCCGGCCCAGCACGCTGTTGCGCCGCGCGTAGAGCAGGTAGACCACGACGCCGAACGCGTTCCAGGCCAGGAACCACAGCTGCGTGCGCTGCGGCAGGCTCCAGAACAGATAGCTACAGCCGAGAATCGCGATCGGGCCGATGACCCAGGCCAGCGGCGCGCGGAACACGCGCGTGCGCTGCGGATCGCGCACGCGCAGCACCAGCATGCACAGCGCGACTGCGGTGAATGCGGCCAGCGTGCCGGCATTGGCGAGCGCGGCGATCTCGTCCAGGCGTGCCACGCCCGCAAGTGCGGCGACCAGCACCGCGGTGAACAACGTGATCATCACCGGCGTGCCGCGCCGGGCGTCGACCTTGGACAGCCCGCGCGGCAGCAGGCCGTCGCGCGACATCACGAAGAACACCCGGCTCTGGCCATAGAAGAACGCCAGCAGCACCGTCGGCAGCGCGACCACCGCCGCGCCCGAGACGATGCCCGATGCGGTGCCCTGCCCCAGTTCGCGCATGATCAGCGCCAGCGGCGCCGGGCTCTGGGCGAACAGCGTGTAGTGCATCGCACCCACCGCCGCCAACGCGACCAGCAGGTAAATCACCGTGCAGCCGACCATCGAGCCGATGATGCCGATCGACAGGTCGCGCTTGGGATTGCGGGTTTCCTCGGCCGCGGTGGAGATCGCGTCAAAGCCGTAGAAGGCGAAGAAGATGATCGCCGCGGCCGCCATCACCCCGCGCTCCACACCATCGCCGCCCATGCTCTTGGCAAAGCCGTGTGGCATGAACGGCTCGAGGTTGGCCGCGTCGAAGTGCGGCAGCGCGATCGCGACGAACACCGCCAGCGCCACGACCTTGACCACGACCAGCACGGCATTGAGCGTCGCGCTTTCCTTCGTGCCCACGACCAGCAGGCCCGCGACGGCGAAGGTGATCAGCACCGCCGGCAGATTGATCACGCCACCGGCATGCGGCCCGACCGCGATCGCCTGCGGCACGGTCACCCCGATGCCGGTCAGGAACTCGACCACCGAGCCCGACCAGCCGACCGCCACCGCGCTCACGACCAGCGAGTACTCCAGGATCAGGCTCCAACCGACGATCCAGGCGATGCCCTCGCCCAGCACCGCATAGCTGTAGGTATAGGCGCTGCCGGCGGCCGGCATCATCGTCGACATCTCGGCGTAGGCGAGCGCGGCGCAGGCGCAGACCACGCCGGCGACAAGGAACGACAGCAGCACCGCCGGGCCGGCGAGGTTCGCACCGACGCCGATCAGGGTGTAGATGCCGGTGCCGACGATCGCGCCGATGCCCAGCGCGACCAAGTGCGGCCAGCCGAGGGTGGGCACCAATCGGCGACCTTCCTCGTGCACGGTGATCAGATCGATGTTCTTGCGCCGCAACCAGGCCTGCATGCGGAAATCCCCACCCGAAGACGAAGCGCACAGTGTGGGGCATCCCCCGGCCCATTGCGATGTGCGCTGCGACAGCCGGTCGCGCCGCCTGCGGCGGCGGCGCCGATGCCGCTGGCGACGCTCAGGCGTCGTCGGGCCACTGGATTGCCGGCGGCGCCGAGGCGACCCGCGGGCGCGGCACCGCTGCCACTGCCTGCCAGACCTGCAACGCGTCGACGGTCGCCGCGACATCGTGCACGCGCAGCAGCCGGGCGCCGTTCTGGGCGGCGATCAGGTGCGCGGCGACCGACCCGGCGACGCGCTCGGCCGCCACCTCGCGTCCGGTCAACTCGCCGATGCTGCGCTTGCGCGACAGACCGGCTAGCACCGGCACGCCGAGTTCGCCCAGGCGCGCGAGTTGCGCCAGCAGCGCCAGATTGTGTGCGGTGGTCTTGCCGAAGCCGAAACCCGGGTCGATGACGATCCGTCGCCGTTCGATGCCGGCCATCTCGGCAGCGAAAATGCGCTCGGCCAGGAACCGGTGCACCTCGGCGACCACGTCGTCGTACTCGGGCGCGTCCTGCATGCCGCGCGGCTCGCCCAGCATGTGCATCAGCACCACCGGCACGCCGAGCGCGGCCGCGGTCTCGAGCGCGCCCTCGCGGCGCAGCCCGTAGACATCGTTGATCAGGCCCGCACCGGCCTCGACCGCGGCGCGCATGACCTCGGGCTTGGAGGTGTCGATGCTGATCGGCAACGCGGTCTGCGCGACCAGCGCCTCGACAACCGGCAGCACCCGCCGCAATTCCTCCTCGAGCGGCACCTCGTCAGCGCCGGGCCGGGTCGACTCGCCGCCGATGTCGAGCACGTCGGCGCCCGCCTCGGCCAGCCGTAGGCCGTGCGCAATGGCCGCCTCGGTCGTCGCATACGCCCCACCATCGGAGAACGAATCGGGGGTGACGTTGACGATGCCCATGACCCGCGGGCGGTCGAGCCGCAGGACGCGGCCGTTGCAATCGAGTTGGGGAGCGGTGTCGAACATGGGCGTCGGGCATCGGAATTGGGGCGTCGATTATCGGACGTCCGGCATCGCGACGCCCGCTCATGCAAAACGGCACCCCGTCGCCCGGGTGCCGCTCAGTTGAATCACGTCCTGCGCGTCCGCCCCAGGCGTCAGGCCTGCTCGGCAGCGCCGCCGATCGGCTGCAGCGGGCGCTTGCCGCCGGTGTCGCCGTCGTCGCCCCCACCCCCGGGCGGATTGGCCTTGCCCCAGCCCATCGGCGGCGGCGGATCGCGACCTTCCATGATCGCGTCGATCTGCGGCACGTCGATGGTCTCGTACTCGAGCAACAGCTTGGACATCGCGTGCAGCTTGTCGATGTTGCCGGTCAGGATCTCGCGGGTGCGGGCATAGGCCCGGTCCAGAATCTCGCGCACGACTTCGTCGATCTTGCGCGCGGTGTCGTCGGAGACGCTCTTGTGTTGGGTGACCGACCGGCCCAGGAACACCTCGTCGTCCTCTTCGCCGTAGGCGATCGGACCCATGACGTCCGACAGGCCCCACTTGGTGACCATGTTGCGGGCGATCTTGGTGGCACGCTCGATATCGTTCGACGCGCCGGTGGTGACCTTGTCCTCGCCGAAGATCAGTTCCTCGGCCACACGCCCGCCGTACAGCGAGCACAGCTGGGATTCGATCGCCACGCGGTTCATCGAGTACTTGTCGCCCTCGGGCAGATACATGGTCACGCCCAGCGCGCGGCCGCGCGGGATGATCGTGACCTTGTAGACCGGGTCGTGCTCGGGCACCAGGCGGCCGACGATCGCATGGCCGGCCTCGTGGTAGGCGGTGAGCGTCTTCTCGTCCTCGCTCATCGCCATCGAGCGGCGCTCGGCGCCCATCAGAATCTTGTCGCGCGCACGGTCGAAGTGGTCCATGCGGACCTCCTTGGCGTTCTCGCGCGCGGCGAACAGCGCCGCCTCGTTGACCAGGTTCGCCAGGTCCGCGCCGGAGAAGCCCGGCGTGCCGCGGGCCACGACCAGCGGTTGCACGTCCTCGTCCAGCGGCACCTTGCGCATGTGGACCTTGAGGATCTGCTCGCGACCCTTGACGTCGGGCAGGCCCACGACGACCTGGCGGTCGAAGCGGCCTGGACGCAGCAGCGCCGGGTCGAGGACGTCGGGCCGGTTGGTCGCGGCGACCACGATCACACCCTCGCCGCCCTCGAAGCCGTCCATCTCGACCAGCAACTGGTTCAAGGTCTGCTCGCGCTCGTCGTGACCGCCGCCCAGACCGGCGCCGCGATGGCGGCCGACCGCGTCGATCTCGTCGATGAAGATGATGCACGGCGCCTGCTTCTTGGCCTGCTCGAACATGTCGCGCACGCGCGAGGCGCCGACACCGACGAACATCTCGACGAAGTCCGAACCGGAGATCGAGAAGAACGGCACCTTGGCCTCGCCGGCGATCGCCTTGGCGAGCAGCGTCTTGCCGGTGCCCGGCGGGCCGACCATCAGCACGCCGCGCGGAATCTTGCCGCCGAGCTTCTGGAACTTGGAGGGATCGCGCAGGAACTCGACGAGTTCGGACACTTCTTCCTTGGCTTCGTCGCAACCGGCGACGTCCGCAAAGGTAACCTTGGTCTGTTCCTCGCTCAGCAGCTTGGCGCGCGACTTGCCGAAGGACATCGCCCCCTTGCCGCCACCCTGCTGCATCTGACGCATCATGAAGAACCAGAAGCCGATGATCAGCGCGACCGGCAGCAGCTGGATCAGGATGTAGCCCAACGAGATTCCGCTCGACGGCGGCGCCTGATCGATCGCGACGTTGTGGTTCATCAGGTCGTCGATCATGCGATCGTCGCGCCGCGGGGCGA
Organism: Luteimonas sp. S4-F44; assembly: GCF_022637415.1. Classification (NCBI taxonomy): domain Bacteria; kingdom Pseudomonadati; phylum Pseudomonadota; class Gammaproteobacteria; order Lysobacterales; family Lysobacteraceae; genus Luteimonas; species Luteimonas sp. S4-F44. The sequence continues at coordinate 2,260,187 of NZ_CP093340.1, forward strand.
TCACCGTGCCGGTCTGCCCGCCCTTGGTCTTGAACGTGATGGTGCGCTCGTCCTCGGCGATCTTCACCGACCCGATCTGATCGCGGCGCACCTGCTCCATGAACTGCGAGTACTGGACGTCCTGCCCGCCGGCGACGCCGGTGCGGGGGCTGAAGCTCTGGAAGACCACCATCAGCACGATGGCGACCACCACCCAGAGCAACAGATTCTTGACCAGATCGTTCATGTGATTGTTCGACTCTTCATTAGGTGGAGCGAGAAAACCGTCGCCACGCCGGCCGATGGTACTACGGCCGTGTGGTGCCGCTGTTCATGGTCCCAGGGCCCGGATCTGCACCCGCTCAACGCGGCCGCTTGCCCTGGGCCAGGGCGTAGACCTCGGGCGAACGCTGCCGGGAGGCGGCCGGCTTGCGGATCGAGAGCTTCTCGTACCGCTGCCGCAGGTCCTTCACGTAGGCGTCGAAATCGGTGCCCTGGAACAGCTTGATGAGGAAGGTGCCACCGGTGCGCAGGTGGTCGTCGGCGAACGCCATCGCCAGCTCGGCCAGGTGCATCGCCCGTGGCTGGTCGACAGCATCGATACCGCTTTTGTTGGGGGCCATGTCCGACAACACAAGGTCCACCTGCTGGCCGCCGAGCGCGGCCTCGAGCGCGGCCAGCACCGCATCCTCGCGGAAATCGCCATGCAGGAACTCGACCCCGGCCAGCGACGGCATCTCCAGGATGTCGAGCGCGATCACCCGCCCGCTGTCGCCCAAGGCCTGCCGGACCCACTGCGACCAGCCACCGGGAGCGGCCCCCAGGTCGACGACGACCATGCCCGGCTTGAGCAGCCGGCTGCGCTCGACCAGTTCCTCGAGCTTGTACGCCGCACGCGAGCGCAGGCCCTCGGCCTGCGCCTTCTTCACGAAGGGGTCGGAGAAATGTTCTTTCAGCCAGCGCTGGCTGCTTTTGCTGCGGGAGGCCATTGCCGGCTCGGTGAGGCTGAACGGAGGACGCGAATTGCCATGATATCCTGCGGACCGTTTTCATTCCTGCGACCGGTTCATCCATGAGTAACGTCCTGACCGCTGCCCAGACCCGTTTTCTGCGCGGCCAGGCCCATAGCATCAAGGCCATGCTGCAGGTGGGCGGCAAGGGCATCACCGATGCGCTGGTCGCCGAGATCGATGCCGCGCTTGAGCATCACGAGCTGATCAAGGTGAAGGTCGGGGCCGCCGATCGCGAGGCCCGCGATGCGATGATCGCCGAGCTGGCCGAACGCACGGGCAGCGCGCTGGTCCAGCGCATTGGCCATGTCGCCGTGCTCTACCGGCAGAGCCGCGACCGTCGCCAGATCGTGCTGCCGCGGGCCTGAGCGCCCGGTTCGCCGATGCAGCTCAGCCTCGAAACGCCCGACTTCGACTACGTCCTGCGCGGCGCCAACGGCACCAGCGCGCGGGTCAACGATCGCCAACTGACCCGCAGCTTCATCGTCGCACCGCGTGCGCTGGTCGAGGATTGGCCGGTCACCTCGGTGCGCACGCTCGACCTCGATGCCCTCGCCCGGGTGCTGGCGCTCGAGCCCGAAGTGATCCTGCTGGGGACCGGCGGCATGCAGGCCTTCCCGCCGGCCGCGACGATGGCCGCCTGCCTGTCACGCGGCGTCGGCCTGGAAGCGATGACCAATGCCGCCGCGGCGCGCACCTTCAACGTGCTCGCCGGCGAAGGCCGGCGGGTGGTGGCGGCGTTCGTGCTGGAGGGCGATGACTCGTGATCGCTGATTCGACGTCAGCGGCTCACCGCTGACGTCGACGCATCACGCCTTCACGCCTGCCCCATGACGCCGGCTCATCGCGCCGGCAGATACGACAACGGATCGACCGGCTTGCCGTTGTAGCGAATCTCGAAGTGCAGCATGTCGCGGGCGGCGCCGCTGCGGCCCATCTCGGCGATCTGCTGGCCGGCGCGGACGCGCTCGCCTTCGTTGACCCGGCGGGTGCGGTTGTGGCCGTAGGCCGACAGCCACTGTTCGTCGTGCTTGACGATGATCAACTCGCCGTAGCCGACCAGGCCCGAGCCGGAATACACCACGACGCCGTCTGCGGACGCGCGAACCGGCTGTCCGCCGGTGCCGGCGATGTCGATGCCCTGCTTGGTCGGTTCGTTGGCGACATAGCGCGCGATCAACTGCCCGTCGGTCGGCCACTGCCACTGGAACGGGCTGCGCGCCGGCGGTGGCGCGGGGGGCTGCGGCGCCGACTGGGTCGGCCGCACCGGCTGGCGCGTGCCGCCCGACGATGCGGCGGCCGACGCGCCGCGCCCGCCCGGGTACAGGCGCAGGCGCTGGCCGGGATAGATGGTGTACGGCGGCCGGATGCTGTTCCAGGTCGCCAGGTCCAGCACGCTGATCCCGTTGCCCGATGCGATGCGGTACAGCGTGTCGCCACGCTGTACGACCACGCTCTGTCCCGGCTTCGGGGTCGAGGTGCGCGTCGCCCCGCCTTCGCGCACCACCCGGCTACTGCCGCAGCCGACAAGCAACAAGGCCGTCAACACCAGTACCACGATCCTCATCGGCGAAACTCCATCCAGACCAGTCCGACTGCGACCAGACCGACCATCAGCCAGCCCAGCCATTCGATGTAGCGCCGCAGGATCGGCTCCACGCGCGGGCCGCCCCAGGCCATCAGCCCGGCCACGAGGAAGAACCGCGCGCCGCGCCCCACCAGCGAGCCGGCAATGAACGGTAACAGCCCAACGCCGAGCGAACCCGACGCAATCGTGAATACCTTGTACGGAATCGGCGTGAAGGCAGCGAGGAAAACGAACACGAAGCCATGGCGCAGAAACAGCGCCTGGATCTCCTCGAACGCCGGCTGCCAGCCCATGCGCACGATCCATGGCCAGACCAGATCGAGCGCGTAGTGACCGATGACGTAGCCCAGCAGGCCGCCGACCAAAGAACCGAGCGTGCACAGCAACGCGTATCGCCACCACTTCCGAGGCTGCGCCAGCGCCATCGGCGCGAGCATGACATCGGGCGGGATCGGGAAGACCACCGACTCGGCGGCGCTCATGAAGGTGAGATAGCGCGGCGCATGACGATGCCGGGCCCAGGACAGCACGCGCTCGTAGAGCGCCTCGAACAACTGCATCAGTCGATGTACCCCGAAAGCAACGGCACGAAGGCCACCGCCGCGACATCCTGCTGCACGAGCCGGCCGTCGGCCTGCTTGTGCAGCACCAGCAGCCGCTGCGAACCTGCCGCGCCGACCGGCGCGACCAGCGTGCCGCCGTCGGCGAGCTGCGCGGTCAGCGCATCGACCAGCGCAGGGCCGGCCGCAGTGACCACGATGCCGTCGAACGGACCGTTCTCCGGCCAGCCGATGCGACCGTCGTCGTGCTTGCTGCGGACATTGAGGCCGAGCGAGCGGAAGCGCTTGCGCGCCACGCGCAGCAACTCGCCGATCCGTTCGACCGTGTGCACCTCGATGCCGAGCGCGGCAAGGATCGTGGCCTGGTAACCCGAGCCGGTGCCCACTTCGAGCACCTTGCGCGGCATGCCGTTGGCCAGCAGCGCCTCGGTCATGCGGGCGACCACCCAGGGCTGGGAGATCGTCTGGCCATGCCCAATCGGCAGTGCGGTGTCTTCATAGGCGCGGGTTGCCAACGCCTCGTCGACGAACAAGTGCCTGGGCACGGTGCGGATCGCGTTGAGTACGCGCTCATCGGAAATCCCGCCGCCCGGATGCGCGCCATCGCGCAGTCGCTCGATCAGGCGGTCGCGCACGCGCTGCGAGGTCATGCCCACGCCCAATGCCTCGGGTTGCAACCGCAAGCGCGCCATCATGCCTGCGTCGCCCGGAGCCCGGCCTCCAGCCCACTGACCCAACTGGCGACATGCTCGAGCGCCTGGTAACGGGTGAGATCGACATGGATCGGGCTGATCGAGATATGCCGTGTGCGCACGGCATGGAAATCGGTGCCGGGGCCGGCGTCCTGCTCCGGGCCGGCGGCGCCGATCCACCAGAACGTGCGTCCGCGCGGGTCGACGATCGGCGTGCAGCCCTCGGCGCGGTGGCGATTGCCCAGCCGTGTGACCTCGAAGCCTGCGAGCGCGTCCCAGGCGACATCCGGCACGTTGACGTTGAGGATGGTGTCGGCCGGCAGCGGATCGGCCTTGAGCCGGGCAACGATTTCGACCGCGGCGCGCGCGGCGGTCTCGTAGTGTCGCCCGTCGTGATGGGCCGTGACCAGCGACATCGCGACCGCCGGCAAGCCGCAGAAGCGGCCTTCCATCGCCGCGGCGACGGTGCCCGAATAAATGACGTCGTCACCGAGGTTGGCGGTGTTGTTGATCCCCGACACGACGATGTCAGGTTCGCGATCGAGCAGCCCGGTCATCGCCACGTGCACGCAGTCGGTCGGCGTGCCGTGGACCCGCCACGTCGTCTCGTCGAGCTGCACTACGCGCAACGGCAGGTCGAGCGTGAGCGAGTTGCTCGCCCCGGACCGGTCACGGTCGGGGGCGACGATCAGCACCTCGTGCCCCGCATCCCGCAGCCCCTGGGCGAGGATCCGGATGCCCGGCGCGTCGACGCCGTCGTCATTGCTGACCAGTACGCGCATGAACGTTTCCGAAAGCCCCCTGCGGTTGGCGAAGCGGACATGATAACGGATGCGTCCCACGTGCCCCAGCTTGTGCGGGCACACGCGCCTGCGCACGGCAGGCGTCCGCGCTACGCTGGTGCCATGAGCCGCAACCACGACGCGCCCGACGACGACGATGCTGCGCTGTTCCGCGCCGCCATCGGGGCCGTGCGCGAGCTGCCCAGCGCGCCGCCGCCGCCGCAGGCGCCCCGCCCGCGCCCGGCCACGCGCATGGCCGAGCGCGACGACGAGGAGGCCCGCAGCGAGTTCCGACAGCTGCTCGACGGCCCGCTGCTGCAGGGCGGCGATGCGATGCAGTACCGCCGCGACGATGTGCCCGTGCGCGTGTTGCGCCGGCTCGGCCGCGGCGAGTACGCGGCGCAGGAAGAACTGGACCTGCACCACGCCGATACCGCGCAGGCGACGGCGCTGCTGCGGCTGTTCCTGCGCGACGCGATCGACGCCGGCGTGGGCTGCGTGCGCATCGTGCACGGCAAGGGCATGAATTCCTCGCCCGATGCGCCGGTCATCAAGAATCTGGTCGACCGCTTGCTGCGCCAGCGCGGCGACGTACTCGCGTTCCACAGCGCCCCCAGCGCACAAGGCGGCACCGGCGCAGTACTGGTGCTGCTGCGCCCACGACGCTGACCGTCGGTCGAGACGGCGACCTGCCCAACCGGTTTCGAGAGCAGTTGGGAGAGCCCCATAAAAAAGGGCCGCAATCGCTTGCGGCCCTTTTTCGGTGCGCATCGCGCGGGGGTCAGTGTTTGACGCCCGTGCGCCGGCCTTCGCCGCCGTTCTTGGGCACCACCTTCGAACGCGCCTTCTTCGGTTCGGACTTGGCCGAGGGCGGCGGCGGCAGCGGCCGCTCCAGCGCCAAGTCGAGCACCTCGTCGATGTACTTCACCGGCACGATCTTCATGCCCTGGGTCACGTTCTTCGGGATATCGGCCAGGTCCTTGCGGTTCTCCTCGGGGATGATCACGGTCTTGATGCCGCCGCGCAGCGCCGCGAGCAGCTTCTCCTTCAGACCGCCGATCGCGGTCACGCGGCCGCGCAGTGTGATCTCTCCGGTCATCGCCACATCCGCACGCACCGGGATGCGCGTGAGCAGCGAGACCAGCGTCGTGGCCATCGCGATGCCGGCACTGGGACCGTCCTTGGGCGTCGCGCCGTCGGGCACGTGCACATGGATGTCGTGCTTCTGCAGTGTGTCGAGCTCCAGACCGAGCCGCTCGGCCCGCGCGCGCACCACCGACATCGCCGCCGACGCCGATTCCTTCATCACATCGCCCAGCTGGCCGGTCAGCGTCAGCTGCCCCTTGCCCGGCACCTGCGTCGCCTCGATCTGCAGCAGGTCGCCACCGACCTCGGTCCAGGCCAGACCGGTGACCAGACCGACCTCGTTGTCCTGCTCGGCACGGCCGAAATCGAAGCGCTGCACGCCCAGGTACTTGTCGAGATTCTTCTCGGTGACCTTGACCGCCTTGATCGCCTTCGCACCCTTGCCCTTGGTCTGGACCGGACCGGCCAGCGCAATCTCCTTGACCACCTTGCGGCAGACCTTGGCGATTTCGCGCTCGAGATTGCGCACGCCCGACTCGCGCGTGTAGTAGCGCACGATGTCGCGGATCGCGCCTTCGGAGATCGTCAGCTCGGCAGCCTCCAGGCCGTTGGCCTTGAGCTGCTTGGGCAGCAGGTAGCGCGTGGCGATGTTGAGCTTCTCATCCTCGGTATAGCCCGGAATGCGGATGACCTCCATGCGGTCGAGCAAGGGGCCGGGGATATTGAGCGAGTTGGACGTCGCGACGAACATCACCTCCGACAGGTCGAGATCGACCTCCAGGTAGTGGTCGTTGAAGGTGTGGTTCTGCTCGGGATCGAGCACCTCCAGCAGCGCCGAGGCCGGGTCGCCACGGAAGTCCATCGACATCTTGTCGATCTCGTCGAGCAGGAACAACGGGTTCTTGGTACCGACCTTGTTGAGGCTCTGCACGATCCGGCCCGGCATCGAGCCGACGTAGGTCCGCCGGTGGCCGCGGATTTCGGCTTCGTCGCGCACGCCGCCCAATGCCATGCGGGTGAACTTGCGGTTGGTCGCCTTGGCGATCGACTGGCCAAGCGAGGTCTTGCCCACGCCCGGCGGGCCGACGAGGCACAGGATCGCGCCCTTCATCTGCTTGACGCGCGTCTGCACGGCCAGGTACTCGAGGATGCGTTCCTTGACCTTCTCCAGCCCGTAATGGTCGGCGTCGAGCGTGTCCTGGGCGGCCTTGAGATCCTTGCGGACCTTGCTGCGCTTCTTCCACGGCACGCCGAGCAGCCAGTCGAGATAGTTGCGCACGACCGAAGCTTCGGCCGACATCGGCGGCATCTGCTTGAGCTTGTTGAACTCCGCGCGCGCCTTGGCCTCCACCGGCTTGGGCATGCCGGCCGAGGCGATCTTGCGGGCGAACTCCTCGATGTCGTTGGGCGCGTCGTCGATCTCGCCCAGCTCCTTCTGGATCGCCTTCATCTGTTCGTTGAGGTAGTACTCGCGCTGCGACTTCTCCATCTGCGACTTCACGCGGCCGCGGATGCGCTTTTCCATCTGCTGCACGTCGATCTCGCCGTCGACGAAGCCGACCAGCAACTCCAGACGATCGGCGGTATCGGCCGATTCAAGCAGCCGCTGCTTGTCGGCCAGGCGCACGCCCAGGTGCGCGGCGATCGTATCGGCCAGGCGGCCGGGCTCGTCGATGCCAGCCAGCGTCTGCAGCAGCTCCGGCGGCAGCTTGCGGTTGGTCTTGACGTACTGTTCGAACAGGCCCATCAGCGAGCGCGCGATCGCCTCGACCTCGCGCGGCTCGCGCGACTCGACGGCATTCAACGGCACGCCGGTGCCCAGCAATGCGCCTTCGTGCTCGCGGATGTCGCGCAGCGACACGCGCTCGGTGCCCTCGACCAGCACCTTGATGGTGCCGTCGGGCAGCTTGAGCAGTTGCAGCACCTGAGCGAGCGTGCCCACCTGGTAGAGATCATCGGCGCCCGGGTCGTCGATGTCGGCGGACTTCTGCGCGACCAGCAGGATGCGCTTGTCGGCCTCCATCGCCACATCGAGCGCGCGGATCGACTTGTCGCGTCCGACGAACAGCGGGATCACCATGTGCGGGAACACGACGACGTCGCGCAACGGCAGGACCGGGAGATCGTAGGTGTCGGGAGTGGCGCGTGAGCTCATGGGGGTTCCTTGAAAGATCGCGTCCGGCCGGCGGCGCCGGCCCGGCGGCCGGACGAGGCCGCCTGGGGCCAGTCGTTTATGGGGCGCGCGAGCGCCGGATGCAAGCGGGTCGCCCCGCCCCACGCGGAAGCGCCGCGATCTGTCCGATCGCGGCGCTTCGTAGCGGCCTTGGGGCAGGCACCGCAGCTGAACGATGCGGCGGCCGGAACATTTCGTTCCGGGGCGCGATCACTCGCCGGAGGAGGCGACCTTCTGCTCGGCGACCGGGGTCTCGTAGATCAGGTACGGCTCGGACTTGTGCTCGATGACCGATTCATCAACCACGACCTTGCTGACATTCTCAAGCGACGGCAGCTCGTACATCGTGTCGAGCAGCACCGATTCGACGATCGTGCGCAAGCCGCGGGCGCCGGTCTTGCGCTTGATCGCCTTCTTGGCGATCGCCGACAGCGCATCAGGCCGGAACTCCAGCTCGACCCCCTCCATCTCGAACAGCTTGCGGAACTGCTTGCTGATCGCATTCTTGGGTTCGGTCAGGATCTGGATCAGCGCCGGCTCGTCCAGCTCCTCGAGGGTGGCGACCACCGGCAGGCGACCGACGAACTCGGGAATCAGGCCGAACTTGATCAGATCCTCAGGCTCGACATCAGCCAGCACTTTTCCGGTGTCGGCCTTGCGCTGGGAACTCTTGAGCTTGGCGCCGAAGCCGATGCCGCCCGCCTCGGTCGACCGCTGCTGGATCACCTTGTCCAGGCCCGCGAACGCGCCGCCGACGATGAACAGGATGTTCTTGGTGTCGACCTGCAGGAACTCCTGCTGCGGATGCTTGCGACCGCCCTGCGGCGGCACGCTGGCGACCGTGCCCTCGATCAGCTTGAGCAACGCCTGCTGCACGCCCTCACCCGACACATCACGGGTGATCGACGGGTTCTCACTCTTGCGCGAGATCTTGTCGATCTCGTCGATGTAGACGATGCCCTGCTGCGCCTTCTCGGCGTCGTAGTCGCACTTCTGCAGCAGCTTCTGGATGATGTTCTCGACGTCCTCGCCGACATAGCCGGCCTCGGTGAGCGTCGTCGCATCGGCGATCGTGAACGGCACGTTGAGCAGGCGCGCCAGCGTCTCGGCCAGCAGCGTCTTGCCCGAACCGGTCGGGCCGATCAGCAGAATGTTCGACTTGGCCAGTTCGACCTCGTCGTTCTTGCTGCGGCTCTCGATGCGCTTGTAATGGTTGTACACGGCCACGGCGAGCGTCTTCTTCGCGCGCTTCTGGCCGATCACGTACTGGTCGAGCACCTCGAGGATCTCGCGCGGCTTGGGCAGCGAACTACGCGCAGACTGCGCCTTCTCCTCGAGCTCCTCGCGAATGATGTCGTTGCAGAGCTCGACGCACTCATCGCAGATGAACACGCTGGGGCCCGCAATCAGCTTGCGCACCTCATGCTGGCTCTTTCCGCAGAAGGAGCAGTAGAGGATTTTGTTGCTGTCGCCGGAACGACCCTGACGGTCTTCGCTCATGCCTTCGCCAAATCAGTATTGCGGTTACGTTTCGAGAATAGCACAGCGTCCGGCACCGCCCTCATGGGCGGTCCCGGCGCTCGCATGCCTGATGAATCAATGACTTGGAACGTCAGGCAGGGGTGATCGTCTCGTCGGGACGGCGCTCGAGCACCTGGTCGACCAGGCCGTACTCGCACGCGGCCTTGGCGCTCTTGAAGTTGTCGCGCTCGGTGTCGCGGGCGATCGTCTCGATCGGCTGGCCGGTGTGATGGGCCATGATCCCGTTCAACCGCTGCTTCATCGACAGGATCTCCTTGGCATGGATATCGATGTCGGTGGCCTGGCCCTGGAAGCCGCCCAGCGGCTGATGGATCATCACCCGCGAATTCGGCAGCGCGTAGCGCTTGCCCGCCGCGCCCGAGGTCAGCAGCAATGCGCCCATGCTGGCCGCCTGGCCGACGCAGATCGTGCTCACGTCCGGCTTGATGAACTGCATGGTGTCGTAGATCGCCATGCCGGCGGTGACCACGCCACCGGGCGAGTTGATATACAGGTTGATGTCCTTCTCGGGGTTTTCGGCCTCGAGGAACAGCAACTGGGCCACGATCACGTTGGCCATGTGGTCGTCGATGCCGCCGACCAGGAAGATCACGCGCTCCTTCAACAGGCGCGAGTAGATGTCGTACGCGCGTTCGCCGCGGCTGGTCTGTTCGACCACCATCGGCACCAGGTTGAGGGCTTTGGTTTCGATGCTCATCAATCGTTCCATGTCGGAGGGACGCCCGGCCCCGTTGGGCCGGACGGACGGACGCCGCTTACCCCTGGGGGGCGATGGCGTCCTGGAAGGACAGCGGCTGCTCGGTGTGCTGGGCGCGCTCGGCGATCCAGTCGATCACCTGCTCTTCCATCACGCGGTTCTGCAGCCCCGACATCAGCTGGGGGTCGTTGCGGTACATCTCAATGACCTGCTGCGGCTCTTCGTAGGTCGAGGCGATCAGGCGCATGGTCTCGTTCACGCGCTTGGGATCAAGCTTGAGCTCGTTGCGGCGCGCGACTTCGCCCACCAGCAGCCCGACCAGCACGCGCTTGCGCGCCGGCTCCATGAAGCCGGTGTGCGCGTCCTCGCCCACGTTCGGGTTCTGGCCGTTGCGACGGGCCTGCTCGATGGTCTGGCGCAGCAGCGACCGGGCCTCGGCCTCGACCAGCTTGGGCGGCAGTTCGACGTGCGCGAACGCGGCGACCAACTGCTCGCCGACTTCGCGGCGCAGGCGGTTCATCAGCGCGCCCTTGAGCTCGCGCTCCAGGTTGCTGCGGATCTCGGTGCGGAACTGGTCCATCTCGCCGCTCTTGACGCCGAAGCTGCGGATGAACGCCGCATCGACCTCGGGCAGCTGCTGCTCGGAGACCTGCTCGATCTTGACGTGCACGGTGGCCTGCTTGCCGGCCAGCTGCGGCACGCGCCAATCCTGCGGGAAGCTGACCTCGATCGCCTTCTCCTCGCCCTTCGACAGGCCGACCAGCGCCTCCTCGATCTGCGGGAACATCGCGCCCGAGCCGAGCACGGTGACGCCGCGCTCGGCACCTTCGGCCGGCAGGCGCTCGTCGCCGATCTGCGACCAGGTCTCGACATCGACCGCGTCGCCGGTCTGCGCGCCGCGCGTGACCGCGCTCCAGCTGCGGCGCTGCAGGCGCAGGTTCTCGATCATGCGATCGATGTCGTCCTCGGCCACCTCGGCGGTGTGACGCACGACCTGGAGCTTCTCCAACTCGATGTCGCCGAAATCAGGAACGACCTCGAATGTGGCGGTGAAGGCCAGTTCGCCCGCGTCCGGGGCGTCGGACGGCGCGATCTGCGGCTGGCCGGCCAGGCGCAGCGCGTTCTCGCGCACGCCCTGGTCGAAGCCCTCGCGCAGCAGACCCTCCAAGACCTCGGCACGGACCTGCTCGCCGAACCGCTGCTCGACGACCTTGGCCGGCACCTTGCCAGGCCGGAATCCCTTGAGCCGCGTGGTCCGCGCGATCTCGCGCAGACGGCCAGCGACCTGGGTCTCCAGGCGTTCGGATGGCACACGGAACGTCATCCGGCGTTCCAGGGTGCCCAGCGATTCGACCGAAACTTGCATATCCACTCCTGCGCTGCGGACGGCGCCGCACGACTCTGACTTGTTGGGAAATTGGTTCCGACGGCGGCGGCCGCCCGCGACCTGCGCGGCTGGCGACGGAACGGCGTAGTTTGGCCGATTCGGGGGCCGGCCGCCACCGGGCGGCGCGCCAGGGGTGTGAGCCGGGCGGTCAGGGGGAGTCGAGGCCCGGCTGGACCGGACGTGATATTGGTTGGAGTGAAAGCGGCCCGGGACCGGAAGGCAGAGGCGCTTGGGCCCTGCCGCCAAGGTCGCAGGGTCACGACCCTGGCGCGCGACGGCGCTGCTCCCGACTCTCTTGAAAAGCCCGCGGCGTCACGATCCGGGCGCAACGGCGCGCCCTGCTCCCAACGCTCTCTCCTGAAAAGCCCGCTGCGTCATGATCCCCACGCGCGCGAGCGCGTTGCTCACCGGGGAAGCCTCGAACAGCCTGCGGCGTCACGATCCGGGCGCGCGACGGCGCGCCCTGCTCCCAACTCTCTCCTGAAAAGCCTGCGGCGTCACGATCCCCACGCGCGAGCGCGCGTTCCTCACCGGGGAAGCCTCGAACAGCCCGCGGCGTCACGATCCGGGCGCGCGACGGCGCGCCCTACTCCCAACTCTCTCCTGAAAAGCCTGCGGCGTCACGATCCCCACGCGCGAGCGCGCGTTCCTCACCGGGGAAGCCTCGAACAGCCCGCGGCGTCACGATCCGGGCGCGCGACGGCGCGCCCTGCTCCCAACTCTCTCCTGAAAAGCCTGCGGCGTCACGATCCCCACGCGCGAGCGCGCGTTCCTCAATGCCTGCCGCTTTGGGTTCCACCTGGGCTGGTGCGAAAGGCGGGACTCGAACCCGCACGCCTTGCGGCACTGGTACCTAAAACCAGGGCGTCTACCAATTCCGCCACTTTCGCTCCGTGTCCGGCTGGCGGACGGCGGCATCGTAGTCGATCCCAGCCTCCACGCCCATCCCGCCCCTATGTCCAAACGAAAAACGCCCGGCGGTGCCAGGCGTTCTTCCTAACTGGTGGGCCGTCAAGGGTGAGCCCGGGCGGCTTGCGAACCACTGGTTCGCGCCCGGGCGAACGCCATGCGCGCTGCGCATGGCCGGACCTGCGCAGCAGGCGAACCACAGGTTCGAATCCCACGACCAAGCACCCAAACGAAGAACGCCGGCGATGCCGGGCGCTTTTCGTAAACTGGTGGGCCGTCAAGGGTGAGCCCGGGCCGCTTGCGAACCACTGGTTCGCGCCCGGGCAAATGCCATGCGCGCTGCGCATGGCCGGACCTGCGCAGCAGGCGAACCGCAGATTCGAATCCTGCGACCAAGCACCCAAACGAAGAACGCCCGGCGGTGCCGGGCGTTCTTCGTAACTGGTGGGCCGTCAAGGATTCGAACCTTGGACCTATTGATTAAGAGTCAACTGCTCTACCAACTGAGCTAACGGCCCGATGAAGCGGGCGCGCATTGTAATACCGCCTTGCGCGCCGATGCAACACCCGACGGGTATCGCATCTTGTTGAAACGGTGGGGTGGCTGAGGGGATTCGAACCCCCGACCACTGGAATCACAATCCAGTACTCTAACCAACTGAGCTACAGCCACCACAGATCCGTATCGCCTGGCGACCTAAGGGGCACCCGGCGGCCGCGCATTCTATCCCGAAACGCATGGCAACGACATGCCTTCGAAACGACCCGCGCGGCGGGCGCGCATTGTAGCGCGGCACCGACCGAAATGGCAGCGCCTTGGTGGCGCTATCGGCCTGCGCCGCCGCGCCACGAATGCGCGTCATGCCCGCCTGTGCGTCGATCTGCTCACGCACCTCCCATGCACGCGCGGCAACAACGCCCCTGGCGCGGGCAAAGGCCGCACCGATCCTCGACCACCTCGAACCGCAGCCTGACGACACGCTGATCCTCAAGCCGCGGCATTCGGCGTTCCACCAGACCGCCCTGCATTTCATCCTGGAGACCCGCGGGATCCGCCGCCTTCTGCTCACCGGCGTTTCGACCGAGGCCTGTGTCCTCGCCACGGCGCTGGATGCGCGCATGCTGGAGATCGACGTGGCGGCGGTGTCGGACTGCGTCGCCGCGAGCAGCGTGCAACGCCACCGGGACGGGCTCGCGGTGCTGCGGCACTTCGAGCTCCCCGTCGTGCGCGCGAGCGCGGCGATGCGTGTCTTCGACCGCGACTGAAGCTGACGAGCACCAAGTCACGCGTCGGGCTGGACGGTGCGGCACTGGGGTGCACGCGTGCAACATCGTCACATCCATTCAGCGATGTCGCCGGGATCCTCACGGCCTGGTCGCGAACCCAACCGCCATGTTGCGGGTTCGTTTCCACCGTGGTCGCACATGCCTCACCGGAATCTCGACACCCTGTTTTCTGCCTGGGAAGGCGAACTTGCACTGCTCTTGGAAGCGAAGCCTGGGATCGAAGAGTTCTGGCAGCACTGGCGCGAGCGTGAAGCGGTGATCGAACGATTTGTCACGCCCGAACTCGCCGTCTTTGCGGATGCCGCGTTCGACCGGTTGGAGGCGCTGGCCGAAGCGCAAGGCTACGGCAGCCGCCCGCGTGGCACGACACCGACCTGCGCTGTGGATGCGGCTGACACGCCCACCGCACCCGACACGCATTCAACACGCTGAAAGACTGCCCATCGCACGCGCGGCGCGCGTTCACGGTGGCGTGTGCCCATTGCGGTGATGGCACGCGTCTCACGCGCGGTGCCATCACGTTGTCTCCGCAATGTGCACGCTCGGCGCCATATCGCATTGCACCACGCGCGCATTGCGCAGATCACTTTGCAGACATCACGCTCAACGGCGCCCGCGACCTCACGCATCCCCGACGATGCGCTCCTTAAACAGGACCGTCCGGTCCCACAAGAGAGCTTGCAATGGCAGTCAAGACGCTCGAAGAGTTGTTCATCCACGAACTCTCGGACACCCATTCGGCCGAGCGCCAGATGGCGAAGGCACTGCCGCGCCTGGCGCGTGCGGCCGCCAACCCGAAGCTGGCGGCCGCGTTCGAAACGCATCTGGAAGAGACCAATCTGCAGATCGAGCGCCTCGACCGCGTCGTCGAGTTGCTGGACACGCGCCTGAAGCGCATCAAATGCGCGGCGATGGAAGGCTTGGTCGAGGAGAGCAAAGAAGTCATCGACTCGATCGACAAGGGCCCGCTGCGCGACGCCGCGCTGATCGGCGGTGCGCAGAAGGTCGAGCACTACGAGATCGCCTCCTACGGCACGCTGTGCGCGCTCGCCAAGCAGCTCGGTTACACCGATGCGGCCAAGCTGCTGCACGAGACGCTGGCCGAGGAGAAGGCCACCGACGAGAAGCTGACGCTGCTGGCCGAACACGGCGGCAACCAGGCGGCGGCCGAGAACACCTGATCGCGGAGACGGGCCTGACGCAACGCCGGCCCATGGCGTCGCGCTTCGACGCGCGCGCCCCAGGCCTGACGACCGGCATGCGCGCTAGGCGCGCCGAGTTGTGTGGAGAATTGTTTGGGGCGCTCGGCCGGCGAACCGTAAGCCATTGATGCAATGGCGCGCCCGACAGGAATCGAACCTGTAACCCCCGACTTAGAAGGTCGGTGCTCTATCCGGTTGAGCTACGGGCGCCCGCGGGACACGTTGCGACCGGGCTCGCCGGGTGGTCGGGGTAGAGGGATTCGAACCCCCGACATCCTGCTCCCAAAGCAGGCGCGCTACCAGACTGCGCTATACCCCGCCGGAATCGAGCGGTCGAATCGCCCGCCGGCAGGCCGGAGGACCCAGGCATTGTCGGAAGGCGCAGCCGCGCTGTCAACGCGCCGCCCAGCCGCCGCGGTGTATCCTGCCGGGCGATCCAAACATGAACCACCAGGGGCTTATTCGATGCGCAGCGGCAATCCCACTCTTCAGGAATCGACCTTCCTCGACCTCGCCAGCGGCAGTGTCGTCACCCGCGACAGCGAGGCGATGACGCTCAATGGCACGGTCAACAAGACCGGCCTGCTGCTCCTGCTGGCGGTATTGACGGCCGCCTTCGCGTGGACCCAATCGGTCGCCCCGGACGGCACGCCGACGGCCAGCTTCGGCCTCTATGCCTGGGGCGGCGCGATCGGCGGCCTGATTCTGGCGCTGGTTACGGTGTTCAAGAAGACCTGGGCACCGGTCACCGCACCGATGTACGCGCTGGTCGAAGGCTGCTTCCTCGGCGCGATCTCGGCAATGTTCGAGGCGCGTTTCCCGGGCATCGTGATGCAGGCGGTGATGCTGACCTTCGGCACGCTGTTCGCGCTGCTGGCGGTGTACCGCAGCGGCCTGATCAAGGCGACCGAGAACTTCAAGCTCGGCGTGGCGGCCGCCACCGGCGGCATCGCACTGGTCTACCTGGCCACGATCGTGCTGGGTCTGTTCAACATCCAGGTGCCGCTGATCCACGAGTCGGGCCTGGTCGGCATCGGTTTCAGCCTGTTCGTGGTCGTGGTCGCTGCGCTGAACCTGGTGCTGGATTTCGACTTCATCGAGACCGGCGTCGAGCACGGGGCGCCGAAGTACATGGAGTGGTACGGCGCGTTCGGCCTGATGGTCACGCTGGTGTGGCTGTACGTGGAGTTCCTCCGCCTGCTGGCGAAGTTGCAGTCGCGCGACTGAGCCTCCACGCGCCGGGGATCGCACCCCTGGACGACAGAAACGACAAGGGCGCCGAACGGCGCCCTTGTCATGTAGACCTGCCGGCGACCTCAGAGTCGCGAGGCGATCGCTTGCGCAAAGCCCATCGTGGTGCCGGTGCCGCCCAGGTCCGGCGTCACGCGGTCCTTCGCGTCGAGCGTGGCGACGATCGCGCCGCGCAGCCGCTGCGCCTGCTCGGGCAGCGCCAGGTGGTCGAGCATCTGCGCGGCGGCCAGCAGCAGCGCGCAGGGATTGGCCACACCCTTGCCGGCGATGTCCGGCGCCGAGCCGTGCACCGCCTCGAAAATCGCCGCGTCCTTACCGATGTTGGCGCCCGGGGCCAGGCCCAGGCCGCCGACCAGACCGGCGCACAAGTCGGAGATGATGTCGCCGAACAGGTTCGTGGTCACGATGATGTCGAACTGTTCGGGACGCATCACCAGCTGCATGCAGGTGTTGTCGACGATCATCTCGTTGGCCTCGATCTCCGGATAGTCGGCCGCGACTTCGCGGGCGACTTTCAGAAACAGGCCCGAGGTGCTCTTGAGGATGTTGGCCTTGTGGACGATCGTGACCTTCTTGCGACCGGTCTTGCGCGCCAGCTCGAACGCGTAGCGCACGATGCGCTCCGAGCCCTTGCGGGTGATGCGGGTGATCGACACCGCGGTCTCGCCGTCGGCCGACACCTCCTGGCCTTCGCTGATGTACGAGCCTTCGGTGTTCTCGCGGATCGTGATCAGATCGACACCGCTGGAAAAGCGCGAGCGGGTGTTGGGGAACGAGGTCGCCGGGCGGACATTGGCGTAGAGATCGAACTGGCGACGCAGTTCGACGTTGATCGAGCTGAAACCACCGCCCACCGGCGTGGTCAGCGGGCTCTTGAGCGCGACCGCATTGCGGCGGATCGAATCGAGCGTCGCGGCCGGCAGCAGTTCGCCGTGCTTGTCGAGCGCCATCAGGCCGGCGTCGGCGTCCTCGTACTTAAGACCCAGCTGCATCGCGTCGAGCACGTGCAGCGTGGCGTCCATGATTTCCGGGCCGATACCGTCGCCGCGGATAACCGTAATCGTGTGCGTCATGTCGGGGGGAGATCCCTGCGCAGGGGACGCCGCGCAGCGCGCGGCGCCAGGGTGAAATGAAGGAAGAAAACCGCCGTATTATGCCCGATGCGCGCAGACGGCCCCAAACCGGGGGCTCGCACGCACGCGGCGCGCGGCGGGTCAACCGTGGTCGTGACCGGCGGGCGCGGCGGCCTCGCCCTGCTCCAGCCGGTCGAGGAAATCGACCGCGCGGCGCAGGTGCGGGATGACGATGCTGCCGCCTACGACCAGGCCCACCGAGAACGTCTCGAACAGTTCCTCGCGGCTCGCCCCCGCGTCCTTGCACTGGGCAACGTGGTAGCTGATGCAGTCGTCGCAGCGCAGCACGAGCGACGCCACCAGTCCCAGCAACTCCTTGGTCTTCACGTCGAGCGCGCCGGCCTGGTAGGTCTGGGTGTCGAGCGCGAAGAAGCGCCGTACCACCTGGTTGGGCTCGGCGAGAATGCGCTCGTTCATGCGCTTGCGGAACGCGGTGAACTCGGCGAGCCGGTCGCTCTCGCCTTCGGTCTGGGCGCTGCTCACGAAGCCGCGCCCTCGACCAGCGGCAGAAAGCCGCCCTGGCGGTGCAGCGCCATCATGTCGTCGTAGCCGCCGACGTGGGTCTGGCCGACGAAGATCTGCGGCACGCTGGTGCGGCGCGCACGCTCGACCATGCGCTGGCGCTCGTCGGCATCCAGGTCCACGCGCACTTCGCGCCACGACAGGCCCTGGCTCTTGAGGAAGTTCTTCGCGGCCGCGCAGTAGCCGCAGATCGCGCTGGTGTACATGACGATCTCCGGCGCCGCCGGGTCGGGGGTTGGGCTGGTCAAGTCGGTCTCCGGGGAAACTTGTGCCGCCATTGTCGGTCAAAGCCGGGTCATGGGGCGATGATGTCGCAACCACCGCGTGCCGTCGGCTTAACATGGGATTCACGCCCGTGCCCGAGCCCGCCGGCATGCTGGTTGCGCGGCCCCGCCCCTCCGACTCCGAGCCGATGCCCACGATCCGACCTCGCCGCTCTTCCTTCCGCGTCCGGCTGCTGCCATCGGCGATCGCGCTGACGCTGGTCGCCGCGTCCATCGGCGCGCCGGCCCAGGACACCCGGTTGCCGGACATCGGCTCGTCGGCCGGCACGGTGCTCAGCCCCGCCAAGCAGTCGGAGTACGGGCAGATGCTGCTGGCGCAGCTGCGGCACTACAACTACGTACTCGAGGACCCCCTGGTCGAGAACTGGCTGCGCGCCACCGGCACGCGCTTGGCGGCGTCGAGCGACCGGCCGCAGCAGCCTTTCACCTTTTTCATGATGCGCGACCGCAGCATCAATGCCTTCGCGACGCTCGGCGGCTACATCGGCATGAACGCCGGCCTGGTGCTGGCGGCCGAGAGCGAGGACGAGGTCGCCGCGGTGCTGGCGCACGAGATCGCGCACGTAACCCAGTCGCATGTGCTGCGTGGCGTCGAGCGCGCCCAGCGCGACCAGGTGCCGATGCTGCTGGCGATGCTCGGCGCGATCGCGGTGGCCTCGCAGAGCAGCAGCAGTTCTTCCGATGATGCCGCAATGGCGGTACTGGCCGGTGCCCAGGGCCTGGCCCTGCAGCGCCAGATCGACTACACCCGTTCCAACGAATCCGAGGCCGATCGGCTCGGTATCCGCACATTGGCGCGCAGCGGCTACGACCCCGATGCCATGGCCTCGATGTTCGAACGCATGCAGGCGGTCTCGCGCACCAATCAGGGCGGCGAACGCGAGCGGCTGCCCGACTATCTCAAGACCCATCCGGTCACCACGACCCGAATCAGCGAGGCGCGCGACCGCGCCGAGCGCATGGCCCGCGACACCGTGCAGGTCACCACCACGACCCCGCAGGGCTCGCGGGTGGAGCGCGTGCCGGTGGACGGCACGCCCGAGGCGCCGTTGCGCGCGCTCGACAACCCGCTGCTGCCGGCCGCCCTGCGCCTGCCGCCCGGCGCCACCGGCGGCACCGATCCGGTGCAATTCGGCTGGGCGCGCGAGCGGTTGCGCGTGCTCAGCGCCAATACCCCGGCCCAGGCGATCCGCGAATACGAGGCGATGCGCCGCAGCGGTAGCCTGACCGATGCCCAGCGCTACGGGCTGGCCTTCGCCCGCCTGCGCGCCAACGAGGCCGAGGTCGCCGCGCGCGAGCTCTCGACTCTGCTCGACGCCTACCCCGGCGATGTCTGGCTGTCGCTGGGCATGGCCGAGGCCGATGCGCGAATGGGCCGCGCCGCGGCCGCCGACCAGCGTCTGGAGGCGCTGGTCGAGCGGATGCCGCGCAACCCGGCGGTCGTGCTGAGCTACGCGACCTTGCTGCTCGAGCGCGACTCGGCCGAATCCGGGCGCCGCGCCCAGGCGCTGCTGCGGCCGTTGCTCAACGGCTCGAGCGACGACCCCGCGTTCCAGCGTGCGTTCGCCCGCGCCAGCGAGATGGCCGGCGACCCGGTGCGGGCGGGCGAGGCCTGGGCCGAGGCGGCGTTCCTGGGCGGCCGCGCGGAACAGGCGCTGATCCAGCTCAACACGCTCAAGAAGCGCGACGACCTGGACTACTACGCCCGGGCGCGGATCGATGCGCGGATCGCCGCGATCACGCCGATGGTGCTGGAACTGCACCGCCAGGGCGTCCGTGACGAGGATCTGCGTCGACGCTGACGGGCGTGTCCCAAGCCGGCAGGCGCGCGCCCACACCGGCGCCTGCTGCGGCAGACCAGAGCCGCGGGCGCGCCGACAGGCTCGGCCGCCCCTGTCACCGGACCGTCATAAAACTGTCGTGTAATGAGGCTCCCCGGTCCTAACGGAAGGCTCCATGCAGAAGCGCATCCTCATCGTCGATGACGAACCGGCGATCCGCGACATGGTCGCGTTCGCGCTGCGCAAGGGCGAATTCGAGCCGATGCACGCGGGCGACGCCCGCGAGGCCCAGTCGGCGATCGTCGACCGCGTGCCCGACCTGATCCTGCTCGACTGGATGCTGCCCGGCACCAGCGGCCTGGAACTGGCCCGACGCTGGCGCAAGGACGCGCTGACGCGCGACATCCCGATCATCATGCTCACCGCACGCGGCGAGGAGAACGATCGCGTGGGTGGGCTTGAGGCCGGTGTCGACGACTATGTGGTCAAGCCGTTCTCGGCGCGCGAGTTGCTGGCGCGTATCCGCGCGGTGATGCGCCGGGCGCGCGACGACGACGAGGACGGCAGCGTGACGGTCGGCACGCTGCGCATCGACGGCGCGGCGCACCGGGTGTTCGCCAGCAACGAACCGGTCCAGATCGGCCCGACCGAGTACCGCTTGCTGCATTTCTTCATGACCCATCCCGAGCGCGTCTACAGCCGCTCGCAACTGCTCGATCACGTCTGGGGCGGCAGCGTCTATGTCGAGGAGCGCACGGTCGATGTGCACATCCGCCGGCTGCGCAAGACGCTCGAGCCCAGCGGACTGGACGGCATGGTGCAGACGGTCCGCGGCGCCGGCTACCGGTTCTCGGCGTCGGTGTGAGGCCCGCTCTGCGCGGCGCGTGCGTGCCGCCTGCGGTCGCCCTGCCCCGCGGCGACACCGCATCACGCCCTCGCAGACCTGCCCGCCTACATTGCCTAGACTTGCCGCCATGCCCCCTCGTCTCCACGCCGCCTGGACCCGCACGCTGTTGCAGCTCGGGGCCGTGCTTGCGGGCGCGACGCTCATCGGCGCCCTCGCCGGTCAGGCATGGATGGCGCTGGCGCTGGCCGCGCTGGGCGTGATTGCCTGGCACGCGTGGAAGCTCTACGCCCTGTTGCGGCGGCTGACCTCGCGCAGCCGAGTGCCACCGCCGCAAGGCGACGGGGTCTGGCAGGAAACCGACCGGCTGCTGCACCGCGGCCAGCAGGACATGCGCAACCGCAAGCGGCGCCTGATCGCGATGCTGCGCGCATACCGCGCGGTCGCCGCGGCGCTGCCCGATGCGGTCGTGGTGGTCGAGCGCAACAGCCAGCGGGTGCAGTGGGTCAACCGCGCGGCGACGACACTGCTCGGCCTGCAGATGCCACGCGACGTCGGCCGCCCGGTCGGCGCGGCACTGCAGCCGCTGCCGCTGGCGCACTGGCTGGCCCAGGGCCGGCGCGCGGAACCGCTGCTGGACGTGCCCTCGCCGTTCTCGTCGGGCACCCGGCTGGAACTGCGGCTGATCCCCTATTCAGACGATCTGTGGCTGCTGCTGGTGCGCGACGTCACGCGCATGGTGCGGTTGGAGCAGATGCGCCGCGATTTCGTCGCCAACGTCTCGCACGAACTGCGCACGCCGCTGACCGTGGTCCACGGCTACCTGGACATGCTCGACCCGGAGGAGCAGCCCGAATGGGCGCCGATGCTGCAGGAGATGCAGCGCCAGTCGCAGCGCATGACCCAACTGGTCGAGGACCTGCTCACGCTGTCGCGGCTGGAAGCGCAGGAAGGCGTCGGCGACGAGATCGTGTCGATGGCCTCGATGCTGGCCTCGCTGCGCCGGGAACTGGAGATGCTCAGCCAGGGCCGGCATGCGATCGAGGTCGAGGATGCATCGGACACCGACCTGGTCGGCTCGACCCGCGAACTGCACAGCGCGTTCTCCAACCTGGTCAGCAACGCCGTGCGCTACACGCCGCCGGGCGGGCGCATCACGATCCGCTACGCCCCCACGCGCGACGGCGGCGTCGCGCTGTCGGTGGACGATTCGGGCTACGGCATCCCGGCCGCGCACCTGCCACGCATCACCGAGCGCTTCTACCGGGTCTCGACCAGCCGTTCGCGCGAGTCGGGTGGCACCGGGCTGGGGCTGGCGATCGTCAAGCACGTGCTGCATCTGCACCAGGCGCGCCTGGAGATCGACAGCGAGGTCGGGCGCGGCAGCCGCTTTGCCTGCCATTTCGTCGCCGAGCGCGTCCGCGCGCGCGACGCCCATGTCACAGGAGCCTTCGGATGAGTCGTCCCCCCGCTCCCGGCAAGCCACTGCGTCCGCGCCGGCCGGCGCGCAACGCAGGACGCGACGCCGGGCCGCCGCCGCAGATCGCAGGCGATCCGCTGCTCGATCCAGCGCTGTATCTCAACCGCGAACTGTCGCAGCTCGACTTCAACTTCCGGGTGCTGGCCCAGGCGCTCGATGAGACGGTGCCGCTGCTCGAACGAGTGAAGTACCTGTGCATCTCGTGCACCAACCTCGACGAGTTCTTCGAGATCCGCGCCGCGACCGTCCGCCACGCGCAGGACTTCGGCATGCCGCTGCCGCCCGACGGTCTGCCGCCGGCGACGGTGCTCAAGCGCATCCACGAGCGGGCCGCCGCGCTGGTCGAGGCGCAGTACACCTGCTGGAACCAGATCCTGCGCCCGGCGTTGGGTGCGACCGGTGTGCGGATTCTCGGCCGCGATACCTGGACGGCACGGCAGAAGCGCTGGCTGCGGGCGTACTTCCGCGAAGAAGTGATGCCGGTGCTTTCGCCGCTCGGGCTGGACCCCGCGCACCCGTTTCCCAAGATCCTCAACAAATCGCTCAACATCGTCGTGGTGCTCAAGGGCAAGGACGCGTTCGGCCGGATCGGCAATCTGGCGATCGTCCGCGCACCGCGCTCGCTGCCGCGCATCATCCAGTTGCCCGAGCGCGTGTCGGGCGGCGAATACGACTTCGTGTTCCTGTCGGCGGTACTGTCGGAGTTCGTGCATGAACTGTTCCCCGGCATGGACGTGCGCGGCGCCTACCAGTTCCGGGTCACCCGCAACTCGGAGCTGATCGTCGACGAGGAGGAGGTCGAGAACCTGGCGCTGGCGCTGCGCGACGAACTCGCCGGCCGTGGCTATCTGCGCGCGGTGCGACTGGAGATCGCGGCCAACTGTCCCAAGGCGATCGTGCGCACGCTGCTGCAGAACTTCGACCTGCCCGAGAACGCGGTCTACCGCATCGACGGACCGGTCAACCTCAACCGCGTCAGCCAGATCTTCGACCTGGTGCAGCGTCCGGATCTGAAGTTTCCGACGTTCCAGCAGCGCCAGTTGCCGGGCAACGACGCGATGTTCGAGACGGTCGCCGATGGCGACGTGCTGTTGCATCACCCCTTCGATTCCTTCGCGCCGGTACTCGAACTGATCAAGCAGGCGGCGGAAGACCCGAACGTACTGGCGATCAAGCAGACGCTCTACCGCACCGGCAAGGATTCGGCGATCGTCGAGCACCTGGTCACTGCCGCGCGCAACGGCAAGGACGTCACGGTCGTGGTCGAGCTGCGCGCACGGTTCGACGAGGAAGCCAATCTCGGTCTCGCCGACCGGCTGCAGGAGGCCGGCGTGCAGGTGGTCTACGGCGTGGTCGGCTTCAAGACTCACGCCAAGATGCTGCTGATCGTGCGCCGCGAGGGCCGCAAGCTGCGCCGGTATGTGCACCTGGGCACCGGCAACTACCACGCCGGCACAGCACGCGCCTACACCGACTTCGGACTGATCACCGCCGACCCGCAGATCGGAAACGACGTGCACCTGATCTTCCAGCAGCTCTCGGGGCTGGCGCCGGCGATCGAGCTTGAGCGCCTGCTGCAATCGCCGTTCACGCTGCAGCCCGGCATCATCGCGAGGATCGAGCGCGAGACCCGGCACGCCGCGCAGGGCCGCCCGGCGCGGATCGTGGCCAAGATGAACGCGCTCAACGAGCCGCAGGTGATGCGCGCGTTGTACGCGGCCTCGCAGGCGGGGGTGAAGATCGAACTGATCGTGCGCGGCGCCTGCGCGCTGCGGCCCGGCGTGCCCGGCGTGTCGGACAACATCCGGGTGCGTTCGATCGTCGGGCGGTTCCTGGAACACCATCGCGTGTACTGGTTCGCCAACGATGGCGATCCGGAACTGTTCTGCGCCAGTGCCGACTGGCTGGAGCGCAACCTGCTGCGGCGCGTGGAGACCTGCTTTCCGATCCTCGATCCCCAGATCGCGACCCGGGTGCGCACCGAATCGCTGGACAATTATCTGGCCGACAACATCAACGCCTGGGAGCTGCGCGAGGACGGCAGCTACGTGCGGCTTGCACCCGAGGGCGATGCGATGCCGCACTCGGCGCAGGGCTGGCTGCTCGCACGGCTGTGCGGCTGACGCGACCGCGATCGGCCGGCGCTCGCTGCGCCGTGACGTGCGGCATCGCGCACACCGTCACGGTTTGCGCGCCCGCGGCATGCTTTACCATGCGCACTTCCCACCACCGCCACGTGGCGCCGCGCGCGTCGCGCCACGCAGGACCGTGATGACCGGACAGGACACGCTCGCACTCGCCGATGCGCTGACGCCGCCGATCGAGGACGGCGACATGCTCGCCGCGATCGACCTGGGATCCAACAGTTTCCACATGATCGTCGCCCGCTACACGCTGGGCCAGCTGCGCGTGGTCGACCGACTTCGTGAGACCGTGCGACTGGCCGAAGGCCTGGATGCGCGCGGCGGGCTGGATGCGGACGTGCGCCAGCGCGCGTTGCAATGCCTGTCGCGCTTCGGCCAACGCATCCGTGACATCCCGCCGCAGCACGTGCGGGCACTGGCCACGCACGCCGTGCGCCGGCTGGCCGCACCGCAGGCTTTCCTGGTACCGGCCGAGACCGCGCTGGGCCATGCGATCGAGATCATCGCCGGCCGCGAGGAGGCGCGCCTGATCTACCTGGGCGTCGCCCACGCACAGCCGCCCAAGCCGGGCCACCGCCGGCTGGTCATCGACATCGGCGGCGGCTCGACCGAATGCATCATCGGCAGCGGCTTCGACGCCCTCGAGCGCGAGAGCCTGCAAGTGGGCTGCATCGCTAGCACGCGGCGCTTCTTCGCCAACGGCAAGCTGACCCGGCGCCGCTGGCGCGAGGCGCTGGCCGAAGTCGCCGCCGAGTTCCAGCAGTTCGCCAGCACCTACCGCGCGCTCGGCTGGCAGGAAGTCGTCGGCGCCTCGGGCACCAACAAGGCGATCGGCGAGATCTGCGCGGCGATGAAGCTGACTAAGGGCGCGGTGACCGCAGAGGCGTTGCCGGTCGTGCGCGACCGCCTGCTGCAGGCCGGCCACATCGATGCGATCGACCTGCCCGGCTTGTCGGAGGACCGCCGGCCGATCATCGCCGGCGGCGTGCTCGTGCTCGAGGCCGCATTCGAGGTGCTGGGCATCGAGCGCATGCACGTCAGCAAGGCGGCGATGCGCGAAGGCGTGCTGCACGACATGCTCGGCCGCCGCGGCGAGGCCGACCCGCGCGAGACCTCGATCGAGGCGCTGGTGCAGCGCTACGGCATCGACGGCGCCCATGCGGCGCGGGTGGAGGCGACCGCATTGCGGCTGTTCGACCAGGTCGCGCGGCCGTGGCAGCTCGACGGCGACGACCTGCGCATGCTGGCCTGGGCGGCGCGCGTGCACGAGATCGGCCTGGTCATCGCGCATAGCCAGTACCACGTCCACGGCGCCTACGTGCTGGCACATTCGGACATCGCCGGCTTCTCGCGCCAGGAGCAACAGTTCCTGGCCGCGCTGGTGCGCTGCCACCGCCGCAAGGTGCCCAAGTCGGCCTTCGACGCCCTGCCCGACCGCCTGCTGCGCCAGGCCCGCTACACCGCCGCCCTGCTGCGGCTGGCGGTGCTGCTGCACCGCAGCCACGAGCCCGACGAGATTCCGCAGCTGCAGGCCAGCGTCTACGGCGACGCGTTGCGGCTGCAGGTCTCTCGCCATTGGCTCGAGGCCCGGCCTCTGCTGCGCGTGGATCTGGAATGCGAGCCCGAGCACATCGGCGCGCTCGGCGTGAAGCTGGTGCTGGCCGCCGAGTAGACGCAACGCGCGCCGGGCTGCCTGCACCGGGACCGTCCGCCTGCCACTGTCACCGTTCTGTCGCCGCGCGGTCATGGCGCGGGCATCTCGCGCCGCGATCATCGCCGCAGCCACGGCAGCGGGACCGAACGATGCGCTACGCGATCGTCACCGACACCTACACGCCCGACCTCAACGGGGTGGCGCTGACCCTGCAGGCCTACGTCGCCGGCCTGCGCGCCCGCGGCCATGCGGTCGAGGTGATCCGGCCCCACCCGCCGGGTGGGCTTGCAAGCGAAAGCGACGCGGGCCCGGTGCGGGTCCGCGGGCTGCGTCTGCCGCGCTATCCCACACTGCGCGTCGGGTTGCCGGTCCAGGCACGCCTGCAGGTGGCCTGGCGTGCGCAACGCCCGGATGCGGTCTACGTCGCGACCGAAACCCTGCTCGGCGGCTCGGCGATCCGCGCCGCGCGTACGCTTGGCATCCCGGTTGTCACCGCACTGCACACCCGCTTCGACCTGTACATGGCCGACTACGGCCTGCGCGCGCTGGCCCCGTTGGCGCTGGCGTGGATGCGGCGCTTCCACGGCGGCGCCGATGCCACGGTGGTCGCGACCCAGGCGCTCGCCGCCTGGCTGCAGGCCCAGCGCATCGGCCATGCGGTGGTGCTGCCGCGCGCGGTGGATTGCACGCAGTTCGATCCGGCGCGGCGCGACCCGGCGCTGCGCGCGAGCTGGGGCATTCCGCCGGACGGACTGGCGGTGATCCATGTCGGCCGGCTCGCGGCCGAGAAGAACCTGCCGCTGGCGATTCATGCCTTCCGTCTGCTGCAGCAGCAGCGGCCCGATGCGCGGATGGTGCTGGTCGGCGACGGGCCCCTGCGCGAGACACTCGCGCGTGCCCATCCCGACCTCGTGTTCGTCGGCGCGCGGCGCGGCGAGGCGCTCGGCCGGCATTTCGCCAGCGCGGACCTGTTTCTGTTCCCCAGCCGCAGCGAGACCTTCGGCAATGTCGTCCTCGAGGCCATGGCCAGCGGCGTGCCGCAGGTGGCCTTCGACCTGGGCGCGGCCTCCGAGCACCTGGTCGATGGCCTGCACGGCGCCCGGGTCGCAGACGATGCACATGGCGACGCGGCCTTCGTCGCCGCAGCGCTGCGGCTGGCCCAGAACGACGCCGACCGCGAGGCGATGGCCCGCGCCGGTCGCCGGGCGATGCAACGGCTGACGCCGGCCCAGGTCGCTGCCGAACTCGATGCGCTGCTGGCCGCGCCGCGCGCGCGCGCGGCCTCTGTTCCCGTCCGACAGGCCGATCGTCATGCACACCGCGCCGCGTAGCCGTCTGCATCTCCACGACGTGGGCTGGTGCCTGCGCGCCAACCGCGCCTGCACCCGCCTGTGGCTCCGCCGCGGCTTTGCGACCGTCAGCCGGCTCGGCGACGGCGTGTTCTGGTATGGGTTGATGACTGCGTTGGTGGTGCTCGACCGCCTCGACGGCGCGCTCGCAGCCGCGCACATGGCGGCCACCGGCGCGGTGGCCCTGCTGCTGTACCGTCGCCTGAAGCGCTGGACCAGGCGTCCGCGGCCATTCGCCGCGGACGTGCGCATCCGCGCCTGGGTCGCGCCGCTCGACGAGTTCAGCTTTCCGTCCGGCCATACCCTGCATGCGGTCGCGTTCTCGACTGTAGCCATCGCGCACTACCCGGTACTGGCCTGGCTGCTGGTGCCGTTCGCGGCCGCGGTCGCGGCCTCGCGTGTGGTGCTCGGCCTGCACTACCCCAGCGACGTGCTCGCCGCGACCGCGATCGGCGGCGCATTGGGCGCGGTCTCGCTGTGGGTGGCCGGGCTCTGAGCGCGTCCGCCTCACCGGCACATCGCGAGCCGGCAGTCCAGAAACGACGCAACCGCGGACCGAAGCCCGCGGTTGCGTGGTGTGCGCCTGACGCGTGTCAGCGATCGGGCAGCGGCGGCGGCGTGGCGGTCGCCGGTGCGTCCGACAGTGCGTACCAGTCCAGGAGCCGGGTCGTGAGCATGATCGCCGCCAGGATCGCGAACAGCAGGCCGGCCCCGAGCACCAGCGCGTTGTCCTCGGAGATCAGCAGACCGTAGAGCGCGGCGTACAGGATCGCCAGCATCCCGGCGAAACCGGCGACCCAGGCGCGGCTGCGCAGCACCGACGACAGGTAGACGCCGATCAGGCCGATGCAGGCGACGCTGGCGGCCAGGTACGACCAGCCGAACCCGATGCGCTCCGACAGGCCGATCAGCAGCAGGAAGAAGATCGCCAGCGCCAACCCGACCATCGCGTACTGGATCGGGTGGATGCGCAGGTGCCGCAGCATCTCGAACAGCAAGAACCCGGCGAAGGTCAGCAGCACGAACAGCACGCCGTACTTGCTGGCGCGATCGGCGCGCACGTAGGCATCCACCGGATCGACCAGCGCGATACCGAGCGCGTCGATCCCCGCCTCGCCGTTCTCGCGCAGCATCGCCGCCGGCGCAGGGCCGCGCACAGGGCGAAGCCGCTGACGTCCGGCAGCCCGACATCCAGGATGGCCAGATCGAAGGTCTCGGCGGCCGCCGCGGCGAGCGCCGTGCGGCCGTCCAGGCAATGCCGTACCTGGTGGCCCTCGGCGCGCAATGCGTAGGCAACGGTGTCGGCGATGGCGGGCTCGTCCTCGACGAGCAGGATGCGGGACATGGCGCGGCGCGAGTGTAAACCGCGCACAGCATACGGCGTGGCCCGTCGCGCGCCGCTACCCTATGCCGATGAACTATCGCCACGCCTTCCATGCCGGCAACCACGCCGACGTCCTCAAGCACGTCGTGCTGCTGGCGATCTGCGACGCGCTGGCAGTGAAACCGGCGCCCTGCTTCGCGCTCGACACCCACGCCGGCGCCGGACTCTACAGCCTGGTCGACGACCCGGCCCGCCGGACCGGCGAGGCCGACGCGGGCATCGGCCGCCTGCAGGCCGCGCGCCCGGCCGCGGCGGCGGTCGTCCGCTACCTGGACGCGGTCGCGGCCTGCCGCGCCGCGCACGGCGCCGACGCCTACCCGGGCTCGCCCTGGCTGCTCGCCCATGCCCTACGCGCGCAGGACCGCATCGCCTGCTGCGAGATCGAGCCAGGCGCATTGGCCGCGCTGCGCCTGGCAGTCGGCCGCGACCCGCGCGTGGCGGTGCATGCACGCGACGGCTACGAGGCCTGTCGGGCGTTGCTGCCGCCGCGGCACGGCGCGCAGAAGTTCGCCCGCGGCCTGGTATTGATCGATCCGCCTTACGAGGCGCAACGCGCGGAGTTCGACACCGCCCTGCTCGCCATGCGCGATGCCCTGGCGCGTTGGCCGCAGGCGGTCCAGGCGCTGTGGTATCCGATCAAACAGCGGCGCACGCTCGCCCCGTTCCTGCGCGCCGCGGGCCGGCTCCAGAGCCGCTCGACTCTGGTGGTGGAACTGCTGGTCCGAGGCGACGACTCGCCGCTGCGGATGAACGGCAGCGGTTTGCTGCTGATCGACCCGCCCTGGGCGCTGGCCGATACCCTCGCGCCGGCGCTCGACGCCTTGCGCGGCACCCTGGGCGAGGCTGGCGCCGACACCCGCCTGCACTGGCTACGCGAACCGGCCTGAGCACTGCAGGTTGTGGCGGGTAGACCAGCGGCTGGCGTCCTGCCTTCACGGTACCTGAATCGCGGAGTTAGGTATGGTCGGCGCCACCCTCCCAGCCCGACCTTCGATGACCGCACGCAACCGCCTCCCTCCCTGGCACGAGGAAATCCGTCTCGCGAACGGCCGCCAGGTGTTGATCCGGCCGATTCGTCCCGCCGATGCCGAACCGCTGCGCGCGGCCTTCGCGTTGCTGGAGCCCGATGAGGTCCGCCAGCGCTTCCTGTACGCCAAAACGGAGCTGTCGCCCGAAACCGCGCTCCGTCTGACCCAGCCCAACCCCAAAACGGAGTTCGTGCTGGTCGCCGCCGAGCCGATGACGCCCGGCGAGGCGCTGGTGGGCGCGGTGGCGCGCGCGGCGATCCTGCCCGGCACCCGGCACGCCGAGTTCCACATCCTGGTCAGTCACTACGTCGCCGGCATGGGGCTGGGGCGCCATCTGATGCGGCGCCTGGTGCGCTGGGCCAAGGGCAAGCGCCTGGACCGGCTGTACGGTGATGTGCTCGAAGAGAACGAGCCGATGCGCGCGCTGGCCAAGTCGCTCGGCTTCCAGCAGACCGGCGGCGAAGCGCCGGGCATGATCCGGGTCTCGCTGGACCTCAAGCGCAGCGCCCCGGAAAGCATCGGCGCCCAGGCGCCGCATCTGCCGCTGGGCTGACGCCCGCCGCGGTGGCGTCGCATCGCCGGGACATCCCGGCGATCGCGGCGTCGCCGAGCCGCGCGCTGTCTCAGGCCGCGAGACCGCTTCGTTTAGACTGACAGGTTGATCGCGCCGGAAGCCCGATGGGCATCCGGCGCTGTCGTCGTTGTGCCCTGTTCCCACCGCTCCCGCCGCTGTCCCGCTTCCCGACGTTCCGATGCCCAAGTCCCCCGCTTCCCCCGCCGCCCCGCCGCTGCCCGGTTCCGGCCATACCCGCGCCTGGTGGCGCGCGCCCGCCAGCCGCAGTGCGCTGGCCTGGGCGGTGCTGCAGGCCGCGCGCACGCACGCCGGGCCGCTGCTGCTGGTCGCACGCGACAACCACGGCGCCCACCAGCTCGAACACGATCTGCGCACGCTCGGCGGCGATGACCCGGCCGTGCCGGTGGTGCCGTTCCCGGACTGGGAGACGTTGCCCTTCGACCGCTTCAGCCCGCACCCGGACATCGTCTCCCAGCGTCTGGCCGCGCTGCACCGCCTGCCGGGGCTGACCCGCGGCATCGTCGTGGTTCCGGTGCAGACGCTGATGCAGCGACTGGCGCCGGTCAAGCACATCACCGGCAGCAGCTTCGACCTCGCCGTCGGCCAGACGCTCGAGCTCGACGCCGAGAAACGCCGGCTGGAAAGCGCGGGCTACGCCCATGTCCCGCAGGTCCACGATCCGGGCGATTTCGCCGTGCGCGGCGGGCTGCTCGATGTGTTTCCGATGGGCGCCGGCCAGCCGTACCGGATCGAGCTGTTCGACGACGCGATCGAGACGATCCGCGCCTTCGACCCCGAATCGCAGCGGTCGCTGGAGAAGATCGATGCGCTGCGCATGCTGCCCGGCCGCGAAGTGCCGCTGGACGAAGCGTCGCTGGCGCGCGCGATGGACGCGCTGCGCGAGCGCTTCGACATCGACACCCGGCGCAGCGGGCTGTACCAGGATCTCAAGGCCGGCGCCGCGCCGGCCGGCATCGAGTACTACCTGCCGCTGTTCTTCGACGCGCCGCGCCGCGCACTGGCCGAACGCGGCGCCCCCGCGCCGAGCACGGCGACGCTGTTCGACTATCTGCCTGCGGACACGCTGCCGGTACTCGATGTCGGGGTATCGGCGGCCAGCGACCAGTTCCAGGCGCAGATCGACCATCGTTACGAGCAGTTGCGCCACGACATCGAGCGTCCGCTGCTGCCGCCGGCCGAGCTGTGGCTGGCGCCCGACGCACTGCGCGAACGGCTGAACCAGGGCGCGCGGATCGAACTGTGCGACGCCGCGCACCCGCGCCACGCCCAGGCCGCGGCGCTGGGCGAGCAGCCGGCCCCCGAACTGCCGCTGGCCGCCCGCGATCAGGCGCCCGCGCAGGCGCTCAAGACCTTCCTGGGCAGCTATGCCGGGCGCGTGCTGATCTCGGCCGATTCGGCCGGTCGCCGCGAGGCGCTGCTCGAGGTGCTGCACGCCGCCGACCTGCGCCCCACGGTGCTGGCGGACTTCGGCGCGTTCGTCGACGACGCTGCGCGCTTCGCGATCGCGGTGGCGCCGCTCGACGACGGCTTCGCGCTCGATGCGCCGCAGATGACGGTGCTCACCGAACGCCAGTTGTTCCCCGAACGCGCCGCGCAGCCGCGCAGCCGACGCCGGGCCGGGCGCGACCCCGAGACCATTATTCGCGATCTAGGCGAGCTCAGCGAAGGCGCGCCGATCGTCCACGAGGACCACGGCGTCGGGCGTTACCGCGGCCTGGTCGTGCTCGAGGCCGGCGGCCAGCCGGGCGAGTACCTAGACATCGAGTACGCCAAGGGTGACCGGCTGTACGTGCCGGTGTCGCAACTGCACCTGGTCAACCGCTATTCGGGGGCGTCGCCGGAGACCGCGCCGCTGCATTCGCTCGGCGGCG
The DNA here is from genome assembly GCF_022637415.1 of Luteimonas sp. S4-F44. Lineage (NCBI taxonomy): Bacteria > Pseudomonadati > Pseudomonadota > Gammaproteobacteria > Lysobacterales > Lysobacteraceae > Luteimonas > Luteimonas sp. S4-F44. Next base: position 2,292,401 of record NZ_CP093340.1, read on the forward strand.
AGGCCTGGTCCAAGGCCAAGAAGAAGGCGGCCGACAAGGTCCGCGACGTCGCCGCCGAGCTGCTGGAGATCCAGGCCAAGCGCCAGGCGCGGGCCGGCCTGGCGCTGGAGGTCGACCGGTCGATGTACGAGCCGTTCGCCGCCGCGTTCCCGTTCGAGGAAACGCCCGACCAGCATGCCGCGATCGAGGCGATGATTCGCGACCTGGGCAGCAGCCAGCCGATGGACCGCGTGGTCTGCGGCGACGTCGGCTTCGGTAAGACCGAGGTCGCGGTGCGTGCGGCCTTCGTCGCCGCGACCGCCGGCAAGCAGGTCGCGGTGCTGGTGCCGACCACCCTGCTGGCCGAGCAGCACTTCCGCACCATGGCCGACCGCTTCGCCGACTGGCCGCTGCGCGTGGAGGTGCTCTCGCGCTTCAAGAGCACCAAGGAGATCAAGGCCGAGCTCGAGAAGCTCGCCCGCGGCGAAATCGACGTCATCGTCGGCACCCATCGCCTGCTGCAGCCGGACGTGAAGTTCAAGGACCTGGGGCTGGTGATCGTCGACGAGGAGCAGCGCTTCGGCGTGCGCCAGAAGGAGGCGCTCAAGGCGCTGCGCGCCAATGTGCACCTGCTGACCCTCACCGCGACCCCGATCCCGCGCACCCTCAACATGGCGATGGCCGGCCTGCGCGACCTGTCGATCATCGCCACGCCGCCGGCGCACCGCTTGGCGGTGCAGACCTTCGTCGTGCCCTGGGACGATGCCCAGTTGCGCGAAGCGTTCCAGCGCGAGCTCAGCCGCGGCGGCCAGGTTTATTTCCTGCACAACGATGTCGAGAGCATCGGCCGCATGCAGCGCCAGTTACAGGAGCTGGTGCCCGATGCGCGCATCGGCATCGCCCATGGCCAGATGCCCGAACGCGAGCTCGAGCGGGTCATGCTCGATTTCCACAAGCAGCGCTTCAACGTGCTGCTGTGCTCGACGATCATCGAGTCGGGCATCGACATCCCCAACGCCAACACGATCATCATCAACCGCGCCGACAAGTTCGGCCTGGCGCAGCTGCACCAGCTGCGCGGCCGCGTCGGCCGCTCGCATCACCGCGCCTATGCCTACCTGGTCACGCCCGACCTGCGCAGCATCACTGGCGACGCGCGCAAGCGTCTGGAGGCGATCGCCTCGATGGACGAGCTCGGCGCCGGCTTCACGCTGTCCACCCACGATCTGGAAATCCGCGGCGCCGGCGAACTGCTGGGCGAGGGCCAGAGCGGACAGATGGCCGAGGTGGGCTTCAGCCTGTACACCGAGCTGCTCGAACGGGCGGTGCGCAGCATCAAGCAAGGCAAGCTGCCCGACGTCGACGAGGCCGATGCGCGCGGCGCCGAGGTCGAACTGCACGTCCCGGCGCTGATTCCCGAGGACTACCTGCCCGACGTGCACACCCGTCTGATGCTCTACAAGCGCGTCAGCGGCGCCCGCGACGCCGAGCGGCTGCGCGAGTTGCAGGTGGAGATGATCGACCGCTTCGGTCTGCTCCCCGACGCCGCGAAGCATCTGTTCCAGGTCGCTGATCTCAAGCTGCAGGCCACCGCGCTGGGCATCCGCAAGCTCGACCTGGGCGAGGCCGGCGGACGCGTGCAGTTCGCCGACAAGCCCAAGGTCGACCCGCTGGCGGTGATCGGACTGGTGCAGGGCCAGCCGCAGCGCTACCGTATGGACGGACCGGACAAGCTGCGCATCACGCTCGACCTGCCCGATGCCGAATCACGGATCAAGACCGCGCGCGGCCTGCTGATCGCCCTCGCCCCGTCTTCGTCGTCGCCCGCCCGCTGATGCCCACCACCACCTCGCATGTCGACCGCGCGCCCGACGACCTCGTCGCCTCGCTGCATGTGCTGACGGTGGCATTGCACGAGCGCGACACCTATACCCACGGCCACTGCGACCGCGTCGGACGACTGGCCAGTGCCCTGGCCCGCCGTCTCGGCCTGTCGCGCGCGCGCCGGCATGCGCTGGTGCTGGCCGCGCGGTTCCATGACATCGGCAAGATCGGCATCCCCGACGACGTGTTGCTGCACCCGCATCGGCTGGATGCCGAACGACTCGCGATCATGCGCACCCATTCGGCACGCGGCGCGCGGGTGTTCGTCGCCACCGGCCGCGAAGACGCCCACGAAGTCGCTCGGATCATCCGCCACCACCACGAGGCGGTCGACGGCAGCGGCTATCCCGATGGGCTGACCGGCGAGGCAATCCCGCTCGAGGCGCGCATGCTGGCAGTCGTCGACAGCTACGACGCGATGACCAGCGATCGCCCGTATCGCCCCGCGCTGGGCATCGACCAGACGCTGATGCGGCTGCGGGCCGACGCCGCGCGCAGGCTCGACCCCGACCTGGTGGACGCCTTCATCGGCGTCCTGCACAGCAGCCCGGGCTGACGCTCAGCGCGGCGGCTGCACCCCGCCGACACTGTCCAGGATCGTGCCCGCCAGGCGCGCATAGTCGCCGTCGAAATGGTGCCCGCCGGGCAAGGTCTGGACCGTGACATGGCCGGGCGGCAAGGTCGCACAGGTGGCGTCATCGTCGCCCTCGCCTTCGATGCACAGCACGCGATCGGCCGACAGGCGCAGCACTTCGGGGGCGACCTCCAGCGCATCGGGGTCGGCTGCCGACAGCCAGTTACCAACATGGAATTCGAACGAGGCACGCCGGCCCAGCCCGATCAACACCGTGTGCGCGACCATCGCGCGGGTGGCCGGCGACAGCCGATTGACCGCGAAGGGCAGCACGTCGGCACCCTGCGAGTAGCCGATCAACACCACCCGCGACCGTCCCCAGCGCGCGGCATAGCTTCGCACCACGCGATCGATGTCGTGTGCCAGGCCCCCGGGCGTGCGCGCCGACCAGAAGTAACGCAGCGAATCGAAGCCCACCACCGCGATGCCGCGCGCGGCCAAGGCATCGGCGACCTCGGTGTCGAGCCCGGCCCAACCACCGTCACCGCTGAGCAGGATCGCGAACATCGGCTGCGCCGGCCCGTGGGTCGGGACCTCGACCAGCGGCAGGTCGCGCACGTCCGCGGGCGGCCCGGCCGGTTGCGCGCGTGCCGACAGGCGCGCCAGGCGCTGCACTGCGGCGCGCAACGGCGCCGGCGCATCGCCATGTGCGCGCATCGCAGCGCCGTCGATGCCGCGCGCGAAGCGCTGGAGCTCGCCCAGGTCGGCCGCGTTGACCAATGCGAGCCAGGGCATGACGAGGGCGGGCACTGGGCGCAGCATCACCGTGTCAGGCTGGGGCGTGTGCGCAACGAACAGCGTGCCTGCGCCCTGGCAAGGCGGCTTGCCCAGCGCCAGCGGCGGCAACGCGCCGCGCGTGATCGCACCGGCGAACACACCCGGCTGGGCCTGTGCGGCCATCGCGTAGACGATCGCCGCGCCCTCGCCCTGGCCGACCAGCACCGGCGGCCGGTAATCGGGCAATTGCGCATACCCCTGCAGCCAGTGCGAGAGATTCTCCAGATCCCCATCCGGAAACACACAGGCCGCGGCGCCCCGCGCGAGCGCCGCCTGCAACCGCGGCACGTCGATCTCGGCCACCAACGCACCGTCGGCCGCCAACGCTTGCGCCGTGGCGCGACCGTCGCCCGTATCGAGCAGCAGCACGGTATGCGTCGCCTGCCCGACCGGCCGTGTCAGTTCGACATCCTCGAAAAAGCCATGCCGCAACCGTTCTTGCGCACCCACAGATCCCACCAGCAGCGCCGCCGCTAGGACGCCCCACATCACGACATGCTTCATTTCGACAGGACTCCTCGGTAACCGCCCGCAATCAACGCCGCGGCATCGGCGAGCACCAACAGCGGCGCGATGCCGCCGGGCGAGGCGAGATAGCGCGCACTCCATTGGGGATCGAACTTGTCCTTGAACGCGCGCAGCCCACGGAAGTTGTAGAACTGCTCACCCCGCGCGAACAACAGCCGCCCCATGCGATGCCACTGCGGCGCGAGTGCGTGGGTTGCCATGCCCGACAGCGGCGCCATGCCCAGCCCGAAGCGCTGGTAGCCATCGGCGGCCAGGTGCTGAAGCAGACGCGCGAACAGGAAATCCATCGTGCCCGGTGGCGCATCGGGCAGGTGGCGCATCAAATCGATGCTTGCCTCCGACGCCTCGCCCGCTGGATCGCCGGCGAGTAGCAGGCTGGCGAACGCGATGATCCGCGTCTCGTCGCGCACCACCGCCACCGGATTGCAGGCCAGGTACGCAGGATCGAACGCGCCGATCGAGAACCGCTTCTCCGCGGTGCGGTGCTGCGCCAGCCAGGCATCGGACACCGGCTGCAACGCCGGCAGCAGCGCCGGCACATCCGGCGTGTCGACGATCTCGAACCGCAGGCCGGCACGCTCGGCCCGGTTGACGGCGGTGCGCAGGCTGCCCCGCCGTTTGCCCTGCAGTGAGAATCCAGGCAGCGGCACGCTCGCGTACTCGCCGAGCTTGAACAGCCGCAGGCCGGCATCGAGGTACACGGGCAACGCGTCCGGGCCGACCTGGTAGAAGCAGCCCCGCGCGCCGGCATCGCGCGCGCGTTCCAGGAACGTCCACACCAGATCCGGCCAGGCCTCGTTCGGGCCGACCGGATCGAACAACGCGATCCACGACCGGCCCTGCCGCCCGTACATCAGGAAGGCATCGCCGGCCGGCGAGAACAACAGGTGTTTGTCGCCGGTGAGCACCAGCCCGGCGTCGGCGTTGTCGTGCGCACGCACGATCGCCTGGGCCTGGGCCAGTTGCGCGGCATCGGGCAACGGCGGCGGTGGCGCGGCCGGACGCACCAGTTGCCGGAGCGCGAGCGCCAGTGCGACCACAGCCATCGCCACCAAGGCCCGCAACGAACGCGGCGCCTCGCCCGACAGTGCGAACTGCCACCACAGCTGGTGCGCATAGGCGACGTCGCGGTAGGCGAAGAACAGCAGGCCGACCACCGCGATGCAGATCACCGCCATCGCCACCAGCCAGCCACCGGTGAACGGCACCGCCAGCAACGATGCGCGGCGTGTGAACTGGCGCCTGGAGGCGAGCAGCGCCAGCAGCAACGCCGCCAACACGGTCGCTTCGGTCACCGCCACGCCCTTGGGCAGCGCGAACACCAGCGCCAGCGTCACCAGCACCACCGCCGCCCACCACGCGGCGTCGAGCCGCCGCAACAACGCGCGTGCGACGAACAGCAGCAACACGCCGATGACCGAACTGAGGAAATGCGCCGCCTCGATCAGCGGCAGCGGAACCAGCGCGAGTAGGCGCAGCGCGCGGCCGGTGGCCGGAGTGACGCCCGAAACCAGCAGCATCACCGCCGCCACCAGGGTCGCGCCCGCCAGCACGCGCGGCGCCAGCCCAGCCAGGAACCGGCGCGCCGGCGACGCCACCCGCCCGCTCTCGTGCAGCACCAGCACGCCCAGCGCGATCAGCAGCGGCAGGACGTAGTAGACCAGGCGATAGAGCACCAGCGCACCGGCCAGCGTGCCCGCCGGCACGCGGTCGCCGAGCGCGACCAGCATCACCGCCTCGAACACGCCCAGCCCGCCCGGCACATGGCTGACCACCCCCACCACCACCGCCGCGGCATAGAAGCCCAGAAACGTCGCGAAGCCGACCGCGCCTTCGGGCAACAGCAACCACAGCACCGCGGCGGCGGCGGTGATGTCGACGATCGACAGCGCCAGCTGGGTCCAAGCCAGCCTGGGCGCCGGCAGGCGGAGACGGCCGACGCGCCCGCGGATCTGGCACAGCACGAGCAGCGCCAGCACCGCGGCCACCGCCAACGCGCCCAGCGACGCCACGGCCCAGGCCGGCAGGCGCAGCATCGGCGCGAGCGCCGCAGCGTCCCACCACAGTCCGGCGCCGCCGACCGCGCAGGCACCGAGCCCGAACGCCGATGCGTTGAAGACGATCGCGCGCGACACCTCGCCCGGCTCCACGCCCGCGGCCCCGTAGAGCCGCATGCGCACCGCGCCGCCGGTGAACACGCCCAGGCCGATCGTGTTGCTCAGTGCATAGGCGACAAACGCGGTCTTGGCGACGGTCCGCGCGGGCACGCGCGCGCCGACATAGCGCAGTGCGCTCGCGTCGTAGCCGACCAGCGCGGCGAAGCTGATCGCGGTGGCGAAAACCGCCAGCGCGATCCGCAGGCCCGGCGTGGCCTCGATCGCGGCGACGATTTCGTCGTAGCGCAACTCGTGCCAGAAGCCGTGCAAGGCGACCGCGAGCAGCGCGCCGATCGCCAGCACGCCGGCGACGATCCCGACACGGCGCAGCGCCTCGGCGTGCGCGATCGACCAGGCACCGACCGTCTGCAGCGAACGTCGTATCGACACCGCCATGTCCACCTCGCAGGCGCCCCGCGGCGATCGCAGGGCACGAAGGCCGCGGAGCATACACCGGCGTCCGTCTCGGGCACGCGCACACGCCGCGCCGGCCAAAGCACGCGTTCAGGCATCCCGTAGTCGCGGAAAACCGCTGAAAAGAGGACCTACACCCGCGAGTACGACCAGGACTGCATGCAACCGTTTCGATACGGCATCACACCGTGGAAGGCGCGCGGATCGTCGTCGAACACCAGCGGCAGGAACTGGCGGTCGCCCTCCCACAGCGGCAATTCGAGTACGCGATCGGCCTCGACCCATTCCAGCGTGCCTTCGGGATTGGACGTCAGCGGCGTGCCATGCCAGGCGTCGACGACGAACACGAAACCCAGCCAGTCCTCGCCGTTGCGACCGAAGCCCGGCCAGCTGATGGTGCCGCGCAGGCGCAGGCTGTCGCACTCGATGCCCGCTTCTTCGCGGATTTCCCGGCGCATGCCGGCAACCACGTCCTCGTCGCGCTCGATCTTGCCGCCCAGGCCGTTGTACTTGCCCAGGTGCTGATCGCCGGGCCGCGCATTGCGGTGGATCATCAGCACCCGTCGGCGATCGGGGGACAGCACGTAGCCGAGCGTGGCGACGATCGGGGTGTAAGGCATCGGGCACGGGCCTGCGTCGGGAAGCCGGGCATTGTAGCGAGCCCCGCCGCGGCGATCCTGCCGTGCTGCGTCTCAGCCGGGCACGGCAGGCAGCAGCAGCCGCGCCACCAGGGCCTCGTACAGCGCCGGCAGCGCCTCGAGATCGGCGACGCGGACGTGTTCGTCGACCTGGTGGATGCTGGCGTTGACCGGACCGATCTCGATGCACTGCGCGCCCAACGGCGCGATGAACCGGGCATCGGACGTGCCGCCGCCGGTGCTTTCCTCGGGCGCGGCGCCGGCGAAGGTCGCCAGCACCTCGCGCGCGGCCGCGCGCAGCGGCCCCTCCGGCGTGTGGAACGGCTCGCCGCTGCGATGCCAGTCGAGCGTGCAATCCAGGTCGTGTCGCGCCAGCAGCGCGGCGATTTCGGCCTCCAGCCGCGGCGCGTCCCAATGCGGGTTGTAGCGCAGGTTGAACTGCACCGTCGCATTGCCGGGGATCACGTTCGTCGCGCCGGTGCCGGCGGCGATATTGCTGACCTGCAGGCTGGTCGGGGGGAACGAGTCGAAGCCGTCGTCCCAATGCCGGCCGACGAGCTCGGCCAGCGCCGGCGCCAGCAGGTGGATCGGATTGCGCGCCTTGTCCGGATAGGCCACATGGCCCTGCACGCCGTGCACGGTCAGCGTGGCCGACAGGCTGCCACGCCGACCCACGCGCAGCAGATCGCCCAAGCGCCGGGTCGATGACGGCTCGCCGGTGATGCACCAGTCGATGCGCGTGCCGCGCTCGGCGAACGTACGCGCGACCCGGCGCACGCCGTCGATCGCGGCGCCTTCCTCGTCGGAGGTCAGCAGCACGGCCAGCGTGCCCGGGTGGTCGGGGTACGCGGCGACGAAGCGCTCGGCCGCGACGACGAACGCCGCGACGCTGCCCTTCATATCGGCCGCGCCGCGTCCGTACAGCAGGCCGTCGCGGATCTCGGGCACGAAGGGGTCCGAGCGCCAGTCCGCGACCGGGCCGCTCGGCACCACGTCGGTGTGACCGAGCAGCACCAGCACCGGCCTACCGGTCCCGTGCGTGGCCCAGAGATTGTCGACCTCGCCAAAGCGCAGGGACTCGATCGCAAAGCCCGCCTGGGCCAGGCGTCCGGCAAGCAGCGCCTGGCAGCCGGCGTCGTCGGGCGTCACCGAGCGGCGGGCGATCAGGTCACAGGTGAGATCGAGAACGTCGGACATGGCAGCTCGCTTGGGACGGGTTCGGCGCGCATGCGCGCCCCGGGGCGCGTTGCCCGGCAGGATGGCATGACGAGCCTGCCAGGAGACTTTCGCCCGCGCTTTTTAGTCGATGCCGAAGCGCTTCTTGAAGCCGTTATCGCTGAAGCCCTGGGTGACCGTGCCGTCCTCGGTGACCACGACCGGGCGCCGGATCAACTGCGGGTATTCGCGCAGCAGCAGCTTCCACTCCGCCTCACTGGCTGCGCCCTTTCGGTTGTCGGGCAACTGCCGCCACGTGGTCGAGGACTTGTTGACCATCGCCTCGAAACCGCCGAGCTGGCCGGCCCAGGCGACCAGCGTCTCGGGCGTCGGCTTGTCGTCACGGTAGTCGACGAAGGTGTGCGCGACACCGAAGCGGTCGAGCCATTTGCGCGCCTTCTTGCAGGTGTCGCAGTTCTTCAGGCCGTAGAGCGTGGTCATGGGAGGGTCCTTGAACAATCGCCGGGACCGGCCCGGCGTGAGGTCATCAGCCGCCGCACGTGCGGCGGCCGTCCGGGCCGGCTCAGTCGGCCAGGCCGCGCAGCAATTCGTTGACCGAGGTCTTGCTGCGAGTCTTCTCGTCGACCTGTTTGACGATGACCGCGCAGTACAGCGAATGCGAGCCGTCCTTGGCCGGCAGCTGGCCCGAGACCACGACGCTGCCGGGCGGCACGTAGCCGTAGGAGATCGCGCCGGTCGCGCGGTCGTAGATGCGCGTCGACTGGCCGAGGAACACGCCCATGCCGATCACGCTGTGGTGGCCGACGACGACGCCCTCGACGACCTCCGAGCGCGCGCCGATGAAGCAATGGTCCTCGATGATCGTCGGGCTGGCCTGCAGCGGCTCGAGCACGCCGCCGATGCCGGCGCCGCCCGACAGGTGCACGTGTTTGCCGATCTGCGCGCACGAGCCCACGGTGGCCCAGGTATCGACCATCGTGCCCTCGCCCACATAGGCCCCGATATTGACGAAGCTCGGCATCAGCACCACGTCGCGACCGAAGTAAGTGCCGCGGCGCACCGCGGCCCCGGGCACCACGCGCACGCCGGCAGCCTTGAAACGTGCTTCATCGTATCCGGCAAAGCGCGCCTCGACCTTGTCCCAGAACGGGGCCGGCTGGGCCTCGACGACGGCCATGTCGTTGCTGCGGAAATACAGCAGCACCGCCTTCTTGAGCCACGCGTTGACCTGCCAGCCGCCGTTGCCATCGGGCTGGGCGACGCGCAGCTCGCCCGATTCCAGGCCCTGCATCGCCTGCTCGACCGCCGGTTTGACCGCATCACCGATCTCCTGGGGGGTGAGCTCGGCGCGACGCGCGAACGCGTCCTCGATCAACGTCTGCAGCGCTTGGGTCATGGCGGGTCTTCGTGGGGAAAAACGGGGGCGCTATCGTGCCATGTCGCCATCGATCGAAGCGAGCAGCGCGGCGCGCAGGGTCGCCTGCGCGGCCTCGTCGAGGGGCTGGCCGTCGCCGCCGACGATCCGGAACACGTCCTCGACGCGTTCGCCGAACGTCGCCACGCGCGCATCGTGTACACGCACGCCGTGCTGGCGCAGCACGTGGGCGACGTCGGCCAACAGGCCCGGCCGGTCGGTGCACACCAGGCTGAAAACCGTGTGCCGGCCGTCGGCGCCTGGGTTGAATTCAATCCGCGGCGGCACGCGGAAATGACGCAGGTGGCGCGGCTGGGCACGACGCGCCGGGCACAGGTCGAGCGCACCGCCAAGCACGGTGGCGAGCTTGCGCTCGATCGCGGCCAGTTCCAGCGGATGGCGCGTGTCCATCGGCAGCACCTGGAAGACGTCGAAGATCGTGCCGCCCGGACCATCGAGCGCGCGCGCCTGCTGGATCGCCAGGCCCAGGCGGTCGAGCGTGATCACGATCGCCGAGAACAAGCCGTCGCGGTCGGGCGAATGCACGAACACCTCCAGCGCCTGCGCCCCGGCGGCGAGCCGGCGCACGCGCACCACCAGCCCCCCTTGCGCACTGTCGCTCAGCGCCAGCGCCTGCCACACCACCTGGTCGGCGCGCCCGCGCAGGAAGCTCTCCTGCGGAATCCGCGCGAACAGGGCGTCGGCCTGGACATCGTCGATGCCGTGGGCCGACAGCAGGCCGCGGGCACGGTCGCGCGCCTCGGCGATGCGCTCGATCGCCGCCACCGGATGCTCGAGGCCCCTGCGCAGCGCCAGCCGCGTGGCACTGCGCAGGTCGGTCAGCAGCCGGTCCTTCCAGGCGTTCCACAGCTTGGGCGAGGTGCCGGCGATATCGGCACAGGTCAGCAGGTACAGATAATCCAGCCGTTCGCGGTCGGCGACCTCGGCGGCGAACTTGTGGATCACCACCGGGTCGGAGATGTCGAGCTTCTGCGCGCTGGTCGACATCAGCAGGTGGCGCCGCACCAGCCACTCCACCAACGCGGTGTCGGCCTCGCCCAGCCCGTGCCCCTCGCAGAACGCGCGCGCGTCGACCGCGCCCAGTTCCGAATGGTCGCCGCCGCGCCCCTTGCCGATGTCGTGGAACAGCCCGGCCAGCAGCAGCAGTTCGGGCTTGCGCAGTTGCGGCCACACTTCGTGCGCGGTGGAAAACCGCTCGTCCGGCGTTTCGGACGCGAAGCTGGCCATGTTGCGCAGCACCGCCAGCGTGTGTTGATCGACGGTATAGGCGTGGAACAGATCGAACTGCATCCGCCCGGTGACATTGGCGAATTCGGGGATCCACACGCCCAGCACCCCAAGCCTGGCCATCCGCTCGAGCGTGCGCACCGGCGTGGGTCCACGCAGCAGTGCCATGAACTGCTCGCGCAGCGCGGGCGAGGCACTGCGCCAGGACGGCAATGCGTGCAACGATTCGGCCAGCGCACGTGCGGTCTGCGAGTGCAGGCCGCGCAGTTCCTGGCGATCGGCCCAGATCGCGAACAGGTCGAACACCCGCGCGATGTCGCCGCCGGGCCAGACATCGTCGCGCGCCACCAGGTAGCCGCGCTGTACCCCGAACTCGGCATCGAGCGGCCGCAACTCGCCCTCGCCCTCGATCTGCTCCTCGAAGCGCTGCAGCAAGCGTTCGCTGATCCGCTGCACCACCGCGGCGCTGCGGTAGAACTCCTGCATCATCTTCTCGACCAACGGGTTGTCGGCCTGTTCGACGTGGTGCAGGCGCGCGGCCAGCGCCTTCTGGTAATCGAAGCGCAACCGTTCCTCGGCCTTGCCGGCGACCAGGTGCAGTCCGAAGCGCAGCCGCGAGAGCGTGCGCCGCTCACGTTCGAGCGTGGCATGCTCGTCGACCCCGAGCTGGCCGAGTGCGATCAGTTCTTCCAGGCCGTAGATGCCGAGGACGCGCCGCGCCATCCAGCGCAGGTTGTGCACGTCGCGCAGACCGCCTGGGCCGTCTTTGATATTGGGCTCGAGATTGTCGGCGGTGTCGCCGAAACGTGCGTGACGGACTTCGAGTTCGCGGCGCTTGGCATGGAAGAACGCGGCCGCTGGCCAGACCTTGGGATCGGCGATCGCGTCCATCAGCGCGCGCACCTCGCCGATGTTGGCCAGCAGCGGACGCGCCTCCAGCAGCGCGGTCAATACGGTTGCATCGGCGGCCGCCTCGGTGCATTCCTCGAAGCTGCGCACCGCATGGCCGACCGGCAACCCCAGGTCCCACAGCAACGCCAGCATCCGGCTCAGCGCCTGCGCGTGCGCGGCTTGCACCTGCGGCTCGCCGACGACGAGCAGGTCGATGTCCGAATGGGGGAACAGCTCGCCGCGGCCGTAGCCGCCGACCGCGAACAGCGCCAGCACCGCCTCGCCGGGAATGCAGCGCGCCCAGGCCTTGCGGACCCAACCGTCGACGGCGTTGGCGCGTGCGGCCAGCAGCCGATCGATGTGCTGGCCGGCGTCGAAGCCCTGGATCAGCCGCGCGTCGTGCGCAGCGAGCGCGTCGCGCGCCTCCGCCACCCAGGCCGCGTCGCCGACATCGGCGGCAGGTGCGGTGGCGGCGGTGCGCTCGCCCACGTCAGAGGAACGCGTCGTTGTCGTCGCCCGGAATCCGGGTCAACACGTCGACACCGTCGGCGGTGACCGCGACCGTGTGCTCCCACTGCGCGGAGAGCTTGCGGTCCTTGGTGACCACCGTCCACCCATCGGGCAGCACCTTGGTGAAGCGCGTGCCCTCGTTGATCATCGGCTCGATCGTGAAGGTCATGCCTTCCTTGAGCACGACGCCGGTGCCCGGCGTGCCGTAGTGCAGCACCTGCGGATCGTCGTGATAGACCTTGCCGATGCCGTGGCCGCAGTACTCGCGCACGACGCTGAAACGCTCACTTTCGGCGTACTTCTGGATCGCGTGGCCGACATCGCCGAGCGTGGCGCCGGGCCGTACCGCGCGGATGCCGCGCCACATCGCCTCGCGGGTCACTTCGACCAGTCGCTTGGCCATCACCGACGGCGTGCCGACGAAGTACATGCGGCTGGTGTCGCCGTGCCAGCCGTCCTTGATGACGGTCACGTCGATATTGATGATGTCGCCGTCCTTGAGCACCTTCGCATCGCTCGGGATACCGTGACAGATGACGTTGTTGGCCGAAATGCAGGTCGTCTTGGGATAGCCCTTGTAGCCGACGTTGGCCGGGATCGCGCCCTGCACGTTGACGATGTGCTCGTAGCAGATGCGATCCAGCTCGTCGGTGGTCACCCCGGGTTTGACGTGCGGGGCAACGATCTGCAGGACTTCGGCGGCCAGGCGGCCGGCCACGCGCATCTTCTCGATCTCGTCGGGCGTCTTGGTCTGAATGCTCATCCGGCCATTATCGCAGATCGCCCCGGCCCGCCGCGCGGCTCGCCTCAGGACGGAGCGCGTCAACGCCGCGCGACACCCTTTATCCGACTCACGGCGCCTTCACCGCGCGTGCGCCCACTATGGCACGCATAAAGGATTCACGGCTTTTTCGAACACGCTAGTGACGACGAGCGGGCGTACCAGCGCAGCCCGACCGTCGCGGACAGGAGACCGCCATGCCACTGAACGCCCCCCCTCCCCCGCCAGCGGCCCGTGCCAACGCACGACGCGCAGCCCACGACCGCGCGCTGGCCGTTCCCTGCCCGCATGTCCTTCGGATTTCCACACCACGGAGATATCCCATGCGTCTGATGCCGTTGACCGCCGCCGCCCTGCTTGGGCTGTTCGGCGCAACCGCCCACGCCGAGATTACCGGACAGATCGACGCCACCATGACCCTGCAGGCGGGCTGCATCATCAATGGCGTCGATACCGCCGACGGCGCCGACGCCGGCCTTCTGGGCACGCTCGATTTCGGCACCGAGACCACGGTATTCGATCAGGCCGATGCCGAGGTGCAGAACGCGGGCAGCGCGATCACCATCCGGTGCTCGGAAGGCGTGACACCCACCATCGCCTTCGATGGCGGTCTCAACCCCGGCGCTGCGCCCGATGGTGGTGGAACCCGCGCGCTGGCGCTGCAGGGCGGCGCGGATGCGCGCTTCATCAGTTACGAGCTCTATTCCGATGCCGGCAGGACGACGGTGATCGCCGACGGCGATGCGCTGACCTTGCCCGCCGATGGCACCACGCAGACGGTGAACGTCTACGGACGGGCGTTCGGGGGCGGCGCGTTGTTGCCGGGCACCTACACCGATGTCATTGGCGTCGTGATCACGCTCTAACGTGGCCGTGGCCCGCACGCGTGCGCATCGGCCCCATGCACCGCGCCCTGTCGGCGCACGCGTTGCCGGCAGTCTGCTCGCGGTGCTGCTGACGACATCGTCCTACGGACTGCAGGCCGAGACCCAGACCACCTTCCCGGTTTCGGCGACAGTGGTCCGGGGCTGCGCGATCGACGGATTGGGCAGCAGTGGCGCTGCGGGGGTGATGGCGACGCTCGACTTCGGCACCGACAGCGCGCTCTCGAGCGCGGTGCGTACCGCGGATGCCGGCGCGGCGCAGGTGGTCACGCTGCGCTGCACGCCAGGCGTGGTGATGCGCATGCGCATCGATGGCGGCGCGCATGCGGCAGGCGGGGTCCGGCAACTGCGGCACGCCTCGGTCGATCGCCGGCTCCCGTACCGGCTCTACCGCGACCCGGCTTTCGCCCAGGAGATCGCGATCGATCAGGCGCAGGCGATCACCGTGCCCGGCACCGGTGCCCTTGGCATTGTGCTGCCAGTCCACGCCCGGCTGGCGCTACCAGGAAACGCACTGCCAGGCGCATACACCGACACGGTCACCGTGACGCTGGATTGGTGAGGTCGCCCGATCCGGCATCGACAAGGATAACGCCATGTCCCTGTTCCCCCGCCGCGCCGATGCATTGGCTCGTGCAATCCGCTGGCTGTTCGCTGCCTCGATGGCGCTGGCGTCGATCACCGCCCCGGCAGGCAATTCGCTGCTGATCTGGCCAGTCAACCCGACCATTCGCCACGACGAGCAGGCCACCGCACTGTGGATCGAGAACCAGGGCCGAACCACCGCGCACCTGCAACTGCGCGTGTTCGAATGGCACCAGACCGATGGCGAAGACACGTATCGCCCGCAGCAGGCCGTCGTCGGTTCGCCGCCCATGACCCGAATCGCCCCCGGCCAGCGCCAGTTGGTCCGCCTGACGCGGACCGCAGAGGCCGCGCCTGGCGCCGGGGAACTCGCCTATCGGATCGTCGTCGACGAGATCCCGGTTCAGCCCGTCGAGGAAACACCGGCCGGCACCCCGGTCGGCGTGCGCTTCCAGTTCCGTTACTCGATTCCGTTGTTCGTCAACGGCGACGCAGCCGACCAGGAGGCGCCGCAGCTGGCATGGGAACTGGAGCGGCGCGACGGACAGGTCTTCCTGCTGGTCCACAACCGCGGCCTGAGGCACGCACGGCTGACGGGGCTCGGATTTCGCCGCCCCGGCGGCGCGCACGTTCCCCTGGAGGACGTGCAACTGGGCTACGTCCTCGCCGGCAGCTTCGCGCGCTGGCCGCTGGCGGATGCGGCACAGACCGACGGCACGCTCGAGGCCCACATCGAGGATCACCAGCGCCTGCACGTGATTCCGCCGATGCGGGGGACGGCACGCTAATGCCCCGCCCATCGACCGCGTGCCTCGCCTCGGCCCTGCTGTGTGCAGGGCTGGCGCCGGCACCGCCGACCGAGGCTGCAGCGCCGCCTGGCCGACTGCCGCCGCCTCCGCGGGCGAGCGATGCGGTCGGTGAAGGCCTGGTGCACCTGGAGCTGGTCGTCAACGGGCTGGCATCGGGACGTGTGGTGCCGGTCGAGTTGCGCGACGGACACTATCTGGTCGACGCGGCCGTGCTGCACGCCCTGCACGTGCGCGTCGATGCACCCGACGAGGACGGTCGGGTCGCGGTCGACCGCGTGCCGGGCGTCACCGTCGATTACGACGTCGTCAATCTGCGCCTGCACATCCAGGTGCCCGCCGACTGGCTACCGACGCAGCACTTCGACAGCCACGCCGGCCTCGCCCGCCATCCGTCGCGCGCCAGCAGCGGGATGCTGCTCAACTATGACCTCTACGCCACGCGGGCGCCGCACGCGTCCACGGCGACCTCGCTATGGACCGACGTGCGCCTGTTCGGCGATGCCGGCACGGTGTCGTCGTCGGGTGCCTGGCGCCACGGCGGTGGCGTCGATCGGGCGTTCGTCCGCTACGACACCCGCTGGCAGCGCGTCGACGAGGCGCAGGCACGGTTCTGGGAGGCCGGCGACCTGATCACGCGCGGGCCCGTCTGGACTTCGCCGGTCCGGATTGGCGGGGTCCAGTTCTCGCGCGATTTCTCGCTCCGGCCAGACATCGTCACCTATCCGTTGCCGCAGTTCGCTGGCCAGGCCGGGGTGCCGTCGGCGGTCGATCTGTACGTCAACGGCAACCTCGCTGCACGCGAACGTGTCGACCCCGGCCCCTTCGCGCTGACCGACGTGCCGTTCATCAACGGCGCCGGCGAGGCGGTGGTCGTGGTGACCGATGCGCTGGGCCGGCAGGTCGCCACGGCCGTGCCGTTCTACGTCAGCAGCCGCCTGCTCGCGCCAGGCCTGAGCGACTTCGCGCTCGCGGCCGGTGCGTTGCGCCGCGATTACGGCGTCGAGAACTTCGCCTACGGCCCGGTCGTGGCCTCGGCTGCCTACAGCCGCGGCCTCACCGATGCGCTGACCGTCGAGACGCTCGGCGAGGCGGCCGAGGATCTGACCCGACTCGGCGCCGGCGGCGTGGTCCGGCTGGGCATGCTGGGGGTGCTCAATGCCGCTTACAGCCGCAGCGAGTCGCGCGGCCGCTCGGGCGACCAGATCGATGTCGGCTACCAGTACGCGCGCCGCGGGTTCACCCTGTCGGCGCAGCATCAGCGCAGCGACCGCGACTTCGTCGACCTGGCCCGTTACGACCCCCGGACCACGCCGCTATTCCGGCCGCGGACGACGGTGGTCGCCGGCAGCGTCGCCCTCGGACGCTGGGGCAGCCTGGGGCTTGGTCACATTGCGCTCGAGAACGCCGACGCCTCACGGATCCGGCTGGTCAACCTGTCGTGGAGCGTATCGCCATGGCAGAACATCGGTGTCTACCTGTCGGGCAACCGCGACATCGACAGCGGCGACTGGTCGGCGGTCGCGCAACTGGTGGTCTCGCTGCGACACGGCAACGTCACCGCGACGCACGACCGCGCGAGCGGGCGCGGCGATGCGCAACGCCTGCGCTACACACGCCCGGTGCCCAGCGACGGCGGGCTCGGGCTCGGCCTGGGCTACAGCCGCTTCGAGGCGGGCGACGACCAGTTGGAGCTCGACGCCTTGTGGCGCAACCGCCACGTCCAGTTCGGTGGCGGGGTGCGCGGCAGCGCCGGTGCGCACACGCTGTGGGCCAGCGCCGCCGGCGCGATCGTGCGTATGGGGGGCGGTACCTTCCTGTCGAACCGGATCTCCGATGCGTTCGTGGTGGTGGACACCAACGGGTTTGCGGATATTCCGGTGCGCTACGAGAACGTGACCGTAGGCACCACCGACCGCAGCGGCCGGCTGCTGGTGCCGTGGTCGGGGGCGCACTACGCCGCAAAGTTCGAGATCGATCCGCTGCAATTGCCGACGAACGTGCAAACGCCGGTCGTCGAGCAACGCGTCGCGGTCCGCCGCGGCAGTGGCTACGTGATGCACTTCCCAGTCGAGCGCACGCTCGCGGCCTTGGTGACGTTGCACGATGCCGCGGGCGTCGAGCTCGCACCGGGCACGCCGGTGACCAGCGCCCAGGGCGAGGAGGCGTACGTGGGCTGGGACGGGCTGGTTTATCTGTCGAGACTGGCACCGGACAACACGCTCACTGCACGCCCCGCCGGGGGAGCCTCTTGCACCGTGCGCTTCACGCTCGCCCCTGACGTCGATGGGTTGGCGCGGATCGGCCCCCTGGCCTGCCGATGATACGCCCACGCATCCGCATTGCCCCCCCGGCGCGCAGCCGTCAGCGTCTGCGTCTGCTGCTCCTCCTCGCGCTGCTCGCCGCTGGCGGCACGCATGCGCAGGACACCGGCTCGTGCACGGTGGCCAGCGCGCAGGCCGACCTTGGCACCGTCGGCACATTGGCGTTGGCCGAGGGCCCGCGGCAGGCGGCCGGCAACGGCGGCCTGACCTGCGGCGCGCTGGCCTTCATCAGCACCTCCTATATCAAGGTGCGGCTGGAGAACTCGACGTTCCAGTTGGCCCACGATGGCGGCGGGCCTTCGCTTCCGTTCACGGTGCTGGCGCAGAGTACGGGGCCGCAGATCGGTCAGGGCCAGGAGTTCGACTTCTCGGGACTGAACCTGCTCAACCTCTTCAACGGGCCCGGCGGGAGCCTGCCACTGTACGTCCGCACCACGCCCACCGCGGGCCTGCGCGCCGGCACCTACACCGGCATGATCAACCTGCGCTGGTTCTTCTCGGTCTGCACCGTCGGGCTCGGGCCGGTGTGCGTCTATTCGCAGAGTCCTGGTTTCCAACGCCCCGGCTTGTTCACGCCGCTCAATTGGGGCACCGGCATTCCGACCAGCGTGAGAGTCGTGCTGCGGCTGGAGAACGACTGCGCGATCGCCGCCCCGCCGCTGAACTTCGGCAGCGCGCCGCTGGCCGGCGCGTTCGGGCCGGTGGTCCAGCAGATCACCGTTCGCTGCAGCGCCGGTGCCGCGTACTCAGTGGGGATCGACGACGGCCAGCACTTTGCGGGAGGCTGGCGGCGCATGCGCGACGAGGCCGCCCCGACCCAGTTCCTGCGCTACGCGCTCTACAAGGGCGCAGGATCGGGCGAGCGCTGGGGCAGCGTCGGGGCCGAGCGTCGCACCAGCGCCACTGCGGAGGCCAATCCCGGCCTCTACACCGGCACCGCGGCCCAGGGCTTCACGTACCGGGCGCTGATCGACCCGACCCAGACCACACCGCCGCCGGGGGTCTACCGCGACACTCTCCGGGTCGATATCCGCTTCTGAGCCCGAGGACCGGGCAGATTGCGCCCAGGCGGCAGCGCAGGCTACAATCCCGCGCTTGCCGTGCCCGTTCGTCGGGCCCGACACGCAACGCCGGGCGTCATCGGCGAATACACACCTGTCGCATCGACCCGTGCCGGGGTGCCTCGCAAGAGGTTCGGCCACGGAGGTGACAGGGAGGCCCAACCCCGGAATCGAGATGCGAGTCCGATCGCCAAGTACCTGCACATCTGACGTGCGGACTTGTCACGACACCGGCTTCGTTCGATTCCACCATCACGAGACTATCCAAATGCCTCAGATCACCATGCGCCAGATGCTGGAAGCCGGCGTGCACTTCGGCCACCAGACGCGCTACTGGAACCCCAAGATGTCGCCGTACATCTTCGGTGCCCGCGGCAAGATCCACATCATCAACCTCGAGAAGACGGTTCCGCTGTTCAACGACGCGATGAACTTCATCTCGGGCATCGCCCAGAAGCGCGGCATGATCCTGTTCGTCGGCACCAAGCGCAGCGCGCGCGAGGCGATCAAGGAAGAAGCCGAGCGTTGTGGCATGCCGTACATGACCCAGCGCTGGCTGGGCGGCACGCTGACCAACTTCCGCACGGTCAAGCAGTCGGTGTCGCGCCTGAAGGAACTCGAGTCGGCCGAGACCGACGGCACGTTCGAAAAGCTGGTCAAGCACGAAGTGCTGGGCCTGCGCCGCGAACGCGACAAGCTCGAGGCTTCGCTGGGCGGCATCAAGGAAATGAACCGCCTGCCCGACGCGCTGTTCGTCATCGACATCGGCCATGAGAACATCGCGATCCAGGAAGCCAAGAAGCTCGGCATCCCGGTCATCGCCGTCGTCGACACCAACTACGATCCGGCGCTGGTGGACTACGCGATCCCGGGCAACGACGACGCGATCCGCGCCGTGCAGCTGTACGCCAACGCCGCGGCCGACGCCGTGCTCGAAGGCAAGGCGGCCGCGCCGAGCGCGGCGACCGTGCGCGAGGAAGAGTTTGCAGAAGGCGGCGACAAGCCGGCCCGCGCCCCGCGCGGCAAGAAGACCGAGGAAGCCGCGGCCGAGTAATCGCCGCGACATGTGGCTGCGCCATGCTGCGCAGCCGCAGCGCCTCCGGCGCGATCGCCGTTCGCCTGCGAGCGGAGATCGCCAACGACCGGCCGTGCCCCGCGCGGCCGACGCATCCACCGAATACTGAGGTCATCCATGGAAATCACCGCATCCCTGGTCAAGGAACTGCGCGAGCGCACCGGCGCCGGCATGATGGAGTGCAAGAAGGCGCTGAGCGAGACCGCCGGCGACATCGACGCCGCCGCCGAAGCCCTGCGCAAGTCGGGCCTGGCCAAGGCCGACAAGAAGGCCGACCGCGTCGCCGCCGAAGGTCGCATCGTCGCCACGCAGAACGATCGCGCAGCGGTGCTGGTCGAGATCAACTCCGAGACCGACTTCGTCGCCAAGGATGACAACTTCCTGCGCTTCACCGAGGCCGTCGCCCAGGCCGCCCTCACCTCCGGCGCTGCCGATATCGACGCGCTCAAGGCCGCGAAGCTCGCCTCGGGCGAGACCGTCGAGGAAGCGCGCGCTGCCGTCATCGCCAAGGTCGGCGAGAACGTGCAGGTGCGTCGCATCGTGCGGATGGAGAGCAGCCACAACCTGGCGGCCTACGTCCACGGCGGCCGCATTGGCGTGCTGGTCGAACTGCAGGGCGGCGACGCCGACCTCGCGCGCGGCCTGGCGATGCACGTCGCGGCGATGAACCCGCCGCACAACAAGGCCGCTGACGTCCCGGCCGAGTTCATCGAGAAGGAAAAGGAAATCGAGCTGGCGAAGATGTCCGACAAGGACAAGAACAAGCCGGCCGATATCCTCGAGAAGATCATCAGCGGCAAGCTCAACAAGATCGTCAACGAAGTCACGCTCTACGGCCAGCCCTACGTGCTCGACACCGACAAGACGGTCGAGGCCACGCTCAAGGCCGCCGGCGCGGACGTGCTCGGCTTCAAGCGCCTGGCCGTCGGCGAAGGCATCGAGAAGGTCGTCGAGGACTACGCCGCCGAAGTGATGAAGCAGGCCGGCCTGGCCTGATCCATCCGCCGCGGGTCCTTGCCGGACACCGCCAGGCGACAGAAAAGCACGCCCCTTACGGGCGTGCTTTTTTTTGCCTCATCTCCCTCGTTAGCGAAAATGAGCGTGCTTCTTCGAAGCGACAGCGGCCTGCCAGCCAGAAGCCGCTCTCCCCTCGGTCAGACCGCTTTGCGGTCCGGCCACGCGAAGCACGCGCTTCACTCCTGGAACACCACGCCTTCCATCGACACCGGCAGATGGTCCTGGGCCGCGCCCTGCAGGAACGCCTCGTAGGCCGGGCTCCCGCGAAACGCGCCGAACCGGTACGGAAACTGCGCCAGGTCCGCGTTCGAGAAGTCCGGCCTGCGTGCCAGGAACAGGCCCACGAGCGCCGAGAGCACCGGCAGGTCCGGGCAATCCTCTTCCATCCACAGGCATTGCCCCGACTCGTTGACCTCCAGGAAGACGAAGCCGCCATCCGGCCGGACGATAAAGTCGAACGACCCGTGGACCAAGCCCAACATCGCCATGACCCGCAGACACCCCTCGCGCACCTGCTCGGGCAGCTGGAACGGCGTCACGGTCGGATGCTTGGCGGCGTGGCGCCAGTCCACCGCCAGGTCGGGATCGCCGCGCGTATCCAGGCGCGCGGCGATTACCGCCTGCCCGAACACGGCCACCCGTACCTCAAACGCTTTGTCGACGTAGTGCTGGTAGATCAGCGGGGACGCCTGCAGGACGCGTGGATCCTCCAGGTCCCGCTCGGTCACCAGCGAGGACAGGTACTCGTACGAGCGACCATCGCGCGTGTTCCATAGATGCGGGAAGAACGGCTTGGCGATGACCCGGCCTCTGTGAGCGCGCACGAATGTACGGATCTGGGCCGGATCGTTGCTCGCCAGCGTCTCGGGCACGATCATGCCGCAGGCCTGCGCCAAGCGCAGCTGATGCAACTTGTTGTGCCGGCTGGTCATGAAGCTCGTCAGCGGGTTGACCCACCAGGCCTGGGGGGCAAGCACATGCAGCAATCCCCAGAAGAAGCGCTCGCTTTCGCGTCGACAGGCCTCCGCATCGCGGACATCCAGGCCCTCCGGCACGCCGGGCGAGCGTCCGATCCTGCGGATCCACACGAAATCGCAGTCGGCATCGGGCAGGCTGCCCGCCGCCGCGTCCGCGGTCTCGCGCAGCTCGAAGCTGTGGGTCGCGCGCGCGGGAAAGTCGCTCAGGCACATCCAGCGCGTCGCGATGCCGCGATCGGCAAGCGCCCACGCGACCGCGCCCGCATGGACGTCTCCGGGATGGGTGACGACGCGTAGATGTCCAGGCATGAAGGGCGTTCCGTCGATGGCGATGCGGGTGTTCTACCGCAGACCGCGGCCGCCATGCGAGCGGGCTCGCCGGCATCCGACACCACGGGGCATGTCCCCCGGACGATTTGACAGGGGGGATGGTCATGGACTAAGACACCGAGGACGCCGCCATGTCGACGGCGCCGCGAATCGAAAAGGAGACGTCGCCATGTCGAAGCCAGGACCCGCCCCCCACTCGCCCACCGCCGACGCGCCCGGCAGCTTCCGCCTGCTCAGCCGCCAACTCGCGCGCGACCTTACCGACACCGAGATCGACGCCGTTGCCGGCGGTACGACCTCGCGGACCCAGCTGTCGGCCCAGGTCTCGGCGCAGATCATCGTCGTCGACGATGCCGATGCATGAGTCACCGGCCGGGCATCCTGCCCGGCCAGCCTCCGCTTGATGGGCCGCGCAACTCGGCGAGCGCTCAGCGCGCTGCTGCTGCTCGCCGGCGGTTCGGCCGCATGGGCTGGCACGCCGACGCCCGTGCTGCTCGACCGTCTTCCTGCTGACAGCGCGGTCGATCTGACCCGCCTGGACTGGATCCGGCCGCGGTTCTCGTCTGATCCGACCGAGCGCGCGCACTGGCACGCGCTGCTGGACTGGGCCAAGGCCACACGGCGCGCACGCACGTCGGCCCTGCGCGAGACCTTGCGCACGCGCGGCGTCGACGCCGCCGCGCTCCCCGAGGCCTGCTACGGGGACCGGCGGTGCGGCTTGATCATGGATGCGGAGGCGACGGCGGCCGCATTCGACGACTGGCCGGCCTTTGAGGCCGCCGCCAAGGACGCATGGCCCTACGTGCTGGGCCTGCGCCGCGCGGTGGAGATCGTGTCCCAGGTGCAGCCCCCCTCGACCGACCGCGAGGAGGCCCACGCCGTGGCGGCGGACCTGCAACGGCGCGCCACCAATGACCAGATCCTGCGCTATGCCCTCGATGGGGTGCCCGGCCGCGATGCCGGGCCCGACGATCCGCTCTATGCGACCTACGCGTTCGCGCTCGGCGACGATGTGCGTCGGCTGGACGCGGACAACGCCGCCTTCGCGGCGCAGCTGATGACCCGTCACGATGGCTGGCCCGCGCTCACCGCCCTGCCCGAGCAGGCGCAGGCCCAGCTGTGGCTTCTGGTCCAGCACGCCGACCAGCGGCCCGATCTCCAGTACCAGGCCTTGCTCGCCATGCAACGGCGCCATGCCGACGGCGCGGTGCCGGCCCGCTACGGCTTTCTCTACGACCGGGTCATGCTCAAGCTCGACGGCCGGCAGCGCTACGGCACCCAGGTCACCTGCATCGAGAGCCGTCGCGCGCCGCAGCCACTGGAAGACGAGGCGCGGGTCGACGCGCTGCGCGCCGAGTTGAAGATGCCACCGCTGAGCGAGTATCTCGCCCAATTTCCGGATTGCGCCACGGCGCCCTGACGCCGCGCGAGACGGGCCCGCTCACGCAGCAAGGCGCAAGCGAACCCGTGACCTGGGCGGTCAGTCGAGGTCGCGGACCCCGAGTTCGTCGAGCGCATCGCGCATCAGCGCCGCGGCCGGCTCGCTGAGCTTCTCGTTGTCGAGCGCGTAACGGATCGTCGCTTCGATCAGTCCCAGATGTGTGCCGCAGTCGAAGCGCGTGCCGCGGAAGCGGTAGGCGTGCACCGGCTTTTCGGCGAGCAGGGCCGAAATAGCGTCGGTGAGCTGGATCTCCCCGCCCGCGCCCGGCGGTGTCTGCTCGAGCAACGGGAAGATCCGACCATCGAGCACATAGCGGCCGACGACCGCCAGAGTGCTCGGCGCCTCCTCGGGCTTGGGCTTCTCGACCATCGAATGGATGCGGCCGTGCCGACCCTCGAACGCATCGGTGGCGACGATGCCGTAGCTGGCTGTCTTCTCCGGCGGCACGTCCTGGACCGCGATCATGCTCGCGCCAGTCTGCGCATGCGCATCGGCCATCTGCTTGAGCGCACCGTCGCCGCCCCGGTTCCACAGCAGATCGTCGGGCAGCAACACCGCGAATGGCTCGTCGCCAACCACCGGGCGCGCGCACAGGACCGCGTCGCCCAGTCCACGGGCCTCGGGCTGGGTCACGAAAATCGCGCGCACCCCGTCAGGCAGCGGCCGGCGCACCTTCTCCAGCAGTTCGTGCTTGCCTGACGCCTCGAGCCGGTCTTCGAGCTCGTAGGCCTTGTCGAAGTAGTCGCCGATGGCGTGCTTGTAACGGTTGGTGACGAACACCAGCGTGTCGCAGCCAGCCTCGATCGCCTCGTCCACCGCGTACTGGATCAGGGGGCGATCGACGATCGGCAGCATTTCCTTGGGCACCGTCTTGGTCGCGGGCAGAAACCGCGTTCCCAGGCCGGCGACGGGAAACACCGCCTTTCGAATCCTTTGTGTCATGGTTGTCTCGCGTGTCGTGGGGGAAAGGCAACGATAGTCGCTGTAGTACTCGTGCGCTGCAGCGCCGCATCCGCGGCGGCCGGCTTGAACTCGGGCACGGCGTCGCGCAGCGCCGCCCCCAGTTGCTCGAGGTCGTAGCGCGCGACGCCGTCTTCGAGACGCGCCAGCGCCGCAGCCAGCTTCTCCGGATGCACGGGACGCGCTTCGGCCTGCAGGATCTTCGGATGCACGGTGGGCCGATAGCGCTCGTCGGCATGGAACAGGGTCTCGTGCAGCTTTTCGCCGGGGCGCAGGCCCGAATAGACGATCGCGACATCATGGCCGGGTTGCTTGCCGCCGAGGCGAATCATCTGCTCGGCCAGCAAGCGGATCGAGACCGGTTCGCCCATGTCGAGCGTGTAGACGGCCTGCGAGGCGCCAATCGCGACCGATTGCATGATCAGCTGGCAGGCCTCTGGGATGGTCATGAAGTAGCGGGTCACCTCCGGGTCGGTGACCGTCACCGGGCCGCCGCGCCGGATCTGTTCGCGGAACAGTGGCACCACGCTGCCGGCCGAGTCGAGCACATTGCCGAAGCGCACGGTCACAAAGCCGGTCCCGCCGGCGCCCGCCAGGTCCTGGCAGACCATTTCCGCCAGGCGCTTGGTCGCCCCGAGCACGTTCACCGGATCGACCGCCTTGTCGGTGGAGATCAGCACGAACGTGCTCGCGCCGTGCTCGACCGCCGCACGGGCGACGTTGCGGGTGGACAACACGTTGTTGCGCACGCCTTCGCGCAGTTGCTGCTCCAGAACCGGCACCTGCTTGTAGGCCGCGGCATGGAAGACCGCGTCCGGCGACGACAGCCGCATTGCGTGCGCCATCACCGCGGGATCACCGCAGTCGCCGAGCACCGGCGTGACCCGGATATGCGGGAAATCACGCCGCAGTTCGCCTTCGATGCGGGTCAACGCGAGCTCGTCGATCTCCACCAGTGCGATCTGCGCGGCGCCATGGCGTGCGCACTGCCGGCACAGTTCCGAGCCGATCGAACCACCGGCGCCGGTCACCAGCACACAGCGCCCGCGCAGCCAACCGCGGATCGCCTTCCAGTCCGGCAGCACCGGCTTGCGTCCGAGCAGATCCTCGATCGCGACTTCCTTCAATTCGCCCGGCAGCGAGCGACCTTCCAGCAGGTCGTCGAGCCGGGGCACAGTCCGGAACGGCAGCGCCGTCCGTTCGCAGGCGGCGACCACGCGGCGCATCGCCGCGGCATCGGCGGACGGCATCGCGATGACCAGCAACTTGGCGGCGGTCTCCGGCGCGATCCGCTCCACATCCTCGACACGGCCGAGCACCGGCACACCCTGCAACTGGCTGCCGCGCAGTTTCGGCGCATCGTCGAGGAACCCGACCGGATCGTAGGCGCCGGTCCGGCGCAGGTCGCGCACCAGGGTTTCGCCGGCCTGACCGGCACCGAGGATCAGTACCCGGGTCGCGGTTTGGTCCAAGCGCACGCTGCCGTGATCCTTCCAGGCCCGGTACAGCAATCGCGGCATGCCCAGCAACGCCGCGAGCAGCAGCGGGTAGACGATCAGCACGCTGCGCGGGACGAGGTCGAGCCGGTTGTAGACGAACAGCACCAGCAGGATCGCGAGCAGGCCCAAGACCGACGCCTTCACGATGTTGAGCAGATCCGGAATGCTGGCAAAACGCCACACGCCGCGGTACAGGCCCACACGCCAGAAGATCACACCCTGTGCCAACAAGATCAGGGCGACTTCGACCGACAGCGGCGAGAACGCAGGTGCCTGCGCCATCACTGAGAAGCGGAACTGGTGCAGCCCGACCCAGCACAGCCACACCATGGCCAGATCGTGCACGACCACCGCCAAGCGGGGTCCCAGGACACCGAGCCGGGTCCTTACATCATGCATCGGGATTCATCCTTGAGGGCAACGTTGCCCGGCGAGCAAGCGGACGCGGGCGGCGCACCAGACGGAGACAATGAGCAGATACCATGCGACCAAGGCTCCGATGATAACCGGGCGACCGTGCCCGGCGAGCAATCCGCACGCCAGCACCCCGATCATCGACAGCGCCGCGTAACCAGCGGCGACCCTCGCATGCGGATGCCCGGCCTGCACGGCGCGCTGGTAGACATGCTGGACATGCGGCGTCCACCAGCGTTCGCCGCGCAGCATGCGTGAAACGAGTGTCAACGAGGCGTCAATCAGGAACGGCGCAAGCGGGAAGCACAGCGTCCAGACCGCCGGATGGCCGATCTCCAGCGAGGCCGCGGCAATCAGGCCCGCCAGCGCATAGCCGAGGCTGCCGCTCCCGACGTCGCCGAGGAAGATCCGCGCTTTCGGGCAGTTGAACGGCAGAAAGCCGCCGCAGGCGGCCAGCAATGCGATCGCCAACACGCCGGCCCCACCCCAGGGTCCGGCCACCCACGCGACCGCCAGCGCGGCCAGCATCGCCTGGCTGGTGGCGATGCCGTCGATTCCGTCCATGAAGTTCCAGACGTTGATCAGGCCGACCGCCAGCACGAACACCGCCGCGCCCCACCATAACGGTTGGCCGGCATGGATCACCGCAACCGCCAGCAACGCGGCGGCGACCGCGTGGACCGCCAGCCGCGACCACGGCGACAACGGTCGATGGTCATCGAGCCAGCCGATACCGGCGACCAAGACGAGGCCGGCCAGCAAGGCCAGATGCACGCCGGGGAACGCCGCCTGCCAGGTTGTCCACGCCAGTACGCACAGCATGACGACCACGATCGCGATGCCGCCGCCGCGCGGGGTCGGCACGGCGTGACTGCGCCGTTCGCCCGGGGCGTCGACCAACTGGCGCGACAGTGCATAGCGACGCGCCAGCCAGGTTCCCGCCGACGCCGAGACCAGGGCCAGGACGGCGACTGCGATGAGCGCCTGCGGCTGCACTCAGACCACGGCGTAGTTCAGCAGCGGCTTGATCGTGCCCCACTCCTTGCAACTCGGGCACTGCCAGTGATGGCTGCGCGCGCCGAAGCCGCACTGCTTGCAGCGATAGCTGGGATTGCGCACCAGCAACTGCTCGGTGATCAGTCGCAGCTCCTGCAGCGTGCCGGCATGGTCGACCCCGTCGGCGAGCGTGAGATCGATCAGCGCCGCCTCGCCGCGAACCGAGGGCCGGTCCTTGAGCTGGCGCGCCAGGTAGGTGCGCGCCGCGTGGACGCCCTCTTCCTGTTCGACCAGCCGCGTGAGCGCCAGGACCGGCGCCACGCCCGGGTAGTGCTCGGTCATCTGCGATAGGAAATTGCGCGCGCCCGGCGTGTCGCCGACCCGCTCGTAGGCGGCCAGGAGCGGCCCGAGGATCTCGGGCAGGAAATCGGGATCGTGGCGGGCCGCGCGCTCGAACGCGCGGATCGCCGCGACATCGTTACCGGCATCGATCTCGATCCGGCCCTCGAGGATACCGGCACGCACCGATCCCGAATCCGCGGCGTAGGCGCGGGCGACCGCCGCGCGCGCCTCGTCGGGGTTGCCGGCCGAACGGTGGCGATCGGCCAGCTCACATTCGAACTGCGCAATCAGCTTGCCCATCGGCTCGCCGGTCGCCGCTTCGTAGCGGGTCGCGTTCTCGATCGCCTTGGCCCAGTCGCGCTCGGCTTGGTAGATGCCGATCAGGTGGCGCAGCGCATGCGGCGCCCGCTGGTCGATGCGGGCCAGATCGCTGAACACCGTCTCGGCGCGGTCGAGCAACCCGGACTTCATGTAGTCCTCGCCCAGTGCCAGCAGCGCCTGCACCTTCTGCTGGTCGTTGAGATCGGACCGCTGCACCAGGCCCTGGTGCAGGCGGATCGCACGGTCGACCTCACCGCGCCGGCGGAACAGGTGGCCGAGCGCGACCTGGGTCTCGAAGGTGTCCTTGTCGAGCTCGGCGATGTGCAGAAACAGCTCGATCGCCTTGTCGGGCTGTTCGTTGAGCAGGTAGTTGAGACCGCGGAAATAGGTCGTCGACAGTCGGCTGACCTGGGTGTCGCTGTGCCGCTCGCCGCCGCGTCGCCCGATCACCCAGCCGCTGAGCGCCGCGATCGGCAGCAGGAGGAAGAACCAGAACCACTCGGTGACAAACGCCATGGATCATGCTCCATCAGGAAGGTCGCCTTGCATCCCCATCGCGCGGCGCGGTCGATACACGCGACCACGGCATTTCGACGACGGTCGACGGGCCGTCGTCGATCCTAACCGCTCGGGGATCGGCGGTGCCAACCATGTGCGGCGGCACCAGGCAGACAGAAAACAGCGCGCCTTGGCGCGCTCACTCGTCCGCGGGCAGCGGTTGCACGTCGCTGACGCGATCGCGCAGTTCCTTGCCCGGCTTGAAATGCGGGACGTGCTTGCCCGGCAGTGCCACGGCATCACCGGTCTTGGGATTGCGGCCGGTGCGCGGCGGGCGGAAATGCAGCGAGAAGCTGCCAAAACCACGGACCTCGATACGATCGCCCGCCGCCAACGCGCCGCCCATCATTTCGAGCATGGCCTTGACCGCCAGGTCGACGTCCTCGCCCTTGAGGTGGGCCTGCCGCTGGGTCAGCAGTTCGATGAGTTCCGACTTCGTCATATCTCTGCTTGCAGATGCGCAAACGCCGGCCCGGGGACGACCCCCGGACCGGCGCCGAACGCATTACTCCGACTTGTTACCCAGCTGCTCGCGCAGCAGCGCGCCCAGCTTGGTGGTGCCGCTCGACGCGTCCGAGGCCTGCTTGTTGTACTCGGCCAGGGTCTCGGCGGTCTCCGCCTCGTCCTTGGCGCGGATCGACAGCTGCAGCGAACGGGTCTTGCGGTCCATGCCGAAGTACTTGGCCTCGATCTCCTGGCCGACCTTCAGATGCTGGCTGGCATCGTCGATGCGCTGGTCGCTGATGTCGCGCGCCGACACGTAGCCTTCCACGCCCTCGCCCAGGTCAATGACCGCACCCTTGGCGTCGACTTCCTTCACGGTGCCCGAAACCTTCGAGCCACGCGGGTTGTTGGCCATGAACTGGCCCAGCGGATCCTGCTCGAGCTGCTTGACGCCAAGCGAGATGCGCTCGCGCTCCGGATCGACTGCCAGCACCACGGCCTCGAGGGTGTCGCCCTTCTTGAAGTTGCGGGCCACGTCTTCGCCGGTGGAGTTCCAGGCGATGTCCGACAGGTGGATCAGACCGTCGATGCCGCCGTCCAGGCCGATGAAGATGCCGAAGTCGGTGATCGACTTGATCTGGCCGTCGACCTTGTCGCCCTTCTTGTGGATCGCGGCGAAGGTCTCCCACGGGTTGCTGGTGACCTGCTTGATGCCCAGCGAGATACGGCGACGCTCTTCGTCGACGTCGAGCACCATGACCTCGACCTCGTCGCCGACCTGCACGACCTTCGACGGGTTGACGTTCTTGTTGGTCCAGTCCATCTCCGAGACGTGCACCAGGCCCTCGACGCCCGGCTCGATCTCGACGAACGCACCGTAATCGGTGACGTTGGAGACCTTGCCGAACACGCGGGTGTTGGACGGATAGCGGCGCGAGATGTTGTCCCACGGATCCTCGCCCAGCTGCTTGAGGCCGAGGCTGACGCGGTTGCGCTCGCGGTCGTACTTGAGCACGCGGACTTCGAGCTCCTGGCCCACTTCCACCACTTCGGACGGATGGCGCACGCGCTTCCAGGCCATGTCGGTGATGTGCAGCAGGCCGTCGATGCCGCCCAGGTCGACGAACGCGCCGTAGTCGGTGAGATTCTTGACCACGCCCTTGAGCACGGCGCCCTCGACCAGCTTCTCCATCAGCGCTTCGCGCTCCTCGGAGTGCTCGCTCTCGACGACCGCGCGGCGCGAGACGACGACGTTGTTGCGCTTGCGATCGAGCTTGATCAGCTTGAACTCGAGTTCCTTGCCCTCGAGGTAGACCGGGTCGCGGACCGGGCGCACATCGACCAGCGAGCCGGGCAGGAACGCGCGGACATCCTTGATGTCGACGGTGAAGCCACCCTTGACCTTGCCGCTGATGCGGCCGGTGATGGTCTCGTTCTTCTCGAGCGCTTCCTCGAGCTCGTCCCACACCATCGCGCGCTTGGCCTTCTCGCGCGAAAGCACGGTCTCGCCGAAGCCGTTTTCGAGCGAGTCCAGCGCCACCTTGACGGTGTCGCCCTCGGCCACGTCGATCTCGCCGGCCTCGTTACGGAACTGCTCGATCGGCACGATGCCTTCGGACTTCAGGCCGGCGTTGATCACGACGACGTCGGTGCGGACCTGCACCACGACGCCGGTGACGATGGCGCCCGGCTTGAGCTTGGCCAGGTTGGTCTGGCTCTGTTCGAACAGTTCTGCGAATGATTCGGTCATTTGGTGAATACCTGGTTGATGTCGGACCGGGCCGGCCAGCAACGGAGCACGGTGCCGGAGGTCCACCCGTTGATCGGCCGTCGCGGGATTGCAGGGCCGTGAGTGTTGGAATGGAAAAACACCGGCGCCGCGCCTTGGGCGTGGTGCCGGAACCGTTGGAGCGATGACGCGGTGTTGCGGTTGCGGCATGCGACCGGACGCTCCGTCCGGGGCACGCGACTGCTGGACACGCCGGCGACGGCAGGCGCGCGGGACCGGACCTCTTTTAGTCCATGCGCGCCGGCAGCAGCGCCAGCACCTGCGCCACGACGGCCTCGATGCCTCGGCCGGTGGTGTCGATGCGGACGGCCTCCTCGGCCGGCCGCAACGGCGCCACTGCGCGACTGGCATCGCGGGCGTCACGCGCGAGGATCTCGCGCAGCAGACCGTCCATTGTCACCGAAACCCCCTTGCCCTTCAACTGTTTATAGCGACGCTCGGCGCGTTCCTCAGCGCTCGCGGTCAGAAACACCTTCCAGCGCGCGTCGGGAAAGATGACCGTGCCCATGTCGCGCCCATCGGCGACCAGCCCCGGCGGCGTCCTGAATGCGCGCTGCCGGTCCTTGAGCGCCGCCCGGACCTCGGGAATGGCCGCGATCGCCGAGGCCGCCGCCCCTGCGGTCTCGGTCCGGAGCTCGTCGGTGGCGTCGTGCCCGTTGACGATCACCCGCGGCTCGCCGAAGGCATCGTCGCGGAACGCGATCGTGGTGTCGAACGCGCAGCGCACCAGCGCGCCGGCATCGCCCAGGTCGAGATCGGCCCAGCCGGCCGCCACTGCGACCGCCCGGTACAAGGCGCCCGAGTCCAGGTAATGCCAGCCCAGCCGCTGCGCGACCGCCCGACTGATCGTGCCTTTGCCCGACCCGGAGGGCCCGTCGATCGTCAACACCGGCGTCTCGGCCGTCATTTGCGTCTCCTGCGCATGGCGCCCGAAGCCCCAAGCGCTTGAATCAGGTGGAAATAAGCCGCTAGAATAGCCGGCTTGCCGTTCGTATCCCATCCCAGAGGTTTGTCATGAAGGTCCTGTCGTCCCTGAAGTCGGCGAAGACCCGCCACCGCGATTGCAAGGTTGTGCGTCGCCGCGGCAAGGTCTTCGTGATCTGCAAGTCCAATCCCCGCTTCAAGGCGCGTCAGCGCTAAGAGCGAGGCGGAGCACGCGCGCCTCGGCGCCGTGGTGTTCCGGCAATTCTGCGCCAGCCCTGCGGGCCGGGCGCGGCACGCGGGGGCCGCAGCGATGCGGCCCTTCGTCGTATCGGCGCCGGCCGCATGCAGCGCCGTTGCAGGCCGTCTGCTACATACCGCGATGCGGCAGGAGTCCTCGGTCCTGCCCCTCCCCGTTCGCAGGCCAGGAGTCCGTCATGTCGCGTTCCACCGTCACGATGTTCGCAGCCGCCGCGCTCGGCGCCACCTTGTTGCTCGGCACCGCACCGGCCACGGCAGACACCCTGCTGGTCGACCGCAGCCGACAGCCGGCCGGGCTGACCGTCCCCGCACGCGGTATGACGATGGCCCAGGTCGAGGCCGACTTCGGCGCACCGTCCCAGCGGCTCGAACCGCGCGGCGGTCAGAAGCGGCAATGGCCGACGATCCACCGCTGGGTCTACCCCGCCTTCACCGTCTATTTCGAGCGCAACCGGGTCGTCGACACGGTCGCCAATCGCGCGACCGCGTCCGAGATCGGTCCCAAGCCCGCCATCCGTTGAGTCCATGACCAAGACCGCAATGCGTTTCCCCGCGGAGTGGGAGCCCCAGTCCGCCATCCTGATCGCCTGGCCGACCGAAGACACCGACTGGGCCGAGCGCCTGGGCGAGGTCGAGGACACCTACATCGCACTGGTTTCCGCCATCACCCGCTTCCAGCCGGTGCTGATCTGCGTGCCCGACGAGGACGTCCAGAGCTACGCCTATGTGCGCCTGGCCTCCAACCGGGTCGACATGGACCGCGTGCGCTTCGTCGAGGCGGCCTACGACGACACCTGGCTGCGCGATTCGGGGCCGATCACCCTGGTGGGCGACGACGCATTCGTTCTCAACGACTTCCGCTTCACCGGCTGGGGCGGCAAGTTCGAGGCCAGCCGCGACGACCTGCTGGTCGGGCATCTGCATGCGGCCGGGCTGTTCGAAGGCCGCGCCCAGCGCCGGCAGATCGACTTCGCATTGGAAGGCGGTGCGATCGAGACCGACGGTGCCGGCACGCTGCTCACGACGTGGCGCTGCCTGCACGAGCGTCATCCCGAAACCTCGCGCGAAGCGCTGAGCGCGCGGCTGGCGGATTGGCTGGCACAGGACCGCGTGCTGTGGCTCGATCACGGCTACCTCGAGGGCGACGACACCGATGCGCACATCGATACGCTCGCGCGGTTCGCGCCGGGCGATGCGATCGTCTTCCAGGCCTGCGACGACGCGGACGACCCGCACCACGCCGAACTGCAGGCGATGGCCAACGAGATCGCGGCGCTGCGCACGTCCGGCGGCACGCCGTATCGGTTGTTCCCGCTGCCGTGGGCGCGTCCGATCCTCGACCAGGGCCGTCGCCTGGCCGCCAGCTATGCGAACTACCTGATCCTCAACGGCGCGGTGCTGATGCCCGCCTATGGCGACCCGGCCGACGAAGCCGCCGCCGCCGTGCTGGCCCAGGCGTATCCGGGGCGCGAGATCGTGCAGGTGCCCTGTCGCCCACTGATCTGGCAGAACGGCAGCCTGCACTGCATCACCATGCAGTTGCCGGAGGGGCTGCTCGCAAGCTGAGCTGCGCGGTCTCTCGGCCGCGAAGCGGGAACATGACCAACGGCACTGGAGGGTGACTACACGTGTCGCCAATCTGGCCCGCCGCCTGGAGTGCTTTCGATGCCCCGCCCCGTGCTTGCCGCCATTGCGGCCTTGCTGTTGTCCGCCACGGCGCTGGCGTCCGCGCCGGGCCAGGACACCACCGCCGATGCCCTGGCTCGGTTGCAGGCGGCCTCGACGGTCGCCGAATCCGATGCGTTGCTGATCGTCCACGACGGCCGCGTGCTGGTCGACACCGCCACCGACCCGGCGCGCGCACCGATCGAACTGATGTCGGCGACCAAGTCGGTGGTGGCGCTGGGCGTGGGCCTGCTGCTGGCCGACGGCAAGCTGGACTCACTCGACACCCCCGTCCATACCTTCTTCCCCGAATGGGCGCAGGGCCGCAAGCGCGAGATCACCGTGCGCATGCTGCTCGACCACACCTCCGGCCTGCAGAACGCGCCCAATGCCGGCGAGGAGATCTATCCGGCGCCCGACGCCGTGCAGCTCGCGCTCGCCGCCGAACTGTCGACGCCGCCGGGCGAGGTCTTCGCCTACAACAACAAGGCGACCAACCTGCTGGCCGGTGTGATCGGCAAGGCCGCGGGACGGCCGATGGACGTGTACCTCAACGAGCGGCTGTTCCAGCCGCTGGGCATCGTGCCGGGTCCGTGGTACCGGGATGCGTCGGGCCAGCCGCACGGCATGGCCGGCCTGCCGCTGACCGCGCACGATGCGGCCAAGATCGGCCGCCTGCTGCTCGACGATGGCGTGACTCCCGACGGCAAGCGCCTGCTGCCCGAAGGATTCGTCACTGCGCTGTACACGCCGGGACCGCGTTCGGCGCGCGTGGGGCTGCTGTGGTGGCGGATCCCGGCCTGGCAGGTCCTGCGCCTGCGCCCCGAGGCCGTCGATGCCGCCCGCGCGCGCGAGGCCGACCCGCGCTGGATCGAGGCTCTGACGCACTTGCGCGATCGACCGTTGGCGGGCACCGCCGGCCTGCGCGCCGCGCTCGGCGAGTTGCTGGGCGATGACTGGCCGGCGATCTACGCCCGCGAGGTCAGCGAGCGCGGCATCGCACGCGCCGACCTGTTCGACGAGGACACCGGGCCAGTGGTGGCCTACGCCGCCGAGGGCTTCCTGGGGCAGTACATCGTCGTCGTGCCCGACAAGCGCCTGGTCGCGGTGCGGCAGATCCGGCGCCGCGATACCCCGCACGCACCGGCGCTGGACTATCCGGGTTTCACGGCCGACGTCGTCGCACTCGCGGCCACGCTTTGACGCGCTCTGAACGGCAGTGGCCGACGCGCGGGCGCGCGCGTCCTTCCGCGTTAGCATGGTCGGCCTTTTCGAGTCCCGTATCGTTGCCGCCATGACCCGCAAGACCACCCTGCCCGTCGCGCTGATCCAGGAACGCGCCATCATCGATCGCGGCGCCGACAACGCCGAGGCCAACCTGTCGGTCATCGAGGCGCGTGTGCGCGAGGCCGCCGCCCAGGGCGCGCGGCTGGTGCTGCTGCAGGAACTGCACAACGGCGCGTACTTCTGCCAGGAAGAGAACGTCGACGCGTTCGATCTCGCCGAGCCGATCCCCGGCCCGAGCACCGAGCGCCTGTCCGCACTCGCCCGCCAGCACAAGGTGGTCCTGGTCAGTTCGCTGTTCGAGCGCCGCGCCGCCGGCCTGTACCACAACACCGGCGTGGTGTTCGACGCCGACGGCAGCCTGGCGGGCAAGTACCGCAAGATGCACATTCCCGACGATCCGGGCTTCTATGAGAAGTTCTACTTCACCCCGGGCGATCTGGGATTCAAGCCGATCGACACCTCGGTCGGCCGGCTCGGTCTGCTGGTGTGCTGGGACCAGTGGTATCCCGAGGCCGCCAGGCTGATGGCGCTGGCGGGCGCGGACCTGTTGCTGTATCCGACGGCGATCGGCTGGGATCCGGGTGACGACGACGCGGAGAAGACCCGCCAACGCGATGCCTGGATCCTCAGCCACCGCGGGCACGCGGTGGCCAACGGGCTGCCGGTGCTCTCGTGCAACCGGGTCGGCCACGAGCCCTCACCGCTGGGCGCAGCCGGCATCGACTTCTGGGGCAACAGCCACGTGCTCGGTCCGCAGGGCGAGTTTCTCGCCCAGGCCGGTGGCGATCCGACGCTGCTGACCTGCGAGGTTGACTTGGGGCGCAGCGAGCACGTGCGCCGGATCTGGCCGTTCCTCCGCGACCGCAGGATCGATGCCTACGGCGATCTGCTCAAGCGCTACATCGACTGACGCCGGTGGCCGTCCCCACTTCCGGCGTCGTGATCCGCGATGCGCACGACGGCGACCTCGAGGCGATCGCCGCGCTCTATGCGCGGGAGGTCGTCGACGGCGTGGCCACCTACGAGTACGACGCGCCGGACAGCGACGAGATGCGACGACGCTGGTCGGCGCTGCGCCAGGCCGGCTTTCCATATCTGGTCGCAGAACGCGACGGCCGCTTCGCCGGTTATGCCTATGCCGGCGGTTTCCGAACGCGCATCGGCTATCGCTTCACCGTCGAAAGCTCGGTCTACGTCCTGCCGGCGCTGCACGGTCAGGGCGTCGGACGTCGGCTGATGGACGCACTGATCGAGACCTGCACGCAGCGCGGCTTCCGCCAGATGATCGCGGTGATCGGCCCACCGCTGGACGGCCCGTCCGTCCGGTTCCACGCACGCCTGGGCTTTGAGACCGTCGGCGTGCTGCCGGGCTCGGGGCGCAAGCATGGACGCTGGCTCGACACCATCTTGATGCAGCGCGCGTTGGGCGACGGCGCCACCACCCCACCCGAGGACGACTGACCCGATGACCGATTCCGCCGCCACCCCGTCCTGGCAGACGCAGCCGCACGCGATCGTCGAGCGCGACGGCGTGCGCTACACGCTGCTGGGCACCGCCCACGTCTCGAAAGTCAGCGTGGAGGCGGTCGAGGACGCGATCGGCAGCGGCGCGTTCGACATGGTCGCGGTCGAACTCGACCCGCAGCGCCTGCAGGCGATCACCGATCCCGACGCGCTGGGCCAGCTCAATCTGGTCGACGTGATCCGCAAGGGCCGGGTCGCGCTGTTCGCGGCCAATCTGGCGCTGTCGGCCTACCAGCGCCGACTCGCCGAGCAGCTCGGCATCGAGCCTGGCGCCGAACTCAAGCGTGCGGTCGCGCTCGCCGATGCCCGGGGACTGCCGGTCGCGCTGATCGACCGCGATGTCGGCCTGACCTTCCGACGCACGTCGTCTCGGCTCGGGCTGATGGGCAAGCTGCGACTCGGCGGCAGCCTGATGTCGGGCCTGCTGACCAACGAGGAGATGGGCGAGGACGAGATCGAGAAGCTCAAACAAGGCGACATGCTCGAGTCGAGCTTCGGCGATTTCGCGCGCAGCGATCCCAAACTCTACGAGACGATCATTGCCGAGCGCGACCGCTACATGGCCGCGCGCCTGCGCGGCGATGTCGGCCAGGCCCGCGAGGTACTGGCGGTCGTCGGCGCCGGCCACCTGGCCGGCATCGCGCGTCACCTTGCCGAAGACACGCAGGCGCCCTCGGCGATCCGCACGGAGCTGGAACAGGCGCCGAGCACGCGTCGATTCCCGTGGTTCACCACCCTGCTGATGGCGCTGATCCTGGCGATGATCGGCTGGGGTTACTGGCATGGCGGCGTCGACGTCGGCCGCCAGTTGCTCGAGGAATGGGTGCTGATCACTGCGGCATTCGCGGCGCTGGGCGCGATCGCCGCCGCCGCGCACCCGCTGGGCATCCTGGCCGCGGCGATTGCCGCGCCGCTCAAGCCGTTCCGCCCGCCGGGCGTCTCGCCCGGCCTGTTCAGTGCGCTGATCGAGGCGCACATGCGCAAGCCCGCCTACAGCGACTTCCTGGCCCTGCGCGACGATGCCGGCACGTTCCGCGGCTGGTACCGCAATCGCGTCTCGCGGACGATCCTCAACTTCCTGTTCACCAACCTGGGGTCGAGCATCGGCGTGTGGGTGGCGGGCCTTCGGATCTTCGGCAAGCTGCTGCACTGACGCCGCGACACGCAGTCCGGCGCCGACCACCGGGTATTCAGGACGGAATGAATGGCCCGCGCCGCCAAGCGCCGCGGGCCATGGAGGACATTACGACGCCGTGGGCACAGCCGCCGGCACGCCCCGAGCACGCCGGAGCATGCGCGCCGAGCCGTGCCGCAGATCGTCGAGAATCGCGTAGATCGTCGGCAGGAACAGCAGGCTAACCACGGTCGAGAACGCCAACCCGCCGGCGACCGCACGCGCCATCGGCGAGTACGCCAGGCCACCGAGCACGACGGTGTCGCTGAGCGAGATCGGCACCATCGCCAGGATCGCCGTGCCCATCGTCATCATGATCGGC
This sequence comes from Luteimonas sp. S4-F44, assembly GCF_022637415.1. Lineage (NCBI taxonomy): Bacteria > Pseudomonadati > Pseudomonadota > Gammaproteobacteria > Lysobacterales > Lysobacteraceae > Luteimonas > Luteimonas sp. S4-F44. The sequence goes on from NZ_CP093340.1 coordinate 2,330,408, forward strand.
CGCAACCGCTCGCGACTCCCTTCCACCAGCGCCTCCAGGCGCGGCATGCCGCGTCGGCGCAGGTTGTTGATGTGCTCGACCATGATGATGCCGTTGTTCACCACCACGCCCATCAGCACCAAGATGCCGATGAAGGCCATGATCGTGAATGGTGTGCCGGTGAGCCAGAACAGCCAGAACACGCCGAATACCGAGAACAGCACGCAGCTCATGATCGCCGCCGGGAACAGCAGCGACTCGAACACTGCCGCCATCACCACGTAGATCATGATCACCGCGATCAGCAGGTTGAACAGCATCTGCTGGCTTGCAGCGGCGTCGTCCTCGAAGCCGCTGCCGGAGAAGCTGTACCCGTAGCCAGCAGGGAACGCGACCGTGTCCAACGTCTGCTCCAGCGCCTTGCGGGCATCGGGCATCGTCGTCCCACCGGCGAGGTTGGCCTGCAGCGTCAGCGAGGTCTGCCGGTCGTTGCGGTTGATCTGGCTGGAGGATGGCTCGACCCGCATCTCGACCAGACTGGTCAGCGGCACGCTGCGGCCGTCCGGTGCCCGGACCATGAACGCGGCGATGTCGGCTTCGCTGTAGGTCTCCGCACCCGCGAAGCGGACCCACACCGGCACCTCGTCGTCGCCGCGCCGGAACTCGCGCAGCTGGCTGCCACGCAGCGCCAGGCCGACGAAGCTCGACACCTGCTCGGCCGAGAATCCGAACGCGGCCGCGCGGTCGCGATCGACACTGATCCGAAGTTCATGGTTGAGATCGCCCGAGTCCACGCGCACGTCGCGCAGCGCCGGATTGGCCGCCAGGATCGGGATCACGCCATCGGCGATTTCGCGCAGCACCTGGGTCGAATCGCCGACCAGCTGCACCTGGACGCCCTGGCTGCCACCGGCCCCACCGCCGCCCCCATCGCCGCCGCCACGCACGCCGACATCGGCCCGCGCGGACTTGGGCAGTGCCTCGCTGATCGCCTCCGACAGCGCCCGGGTGTCGCCCACGTCGTCGTTGAAGGTGATGATCGTGCCCGAGTCGCCGTCCTCGCCGAACCACGAGTAGAGCTGCCGGATCCGGTACTGCTCGCGGTGCTCGTCGAGGAAGGTCTCGTAGCGTCGCACCTCGTCGGAGCGCTGTTGCAGGTTGTAGCTGCCCTTCCACTGGTAATACAGCTGGATCTCCTTGCCGCCGCCGCTGTCGCCGAACATATCGAACTTGATCTGGCTCATCGGCAGCAGGCTCAACGCGATCACCAGGACGATGCCGGCTACCGACCAGCCGCGGTGCTGCAGTGACCAACGCAGCAGCCGCGCATAGCCGCGTTGCATGCGTGGGATCAGGCCATCGGGCCGGGCGACCGCCGGCGGCGTCTTCATCCGCGCCGACATCATCGGAATCAGGCTCACGGCCACCAGCCACGAGGCCAGCAGCGACACCGAGATGGTGATCGCCAGTTGATTCATGAAGATGCTGATGTTGTTGGTCTCGCCCAGCATGTTGGGCACGAACACGATGCAGTGACACAGCGTGCCGGCCGACAGCGCGATCGCGACGTGCCGCGTGCCCAGCACCGAAGCCAGCCAGGGCTGGTCGGGCATGCGTTCGCGCTCCTGGTAGATGCTCTCCACCACGACCACGGCATTGTCGACGAGCATGCCGACCGCCAGCAGCAGGCCCATCAATGACAGCACGTTGAGCGTGACGTCGAAGAAGTGCATGAAGCCCAGGGTGATGATGAAGCAGATCGGGATCGCGAGCGTCACCATCAGCGTTGACGGCCAATGGCGCAGAAAGAAGTACAGCACGATAATCGACAGCACCAGGCCGATCGCACCCGCCTCGACCAGTTCCAGCAGCGAGGACGTCACCTCCTCGCCCATGTTCTGGATCACCTTGACGTCGATGCCTTCCAGTCCCGGCTCGCTGCGCGCGGTCTCGACCTCGGCCAGCACGGTACGCGCGACCTCGACGAGATTGGCATCGCGCTCCTTGAAGATGTCCAACCCCACCGCCGCCCGTCCGTCGAGGCGCCGGCCGTAATCCATGCGCTGCGGCTTGAAGCGCACATCGGCGATGTCCGACAGCCGCAGTCCCTTCTGATCGATCACCAGGTCGCGCAACTGCTGCAGATCCTGGATCTCGCCCAGCGGCTGCACCCGCAGGCGCTGCCCGCCATCGAGGATCTGGCCGGCCGAGACCGAGAAGTTCAATGCGCGCAAACGCGTGGCCAGCGCGTTGAGTTCGATGCCGTGCGCGGTCAGGCGATCGGGCTGGACCGCGATCTCGACCTCGTTCGGTGACGCGCCGCTGATCTCCACCCGCGCCACCCCGGGCACCCGTTCGAGCCGGCGTTTGAGCTGCCGGTCGATCATTTCGTAACTGCCCGACAGATCGACATTGGCCGCCAGGCGCAGGCGCAGCACCGCTTGGTCGCTGGTCGTCCACTTGTGGACGAAGTAACGGCGGAAGTCGTCGGGCAGGTCGCTGCGGATGGCATCGATCTTCTCGCGCGCCTCGGCCGCGCTGATCGCGATGTCGCGATCCCAGTCCGAGAACTGCAGCAAGACGCCCGCACCGTCCGCGGTCGCTTCGCCCCGCATGCGCTTGATCCCGCCCATCGTCGCCAAGGTTTCCTCGGCCGGACGCAGCAGATTCTGCTCGGCCTCCGATGGCGTCGAGCCGGCATAGGACATCTGCACGTAGAGGATCGGCATGGTCAGGTCGGGCAACGCCTCCAGCGGCAGGCGGACCGCGGCGATCAGTCCGATCACCACCATCGAGACGAAACACATGATGGTGGTGACCGGGCGACGCAGGCTCAGCTCGGCGATGCTCATGGCGTGCCGGCCTCCGCCACATCACGCTCGGCAGCCGCGCCCAGGCGCGCGCGACGACCGCGCTCGGCGTAGAACGCATCGGACTTGCGATCCAGCAGGTCGTAGACCACCGGAATCACCAGCAACGTGAGTACGGTTGAGACCGCGAGGCCGCCCATGACGGTGATCGCCATCGGTGAGCGCACCTCCGCGCCCTCGCCCAACGCCAGCGCCAGCGGCAGAAAACCGAACAGCGTCGCCAGCGTGGTCATGACGATCGGACGCAGACGCGAGCGCGCGCCTTCCACCAACGCCTCGCGCTTGGCCATGCCGGCCTCGCGCAACTGGTTGACCTTATCGATCAGGATGATCGCGTTCTTGACCACCAGGCCCACCATCAGGATCAAACCGATGAAGGCGACCACCGAGATCGTGTTGCCGGTCAGCAGCAACGCGCCGATCGCGCCGACCATCGCGAGCGGGATGGTGAACAGGATCACGAACGGATGCAGCAGCGACTCGAACTGCGAGGCCATCACCAGGTAGACCAGGAAGATCGCCAACGCGAACGCCATCAGCAGCGAGCGCATCGACTCGGCGAGCTCTTCGCCCTGACCGCCGATGTGCAACCCGATTTCGGGGCCCAGCGGGTTCTCGGCGACCATCTGCCGCACCTCGGCCATCGCCGCACCCAGATCGATGCCGCGCAGGTTCGCCGACACCACCGCCACGCGCACCTGGTCGGCACGATGGATTTCGCTCGGGCCGACGGTCGCGACCACGTCGGCGACCGAATCCAGCCGCACCGCCGCACCGCTGCCCGGATTGACGATCAGGTTGCGGATGCGGTCCACCGAATCGCGTTCGTTCTCCTGCGCGCGCACCAGCACATCGATCTTGCGGTCGCGGAAGTTGTAGCGCGTGGCCACCTCGCCGCGGACCGCACGCACCACCGCATCGGCGATCTGCCGCGTGGTCAGGCCGAACGCGCCCGCACGCTCCTGGTCGAAGACGATCTGGATCTCCGGGAAGCCCTGCTCCACCGTGCTCTTGACGTCGGCATAGTGCGGATTGGCCCGCAGCAGTTCGGCCATGCGCTGGCCGGCCTTCGCCAGCCCGTCGAGATCCTGGCCCCGCAGTTCGATCTCCAGCGGCGTGGAGAAGCTGAAGATCTGCGGCCGCGAAAAGTCGACGGCGACGCCGGGATACCGGCGCATGGTCTCGCGCAGGCGGTCGGTCTGCTGCGCCTCGAACTCGCGGCTGCCGCCGCCGCTCATGACGATGCTCAGCCGGCCGATGTTCTCGCCGCTCTCGGTCGGATTCGCATCCAGCCGGGTGCCGCTGCCGCTCACGCCGAACAGCAATGCCACGCCGTCGTCGTCGCGATGCGTCTGCTGCACCTCGCGCATGATGCGGTCGGTTTCGCGCAGCGGCGTGCCCGGCGGCAGCTTGGCGGTCATCTCGAACCGGTCCTGTGCCAGCTGCGGAATCAGGTCGGTGCCCAGCAGCGGCACGGCGAACATGCTGACCAGAAACACCGCGGTCGCGGTGCCCAGCACCAGCCACGGACGCGACAGCGCCGCCGGCAGGATGCGCATGTAACCGCGCTCAGCGCGCTCGTAGGGCGCCATCGCCGCATCGCTGGCGCGTCCCATCACGCGACCCACCACGTGCGAGACCCCGCGCCAGATGCGAATGAGCAGCCAGGCCAGGCCGAACAGCACGCCGCGGATGCTGGCACCGATGCCGCGGCCGGTCGCTGCGAACGGCTTCTGCCAGCGGCGTTCGGGGCGCCACTGCGGGTGCGGTGCTTCTTCCGGGAACGCCAGCGGCGGACGACCCTTGAGCGAGGCCAACATCGGGATCAGCGTCATCGCCACCAGCAGCGACACGCCGACTGCGATCGCGATCGTCAGCGCCTGGTCGCGGAACAACTGGCCGGCGATGCCCTCGACGAACACCAGCGGCAGGAACACCGCGATGATCGTCAGCGTCGAGGCAATCACCGCCATGCCCACTTCCCGCGTGCCGGTGATCGCGGCCTCCAGCACGCCCAACCCGCGCTCGCGCGCCTTGGCGATCGACTCGAGCACGACGATCGAGTCGTCGACCACCAGGCCGGTCGCGAGCGCCAGGCCGCCGAGCGACATCACGTTCAAGCTCAGCCCCAGCTGGCCCATGAAAAAGAACGTGGTGATGATCGAGACCGGCAGCGACAGGCTCACCACCAGCGTGCTCCAGCCGTTGCGCAGGAACAGGAAGATGATCAGCACCGCCAGCGTGCCACCGATCAGCGCATCGGTGCGCACGTCGTTGATCGCCGCCCGCACGAACTTGGACTGGTCGTCGACAACGGTCAGTGTCATCCCGGTCGGCAGATCCTTGCGGATCACCTCCAGACGCGCCTGGATCGCATCGGCGGTCGACACGGTATTCGCATCGCCCTCCTTGTAGATCGCCAGCTCCACCGCCTCGTCGCCGCCGAGCCGGATGATGCTTTCGCGCTCCTTGAAGCCCTGGCGCACCGTGGCGATGTCGCGCAGCCGGATTGCACGCCCGCCCGCGATCGTCGTGCCATCCGCGCCCGACGCACTCTGCACCGACGCCGCCGCCGCGAGCACCGCCTGCGAGCCACTCGCCGCCGCGATCGCGGCCATCTGCTGCGCCGCACTGGCGGCGGCGTTGTCGCCGCCCGACTGCGTGGCCACCAGCATGTCGCCGATCTGCTCGACGCTCGCGAACTGGTTGACCGTGCGTACCAGATAGCGCTGCGTGCCCTGATCGAGACGACCGCCTGACAGGTTGATGTTCTCCTGCTGCAGGCGCTGGATCACGTTCTCGATCGGCAGGCCGATGCGCGCCATCTGCTGCAGGTCCAGCTCCACCTGCACTTCGTCCTCGAAGCCGCCGCCGACCTTGACCGCAGCCACGCCGCCCACCGGTTCGAGCTTCTTCTTCAGATCGTCGTCGGCGTAGCGACGCATGCGCGTCAGTTCGTCGACCGCATCGCCCTGGTCGCCCGCGGTCAACGCCAGGCGCAGGATTGGCTCGGTGGACGGGTTGAAGCGCAGCAGCACCGGCGGCTTGACCTCCAGCGGCAACTGCAAGCTCTCGAGCTTGTCGCGCACCTCCAGGCTCGCCTGGTCCATGTCGGTGCCCCAGGCGAACTCCAGCACCACATCGCTCTGGCCAGTCCGCGAGATCGAGCGCAGCTTGCGCACGCCCTTGACCACGCCCAGCGCCTCCTCGACCGGCTCGCTGACCAGCGTCTCGATCTCCGACGGCGCCGCCCCGGTGTATTCGGTGCGCACGGTCAGCGTGGGATAGCTGAGATCGGGCAGCAGGTTGACCTTGAGGTTGGTCAGCGCGATCAGGCCGAACAGCATCATGCTGATCGCGACCATCCACACGGTCACCCGGCGGCGTGTGGAGAACTCGACCAGATCGAATCGCCTGGGCGTGGTGGCGTGCGGGTCCGCGGCCGGGCCGTCGCCGGCGGGGCCCTCGTGGGAGGCGCCGGCCATTACTGCGCGTCGCTCTTGGTGCCGGTGGCGGGCTTGGCGGCCGCGACCGGGGCTGCACCGATCACCTGCACCGGGCTCCCCTCGCGCAGCGCGACCTTGCCGGCGGTCACGACCTGCATGCCGTCCTCGAGGCCGTCGCGGACTTCGATCAGATTGCCGTCGACATAGCCCAGCGTCACCGGCACGCGCACGGCCTTGCCCTCGCGCACCGTGAACACCGCAGCCTGGTCGCCGTCGTCGAGCAGCGCGGCGCGCGGGATCACCAGCGCGTCGGCGCGCTGGTCGTAATCGATGTGGATGCGGCCGAACATGCCCGCGCGCAGCGCATCGGTGCCGGCGAAGGCGGTGACCACGCGAAACGTGCCGCTGCGCGATTCGACCACCGGCGCGACGCGCTCGACGACGCCCTCAAACGACTCGCCCGGCAGCGCATCGACCTGCAGCCGCACCGGCTGGCCGCGCTTGAGTACACGCAACTCGCGCTCTGGGACATTGAGCGTCGCCTCAATGCGCGCGTTGTCGACGATGCTGAAGATCGGCGTGTTGATCTGCACGAAGTTGCCGGTGCGGATCATGCGCTGGGAGATCACGCCAGCGATCGGCGCGGTGACCGTGGTGTACGACAGTTCCAGCTGCGCCATCTCGTACTGCGCGCGTGCGGTATCGAGATCAAACTTGATCTGGTCCAGGTCGTTGGCGCTGATCATTTGCTGACCGACGAGCTGCTGCGCGCGACGGTAACTGTTTTCCAGCTTGCCCATCGTCGCCCGGCTCTGCAGCACCGCCAGGCGCGCACGGTCCGGGTCGAGCCGCACCAGCGGCTGACCGGCACGGACGGCATCACCTTCCTCGACCAGCACCTCCAGCGCGATGCCCGAGGTCTTGGCGACCACGTCCGCGCCGCGGGGCACGTCCAGCGATGCGGTCCCCACGTAGCTCGCCGCCACGCTGCGCCGCGCCACGGTTTCGGTCTCCACCGGCACCGGTGCCTGCGCCGCCTCGGTGGGCTTGGCCTGGGCATCGCCACCGCCCCCCTTGCAGGCGCTCAAGCCGAAGGCGGCCGCCAGCAGCAGGCTGCCGGCGAAAATGCGTCCCGAGGACGTGCGAACGAGCAGTGTCGACATTGGAATGGAAGGACCCCTACGGTGTGGTAGCAATGTAGTTCACCCGAACATGCGGATTCCATCCGCCATTGGTCATGGTGACCTCCAGCGTCGCGGCCCGCAGCGAGCGGAGTCGTTGGGCTTGCACAACGCCCATGGCTATACTGGACCGGTTGCCCGCGGTTCAGCGACCGCCCGCGGGTCACGTCCGACGCTCCCCCGACAGCCGTTTCAGCCACTCAGGATTGCGGATACCAAGATGACGCGACCGCTGCTGCTCGCTTCCTGCCTCGCCCTTACCGCGATGGCCTCCCCCGCGGCCCTGGCGCAGACCGCCACCGCACCTGCTACCGCGCCCAATGCGCCGCTGGTGGGCGATGCCGGCAACGGCCGGACCCTGACCTACACCTGCCAGGGCTGCCATGGGGTCGAGGGCTACCGCAACGTCTACCCGCACTACCACGTGCCCCGGATCGGCGGCCAATCGTCCCAGTACCTCATCAATGCACTCCACGAGTACAAGCGCGGCACCCGCCGGCATCCGACGATGCAGGCCCAGGCGCAGAGCTTCTCGGACCAGGACATTGCCGATATCGCCGCATTTCTTTCGGAGCTGACCCAGTGAGCGGCATGCATCGGACCTTCCTTCTCGTGTTCCCCGCCATGGCCTGTCTGGCGTTGGCCGCCTGCGGTGGCCCCGCCGCCGACGATCAGGCGCATGCCGGAGGCGGCACGTCGTCATCGGCCGGCCTGCCCAAGGGCTCGGCGCAGGCGGGCGAGCGCGCGGCGAACGTCAAGAGCGCCGCGACCGGCCAGACCTGCATCGACTGCCATGGCGCCGGCGGCAACGTGCCGCTCGACCCGACCTATCCGAAGATCGGCGGGCAGTACCGCGACTACATCGCCCACGCCCTCCAGGCCTACCGCGACGGTACGCGCGAGCATGCGCTGATGTCGCAGCAGGCCGCTGGCTTGAGCGACCAGCAGATCGCCGACCTCGCGGCCTATTTCGCCGACCAGCCCAGCCAGCTGCGCGATCTTCGCGGCGTGCACGACCGCTGATCGTCGCGGCTGTCGCCCACACCCGGATCGGCCCACTCGGGCCGCGCGGGCGTTGGCGGGATGCCTACGGGCGGATCAAGCCGTTTGATCCGCCGTGCATGCGCGCATGCCTATTGACGCGGGCTTCGGCTTTCAGCCTTTGACGTCCCACGCGCCGAGCATCGCAGGGTCGCGGGGGCCAAACGGAGCCCTTTGTCTGCGTGCAGCGAGCTTGGGCTGCCTGCCCCGCCGTCCGAGAAGCGCAGCAGCGTCGCGCGGCCTCACTTGCCCAGGCTGTCGCGGTCTTCCTGCAACTCCGGCTTCCACGGCACGTCCGGCGGCGGACGGCCGTCGGTCTCGACATCCTGCATGTTCGGATCGGTGATCCCACATCCGCCGCCGAAGGCCAGCAACGCGACACTGCACTGGATGGTCTTGCTGGTGCCCGGGATCGGGATCAGCACTGTCTGCACGCTGCGCCGCACCCATTCTTCCAGCAACGACTCGCTGGGCACCCAGTAGCGGTCGAAGCGCGTCGACTCGTAGCCCGGCGCCGGCCGCCGCAGCCAGGTGCCCATGCGGTCGATCTTCTCGAAATCCTCGGTGATCGTGCCTGGCGGCAACCCGCCACCGACGCGCCCGCCATCGGCCAGGCGCGGGCGGCCATCGGCACCGAACAGGCCCGACGGCCGGCCGGGACGGCCGCCGTCGCGCGCGGTGTCGGCATCGCCCCAGTCATCGGCGGCGCGGGTCGACGGCGCTGCCCCCGGCGGAGAGGCTGTCGCGGGCCCGCGACCGGCGGTCGAAGCCGGCGTCCGCTCGCCCGCGCCCGGCGCAGGCGTCGCCGTGCCGCCTGGTGCTTGCGTCGGGGGAGCCGGCACCGGTGCCGCGACAGGGGCCGGGGTCGCCGCGACCTCGGCAGCGGGCGCAGGCGCAGGCGCAGGATCGCGCAGCGGCACCGTGCGCTCGCGCGCGGCGACTTCGGGCGTGGGCCGGTCTGCCGGCGCCGGCGTCTCGACCGCGACTTGCGGCCGCGTCGCCGTCGGCAGCCGGACCGTTTCGGTCGCCTGCGCCACCGCCCGCTCCCGGACCTCGACCTCCAGCGTCGGCGCCTCTGGCGTGGGCGGTGCCAGGTCGATGCGTTGCGGCCCACGGATGGCCGGCACCTCGACTGCCTGCAGTGCGGCATCGGGCACCTGACGCTCGCGCACCTGGACCTCTGGCACCGGCACCGCCGGACGCGGCGGCGGTAACGTGAACGCACTGTCGGGCAGCGGCGTCTCGGTGACCTGCAACACGTCCTGCGCGGGCGCGTCGTCCGCATCGGCCACCGTGTTCGCTGGCACGGGATCCTGGGCCTGTGGTGGCGCCGCGGGTGCGGGCGTCGGTGCGGAGGCAGGCTCGACTGACGGGGGCGGAACGGCAGCCGTCGGCGTCGGTAGCGCCGGTGCCTGCTCGCCAGCGCCGCCCCCGGCATCGCGAGGCGTGCCGTCGCCGATGAACACGGCTTCGACGACGTGTTCCTCGCCTTGGGCGGCGGCGTCGGTCAGCGCCAGGAACCGCGCCTGCATCAGCAGCAGCAACAGGCCCAGCCACGTCAGCTGGATCAGCAGCGTACTCACCAGCGACACGATCCGCAGGCCGCGTTCGTCCCGGGGATCGTACTCCCACAGCGGATAGGCCAGGCTGGCCCAGGCGGCCAGCGCCGTGGCCGGCGGCGTGCCGCGACGACGTGGAGGCGCCGGCCGGCTGGCCAGCACCGCGGCGATGGCCGCCGCGGCCGCGCCGGTCACCGCCCCGCTGCGCACCCGCAGGGTGGCGAACCAGTCTGCCCAACCGGGCGGAAAGCCTGTCGGCGTTTCGGCCGACCCGTCCGACCGCCGGCGGCGGAGGATCTCGATCAGGTCGGCAGAGGTGAACATCCGTCGCAGGCCGCCGGCTGCCGGGCCTGGATCAGGCCGCGTCGCGCGGCATGTACGGCGCGCTGCCGCTGCCGTGATCGGTCGCGTCGCGCACGGCGGTGACGCCGGGCACCTTCTCCATCAGCGTTTTCTCGATGCCCTGCTTGAGCGTCACATCGACCAGGCCGCAGCCGTGGCAGCCGCCGCCGAAGCGCAGCACCACCACCCCCTCGGCGGTGATCTCCTGCACCGACACGTTGCCGCGATGCTGGGCGAGCTGTGGATTGACCTCGTTCTCGACCACCCAGTGCACACGCTCCACCAGCGAGGCGGCTTCCGGCGGCGCCTCGCCCTTGATCTTCGGCGCGCGGATCTGCAACTGCCCGCCCGTCGCGCGGGCCTCGTAGTCGATCTGCGCGCCATCGAGATAGGGCACGCTCGGCGCATCGAGCCACAACGTGAAGCCCTCGCAGTCGATCGCCCATTCGTCGCCGGTCAGATCGCCGGGTTCGGCGAATTCCAGCCGCACGTCCGCGCGCGTGGTGCCGGCATGGACCGCGGCCAGGCGCACCCCCAGCCCCGGTAGCGCCTCGCGCTCGATCAGCTTGCGGAAATGCGTCTGTGCGGATTCGGAGATATTGATCATGGGGGTATTCTAGCGAGCCTGCGCCGGCGCACGTGCCGGTCGCCGTCTGTCGCATGAATGGCCGTCCGGTAACGGCCGCTGCTGCCCAAGGAGCTGCCGATGTCGGATCTCATCCCCCTCGCCCAGGCCCACTGCATCGCCCGTCGCGGCGCCGAGCACCGCCTCCCCGAAGCGCGGGTGCGCGAACTGCTGCCGCAACTGCCGGAATGGGCCCTCGCCGAGGACGGCCGCGCGCTGACCCGCACGTTCCGGTTCGAGGACTACTACCGGACGATGGCGTTCGTGAACGCCCTGGCGTTCATCGCCCATCGCGAGGACCACCACCCCGATCTGGGCGTGCACTACGACCGTGTCGAGGTCCGCTACTCGACCCACGATGTCGGCGGGCTGAGCGAGAACGACTTCATCTGCGCGGCCAAAGCCGATCGGCTGGTCGCGTGAGCCGTCGCGCGATCGGCCTGCTGGCTGCGCTTGCCTGCGCAGTCCCGGCGTGGGCGGATCCGCCTACTTTCATGGACGCGCTGGCAGCCTATACAGCCGGCGATCCCGCGCGCTGCGGCGAGATCCTGCTGGACATGGAAGCCGCGGGTGGCGCGGTGCCAACGAGCGGCGAACTGTTGACGGCCGAATGCCTGTCGGCAACCGGACGCTACGATGACGCCTTCGCCTATCTGCGCAGGCAGCTCCCCAACGGTCGGATCGCACTCGACGAACTACTAGGTAAATCGCGCCCGGGGCTGGACGCGCTGCGGGCGCAGCCGGAATGGGCCGCGTTGCGCGCCGAGGCCCAGTCGTTGGAGGCAGCGCGCGCCGCCACCCTGGATTCCGCGCTGCGTGCAGAACTCCTGGCGCGCGCGGCTCGCGACCAGGCGGTCCGCAGCACGATGACCGATGGCGGCACGGCGCGGCTCGACCAATCCGACTGGGAGGCGATCGCAGCAGTCGACCGCGACAACGTCGCCTGGCTGAAACCGCTCATCGAGTCTCGAGGTTGGCCGGACAGCGATCTGGTCGGCCACGACGGCGCGAAGGCCGCGTGGCTGCTCGTCCAGCATGCCGACCACGACCCCGCATTCCAGCGCGACGCGCTCGCGCGGATGCAGGTCGCGGTCGAACGGGGGCGTGCCGACCGCAGCGACTTCGCGCTGCTGACCGACCGCGTCCTGCTCGCGGATGGCCAGCCGCAGCGCTACGGCACTCAGTTCCAGACCGGCGAGGATGGCGTCATGCGGATGCGCCCGGTGGAGGACCCCGACGGCCTGGAGGCCCGCCGCGCTGCTGTCGGACTGCCGTCGATGGCCGACTACCGCCAGGTGCTGCGCGAAGGTTACGGCATACCGGTCGAATGATGGCACGGTCTGTGCGTGGCGGCTGTGGACGTGGCGTCCAAGCATCGGGCCCTGTTCCAGTCGGCGGCCCGCCTTGAGCGCGCCTCCAGGCGCCGTGACCGCCAGACCGACCGTCTCCCGGCTCAGCCCAGCCGATCCAGCGCCTCTCGCAGGTCCTCGGCCAGCGGTGCATTGAGGACATAGGCTTCGCCGTCGTCGAGCGTGAACTCCAGCGATGCGGCATGCAGGAACAGGCGCCGCAACCCGATCTGCTCGCGCAGCCGCCGGTTGACCGCAAGATCGCCGTACTTGTCGTCGCCGGCCACCGGATGGCCGATGTGCTGGGCGTGCACGCGGATCTGATGGGTGCGCCCGGTCTCGATCCGCACTTCGCAGTACGACTGCCCGCCGCGGCGCTCCAGCACTTGGAAATGGCTCAGCGAGGGCTTGCCCGCGGCGTTGACCTGGACGTGGCGCTCGCCGCCCTGGCGCAATCCCACATGCAGCGCCGCATCGACGCTCATCGTGCCGCCGGGCAGGCGACCGGCGAGCAGCGCGAGGTAGCGCTTGCGGATACCCGCGCCGTGGTCCTCACGCATCAACGCCTGCAGCTGAGTCAGTGCCGAGCGCTTCTTGGCCAGCACCATCAGCCCCGATGTGTCGCGGTCGAGCCGGTGCACGAGCTCCAGCGACTGGTTCGGGCGCAGCGCGCGCAACGTCTCGATGACCCCGAAACTGATCCCGCTGCCGCCATGGCTGGCGATCCCCGACGGCTTGCTGATCGCCAGCAGCCGAGCATCCTCGAACACGATGCTCGCCTCCATCGCCGCCAGCAGCCCGCGCGAGGGCGTGCCCGCCTCCCCGGCCGGCGCCAGCCTGACCGGGGGAATGCGGACCTCGTCGCCGGCCTCGAGCTTGCGCTCGGCCTTGGCGCGGCCGCCGTTCACCCGTACCTGGCCACTGCGCACGATCTTGTAGACGATCGACCGCGGCGCGCCCTTGAGCTGGCCCAGCAGGAAGTTGTCGAGGCGCTGGCCGGCGCGCTCGTCGCTCACCCGAACCAGCCGCACGCCGCCGCCGGCCGGGCCGGAATCGTTGTCAGTCATCGTCGCCTAATTTATCTGCTACACTCGGCCCGCGATATAAGGTGCTGATTTCCCTGGAAGAACACGGGCCAAAAGCCCACCTTCCGAAGGTCTCCGGACAGTGCGCGGCCACCGCCCCAGGGGCGGCCATGTTAGCGGCTGGACGGCAACGCTGCTTATCGCCCGATGCCTGGCATCGGCGCTGAACACGTCCCGCGCGGCGCCCGCACTGGTCCAAGACCGGTCGCGAGCGGCCAGCGGCCCGCAACACCCAGACAACAACGAGCGCTCCCGCGGCCCGCCGTGGTGTCGTAGCGCTGGAAAATCCGGTTCGTCGCTGCGCGTGCGCGGCGGCTTCAGGCTTCATCCAGGCGAAACGCCCCGACGTTCCGCGCGCGAGAGCGCGTTGAGGAACGCAATTCATGAAGCGCATGCTCATCAATGCGACGCAGGCAGAAGAACTGCGCGTCGCGATCGTCGACGGCCAGTCGCTGTACGACATCGATATCGAACAGCCGGCCCGGGAACAGAAGAAATCCAATATCTACAAGGGCCGGATCACCCGGATCGAGCCCTCGCTCGAGGCCGCATTCGTCGAGTACGGCGCCGCCCGCCACGGCTTTCTGCCGCTCAAGGAGGTCTCGCGCGACTATTTCCAGGCCGGCGTCGACCCCAATAAGGGCTCGATCAAGGAACTGCTGCGCGAGGGCCAAGAGGTCGTCGTCCAGGTCGACAAGGAAGAACGCGGCAACAAGGGCGCCGCGCTGACCACGTTCATCTCGCTGGCCGGCCGCTACATGGTGCTGATGCCCAATTCGCCGACCGCCGGTGGCGTCTCGCGTCGGATCGAGGGCGAGGACCGCGCCGAGCTGAAGAAGGCGATGGACGCGCTGAGCATTCCCGACGAGATGGGCGTGATCATCCGCACCGCCGGCGTCGGCCGCGACGCCGAAGAACTGCAGTGGGATCTGGACTACCTGCTGAGCATCTGGCGGGCGATCGCCGAAGCCGCGCTCAGCAAGCCCTCACCGTTCCTGATCTACCAGGAGTCGCGCCTGATCACCCGGGCGCTGCGCGACTACATGCGCGCCGACATCGCCGAAATCCTGGTCGATACGCCGGAGATGTACGCCGAGGCACGCGACTTCGTCGAGCAGGTCATGCCGCACAACCTGCGCAAGCTCAAGCATTACACCGACGATGTTCCGCTATTCAACCGCTACCAGATCGAGTCGCAGATCGAGAGCGCCTACGAGCGCACCGTGCGCCTGCCCTCGGGCGGCGCGCTGGTCATCGACCAGACCGAGGCGCTGACCGCGATCGACGTCAACTCGGCACGCGCCACCAAGGGCGGCGACATCGAGGAGACCGCGTTCAACACCAACCTGGAGGCGGCCGACGAAGTGGCCCGCCAGCTGCGCCTGCGCGACCTGGGCGGCCTGGTGGTGATCGACTTCATCGACATGTCGTCCAACAAGCACCAGCGCGACGTCGAGAACCGGCTGCAGAACGCGCTCAAGTACGACCGCGCGCGCGTGCAGCAGAACCGCATCTCCAAGTTCGGCCTGCTGGAGATGAGCCGCCAGCGCCTGCGCGCGAGCCTGGGCGAGTCCAGCCAGATCGTGTGCCCACGCTGCGAAGGCCACGGCCGCATGCGCAGCATCGAATCGCTGTCGCTGTCGATCATCCGCGTCGCCGAAGAACACGCGATGAAGGACAACACCGGGCAAGTGCTGGTGCAGGCGCCGGTGGAGATCGCCAACTACCTGCTCAACGAAAAGCGCAGCGCGCTGGCCGAGATCGAGAAGCGCCACGGCGCCCCGATCATCATCGTCGCCGACGAGCAGTTGCACACGCCGCACTACGAGGTCTCGCGCATTCGTGAAAACGAGCTCGGCGAAGAGACCAGCCGCCCGAGCTACCAGCGCGGCACGCCGCGCCGGGTGGCGACCATCGCGCTGAGCAAGGGCAACCTCAACGTGCCGCCGCCGGCCGTGACCAACGTCCGCCCGGCCCAGCCCGCGCCGGTCCGCGAGCCCAAGCCCGAGCCGGCCCCCGCCCCGGCGCCCGTGCCCGTCGCTGCACGGGCACCGGCACCGGCGCCAGCGCCCGCCTCGTCCGGCGGTTTCGTCGGCTGGCTCAAGACGCTGTTCGCCGCCCCCGCCCCGGCTGCGCCGCAGCCCGCGCGCCAGGATGCCCGCGCACCGCGTTCCGATGGCCAGGCCCGCGACGGCCAGCCGCG
The DNA here is from genome assembly GCF_022637415.1 of Luteimonas sp. S4-F44. Taxonomy (NCBI): domain Bacteria; kingdom Pseudomonadati; phylum Pseudomonadota; class Gammaproteobacteria; order Lysobacterales; family Lysobacteraceae; genus Luteimonas; species Luteimonas sp. S4-F44. Next base: position 2,346,088 of record NZ_CP093340.1, read on the forward strand.
CGGCGAAGGACGCGGCAACGGCCGCAACGGTCAACGCCGCGACCGCCGCGGGTCGCGCTCGGGCGGTCAGGGCGGTCAGGGCGCGCAGACCGGCGCTCCGGCACCCGCGCGCGAGGAGCAGGCCGCCGCTCCGCAGCGCGAAGCGCGCCGCGAGCAGCCGTCCGCCCAGGACAAGCGCCCCCAGGAGCGTCGCCAGAAGCAGAAGCAGCCGCGTGCCCCCCGCCCGCCCAGAGGCGAGGACGACGCCACCGAGACGATGACAGCCCCGGCCGTTGCGGCCACCGCTGCTGCGGTGTCGACGCCTTCGACCCAGGCCGCGGCCCCCGCGCGCACGGAAAGCACGCCTGCGCCGTCGGCCACTCCGGCACCGGTGGAGGCGCCGAAGCTCGAGGCATCGGCTGTGGTCGAGACCGATCGGCACATCCCCGCCTCGGCAACGGACGCCGCATCGCCGCTGGTCGCCCCGGTCGCCGCCAATGCCGATCCGACCGACGATGATCAGACCGACGAAGCACCGGTCGCCAGCGACGATGACGAGGCCGGCAATGGCCGTCGCCGTCGCGGTCGTCGCGGCGGCCGTCGCCGTCGCCGTGGCAAGGCCGGCGACGGCAGCGTCGCCGGCGACGAGTCGCAGCAGGACGATGACGAGGCCGCGGACGACCACGGGATCGTCCCGTCCGACCGCGCCCAGCCTGAGTTCGACTTCGATGACCTGCCAGCCGCCCCGGCCCAGGCCCCGATGACCGCGCCGGCATCCGCGCCCCCCGCAGTACCGGCGCCAGTCCCGGCCGCCGCCGCGGCCGCAGCCGTGATCGCGACCGGCGTCGACGTCGCGACGCCGGCATCTGTCGACCGCGCATCCGGACCGGCGGCGTCTCCGGTACCCGCCGTCGCCCCGACGCCCGCGCCGGCCCTGCCCATAGCCCCGAGGACGACCGTCGACACGGACGTGACCGACCCGTCCGCTCCGGCACAGGCACAGAGCGCCGACCCGGTCGACCCGGCCGCGACGCTATCGGCCCCGTCCGCGGTCGAGACCGCCCAGGCCGACGCCGATGCCGCGGACCCCGCATCGCCGGTCGAACAACCGGCGACGGACGCCAGCAGCCGCGACACCACCCCGGGCCTGTTCGATACGCCGAGACCTGCCGGCCCCGCGACCGATGCGATCGACACAGTTGCGCAGGTCGAGACCGTCGAGATCGATCGGACCGAGGCGACCGACGCAGCGTCGCAGGCCACGGGCGCAGTCGCTCTCGCAACGGACACGACGCCGGCCGGTATCGCCGACGCGACGCCGCCACAGCTCGAATCGACGGATACGGTCGAGCGCAAGGCGCAGCCCGATGCCGAGGCCCCGCGCATCGACGCGCCAGAGGCCGCAGTTGCGACGAACGCGCCTGTGCCGACTGGTACCGACTCTGAGGTTGACGGCGAAGCCGAGCTAGACGCGCATCCGGACCCGCGTCCGAATCGCGAGGCCTGAGCCATACGAAAAGCCCCGGCACGTCCGGGGCTTTTTTTGGCCCCTCTGACCTGAGTTATGCCCGCGTGCTCGACCGCCGATCAGGGCGTTCGGCAGCAGATGCCGCCTGCCCACTGCGGCCAAGGGCAGCACCACCGCCCTACTCCCTGCACCAGGCGACCGAACCCAGCGCAATCCCCGCGTCGAGGCAGGCCGCCGCGCGCGTGCGCGTGGAGACCGTGGGCGCGGCGCGCCTACACCGCCATGTCGGGCGGCGCGATGCCGTACTGGCTCGCCAAACGCGCCAATGCGATCGCATCCTGGATATGCAGCTTCTCGAACAACCGCGATTTGTGGGTATTGACGGTTTTCGCGCTCAGGCTCAGGCGTTTGGCGATGTCTTCCTGCCGCAAACCGTGCAACAGCAGCATCGCGACCTCGAGTTCGCGACTGGACAGCGCATCGAACGGCGTGCCATCCCCGTCGACACCGGCCAGCGCCAGGTTCTGCGCAATAGTGCTGGCGAGGTAGCGCTTGCCGCGCGCGACATCGCGCACCGCACGCACCAGCTCGGCGGCATCGCCGCCCTTGCCCACATAGCCCGAGGCACCGGCTTCGATCAGCCGCCGCGGCATCGGGCCGTCCTCGAGGATCGACACCACGATCACCCGTGTCGGTGAGCCACCGCGCACAATGCGCTCGGTGACCTCCAGGCCACTGACCCCGGGCAAATGCAGATCGCACAGCACGATGTCGGGCTGCAGCTTGCGGATCTGCGGCAGCGCCTCCTCACCGCTCTGGGCCTCGCCGACGACCTCGATGTCGTCTTGGCCGTCGAGGATCATGCGCATGCCGGTGCGTACCAATGCATGGTCGTCGACCATGAACACACGAATCTTCATCCTTGTTGTCCCGTTGATTCCCCAGAACGAGGCTAAGCGTTGCGTCGCGGTGGCCGCAAGTCGGAGAAATCCGACTGCAAGGTCAGTCGGTTCCGCGCTCGCGCGTCATCAGGACCCGCAGGTCGTCGACCATCTGCGTGACCGGCTGATCGTACTGGAACGCCAGCTGCAGCCGGCCGTCGGGCCCGATCACGTAATTCACCATGGTGTGGTCCATCGCATACGACGAACGCGTGGGTACCTGCCGGTAGGTCACGCGGAAGGTCTGCGCTGCCAGGCGGGTCTGCATCGCATCGCCGCGCAAGGCGACGATGCCGTCGCCGAATGCACGCACGTACTCCTCGAGCACCGGGCCAGTGTCGCGCTCGGGATCGACGGTGACGAACACGATCCGCAGCCGGTCGCCGTCCTCGCCCAGCGCCCGGCGCACCTGCGTGGCCTTGAGCAGGCTCGTCGGGCAGACCTCAGGACAGTGGGTGTAGCCGAACGACAGCAGGACGTAATCGCCGCGGAAGTCGCCCAGACCGCGCGGGTGGCCGTCGGTGTCCTGCAGGTCCAGGCTGCGCCCGTACGACACGCCCGACAGGTCAGTGCCGTGGAACGGGCCGGCAGGCGGCGACGCGCAGCCCGACAGCGCGAGCGCGAGACAAAGGACGGACGGCAGTAACGATCGCACGGGACGCTTGGCGGATTTTCGAAAAGGACGACCTCGACACCGCATGGGCCACGAGGTCCCATGATTCTAGGCGCTCGGGCCTGAAGGTCCGGTTGCGACCGATCGTCGCAGCCCCGCGCCGCGGCCCTGGACCCGCCGCTCGGCAGCAGGCTAGAGCGTACGCAGCCGCGCGATGGCCGCGTCGAGCGTTGCCGGATTCTTGGCAAAGCACAACCGCGCCAGCCGCTGGCCCTGCGGGGGCTGGGCGTAGAACGGCGACAGCGGGATCGCGGCCACGCCCTTGTCGGTCGTCAACCAACGGCAGAAGGCCGCGTCGTCGAGATCGCTGACCTCGGCGTAATCGACGAGCTGGAAGTAGCCGCCGGGCACCGGCAACGGTCGCAGCCGGGTCGTCGCGAGCTGCGCGGCGAAGGCGTCGCGCTTGGCCTGGTAGAACGCGCCCAGTTGCTCGTAGTGCTCGGGTTCCTCGCGCAACATGGCCGCGAACGCATGCTGGGCCGGCGCGAACGTGCAGAACACGTTGTACTGGTGGACCTTGCGGAACTCCGCGCTCAGCGCCGGCGGCGCGATGCAGTAGCCGAGCTTCCAGCCGGTGCAGTGATAGGTCTTGCCGAAGCTCGAGACCACGAACGCGCGCTCGCGCAGCGCCGAGTAGCGCAGCGCCGACTCGTGGCGCGCACCGTCGAAGACGATGTGCTCGTAGACCTCGTCCGACAGCAGGTAGATGCCGGTCTCGGCGACGATGTCGGCGATCGCCTGCATGTCGTCGGCCGCGAACATCGCGCCCGACGGGTTGTGCGGGCTGTTGACGATCAGCAGGCGGGTGCGCGGCGTGACCGCCTCGCGCACCCGCTGCCAGTCGGGCGCGAAGGTGGCCGGATCGAGCGGCACGTGCACTGCGACCGCGCCGGCCAGTTCGATCGCCGGCTCGTAGCTGTCGTAGGCCGGGTCGAGCACGATCACCTCGTCGCCCGCGCGCACGACCGCGTGGATCGCATTGAACAGCGCCTCGGTCGCGCCGCTGGTCACGGTGACCTCGGTCTCGGGATCGGGAAGATGGCCGTAGACGCGCGCGGTCTTCTCGGCGATCGCATGGCGCAGCGCCGGGGTACCGGTCATCGGCGCGTACTGGTTGTGCCCGTCGCGCATCGCCGCGGCCAGCGCGTCGACCAGACGCGGGGGCACTTCGAAATCCGGAAAGCCCTGGCCGAGATTGACCGCGCCGTGCTCGGCCGCCAACTGCGACATCACGGTGAAGATCGTGGTGCCGACCTTGGGCAGCTTGGTCCGAGTCATCTGGCCTGCGTCCATCGTGAAAGGGCACCGAGTGTACGGGCCCGTCCACCCGAAAACCGAGGTCAGCGTGCAATTCATGGCGAAATTGCACGCTGACCCCGGTTTTCGGGCGGCATTGACCCAGCGCAATGCCGAGGGCGGCGGCAGTCCCTAGAATGCATGTCCAACGCGGTCCTTCTGCCCGCCACCGCCTGCCCGATGCCCGCTGCCGTTCCGCCCCTGCTCGCCACCCGCGGTCTGCGCTTCTCGCGTGACGAGCGTCCGGTCTTCGGGCCACTGGACTTCGCGGTGCAGGCCGGCGAGGCGCTGCTGGTGCGCGGCGGCAACGGCGTCGGCAAGACCACGTTGCTGCGCGTGCTGGCCGGATTGCTCGAGGCCGACGGCGGCACGGTCGAAGTCGCCGGCCGTCCGATCGCGCGCGCGATGCGCGCCGGCACCATGGCCTATCTGGGCCACTTGCCCGGGCTGAAAGCGGATCTGGACGCGGTCGAGAACCTCGCATTCCTGGCGCGGCTGCAGGGCTGCCGGACGAGTCAGACCGCCGAGCGCACGCTCGGTGTCGTCGGGTTGGCCGCCCACGCGCACCTGCTGGTGCGGCAGATGTCGGCCGGGCAGAAGAAGCGGCTGTCGCTGGCCAGGCTGTGGATGTCGCCCGCGCCGCTGTGGCTGCTCGACGAGCCCTACGCCAATCTCGATCTGCAGGGCATCGAGCTGGTCAACCGCATGGTCCGCGCCCAGCTCGACGACGGCGGCGCAGCGCTGGTCACCACCCACGGCGCCTATGCCGCGCCGCCGGTGCGCACCCGCGAGCTGTGTCTGGACCCGGCCGCATGAGCGCGCCGCTGCCGACCCTCGCCGGCAGTGCCCGTGCGCTGATCGCGCGCGACCTACGCCTGCTGTGGCGCCGGCGCGGCGATGCGTTTCAGCCGGCGCTGTTCGCGTTGATCGTCATCGTCTTGTTCGCGCTGGCACTGGGCAGCGACGCGGCGATGCTGGCCCGGGTCGCGCCAGGCGTGCTGTGGGTCGCGGCGCTGTTGTCGGGGCTGCTCGCACTCGACACGCTGTTTCGCGGCGACGCCGACGACGGCTCGCTCGAGCAATGGATGCTCGCCCCGGTTCCGCTGGCCTGGCTGGTGCTGGTGCGCACGGTGTCGCATTGGGCGACCACGACGCTGCCGCTGCTGCTGGCCGCCCCGCTGCTGGCCGAACTGCTCGGATTGCCGCGCGCGCAGCTGCCGGTGCTGCTGGCAGGGCTGGCACTGGGCACGCCACTGCTGAGCCTGCTCGGCGCGGTCGTCGCCGCGCTGACCATCGGCATGCGCCGTTCCGGTATCCTGTTGGCGCTGCTCGCACTGCCACTGTATGTCCCGGTGCTGGTGTTCGGGGCTGGCAGCGTGGCGATCTCGGCCCAGGGCCACGATCCGACCGGCGGCCTGCTGCTGCTCGGTGCCGGTCTTGTCGCCGCCGTGGTGTTGGCGCCGGTCGCCGCCGCCGCCGCCATCCGCATCGCGCTGACCTGAGGTCATGCAGCCAATGACTGCCACCGACGCATCCCCGTTCCGCCCGCGGCCCGGTGCCGCGCCGCACGCCCCCGCCAGCCCGTTCACGCCAGCACGCCCGCCCGCATGAATCCCATCGTCCTCTGGTTCCATCAGCTCGGTTCGCCGCCGACCTTCGACCGCTTCGCGCGGCGCTGGGCGCCATGGGCCTATGGGCTGGCGCTGCTGACGATGGCCGTCGGCCTGTACGGCGCGCTGTTTCAGGTCCCGGCCGACTACCAGCAGGGCGACAGCTTCCGGATCCTCTACATCCATGTGCCCAGCGCCTGGATGAGCCTGGCGGTGTTCGCGCTGATGGCGCTCTACGGCGCGATCGCGCTGATCTGGCGGATCAAGCTGTGCGAGATCCTGGCAATGGCCTGTGCGCCGATCGGCGCGGCCTTCACCGTGATTACGCTGCTGACCGGGTCGATCTGGGGCAAGCCGATGTGGGGCACCTGGTGGGACTGGGACCCGCGCCTGACCACGCAGCTGATCCTGCTGTTCCTCTACCTCGGCGTGATCGGCCTGTACCAGTCGATCGAGGACCGCCGCACGGCCGCACGCGCGGCATCGCTGCTGGCGATCGTCGGCGTCGCACTGCTGCCGATCATCCGCTACTCGGTGGTGTGGTGGGACTCGCTGCACCAGGGCCAGACGATCCGCGTGTTCGGCGAGTCGAGCATGGACGCGAGCATGATCGGCCCGCTGCTGTGGATGATCGTGGCGACCAAGTTCTGGTTCGTCGGGTCGCTGCTGGCGCGCGCACGCGCCGACAACCTGCGCCGCGAGGCGGGCAAGGACTGGGTGCGGCGGATGGCCGGCGCACCGGGAGAACGCGCATGAGCTATCTGGAATACGTCGTCGCCGCCTACGCGGTGTTTGCGGCCGTGCTGGTGTGGGACTTCGTCGCCCCGCGCATCCGCATCGCGCAGACGCTGCGTGCGGTCCGCACCCTCGAGGCGCGCCGCCGGGCCGCCGTCGTTCGTGCCCCCGATACGGAGCTGACCCGATGAACCCCATCCGCAAGCGCCGCCTGGGCTTCGTCGTCGCGCTCGCTGCCGCCGGCGCGCTGTCGGCCACGCTGATCGCCTTCGCGCTGCAACGCAACGTCTCGTATCTCTATACCCCAGCCGAGGTGCTGGCCGGCACCGCAGGCCCTGCGGTCGCCTCGGGCGAGGCGCGCTTCCGCCTCGGCGGCATGGTCGCCGACGGCTCGTTCGCGCGCGAAACCGGCTCGATGGAGGCGCACTTCCGCGTCACCGACGGCGATGCCGAGCTGCCGGTCCGATACACCGGCATCCTCCCCGACCTGTTCCGCGAGAACCAGGCGGTGGTCGCGACAGGACGCATGGCCGATGGCGTGTTCGTCGCCGAACAGGTGCTGGCCAAGCACGACGAGACCTACGTGCCCAAGGAGGTCGCCGACAAGATGGGCCTGGCCCACGACAAGCACGGGGTCGTGACGCCGGCCGAGAGCACGCAATGACGGCGACGGTCCGCGGGCCCCGCCCGGAGCGCACCGATGCTGCCTGAACTCGGTCAAATCGCCCTGCTGCTGGCGCTGGTTGCCTCGCTGCTGCAGACGCTGCTGCCGCTGCTGGGCGCGCGGCGCGGCATCGCGCCGTGGATGGCGACCGCGCGACCGGCCGCGTATGCGCAGGTGATCCTGCTGTTCGCTGCCTGGGCGCTGCTCACCGTCGCGTTCATGACGCAGGACTTCTCGGTGCGTTACGTCGCCGAGAACTCCAACCTGTTGCTGCCGATGATCTACCGGATCACCGCCGTCTGGGGCGGCCACGAAGGCTCGCTGCTGCTGTGGGGGTTGCTGCTGGCGTGCTGGAACGGCGCCGTGGCCTGGCGCTCGCGCGACGTGCCCGACGTGGTCCTGGCCCGCGTGCTCGGGGTCACGGGCGCGATCTGCTTCGGCTTTCTGGCGTTTCTGATCTTCACCAGCAATCCCTTCGACCGCATTCTGCCGATGCCGCTCGACGGCCGCGATCTCAACCCGCTGCTGCAGGACCCGGGGATGATCGTGCACCCGCCGATGCTCTACATCGGCTACTCGGGCTTCATGGTGCCGTTCGCGTTCGCGATCGCCGCGCTGCTCGACGGCCGCATCGATGCGCGCTGGCTGCGCTGGACGCGACCGTGGACCAACGTGGCCTGGGCGTTTCTGACCATCGGCATCGCGCTCGGTTCGTGGTGGGCGTATGCCGAACTGGGCTGGGGCGGCTGGTGGTTCTGGGATCCTGTCGAGAACGCCAGCTTCATGCCGTGGCTGGCCGGCGCGGCGCTGATCCATTCGCAGGCGGTGACCGAGAAGCGCGGCAGCTTCCACGGCTGGACGCTGCTGCTGGCGATCGCCGCGTTCTCGCTGTCGCTGCTGGGCGCGTTCCTGGTGCGCTCGGGCGTGCTGACCAGCGTGCACAGCTTCGCCGCCGATCCGGCGCGCGGCTTGTTCATCCTGGTGTTCCTGGGCATCGTCGTCGGCGGCTCGCTGCTGCTCTATGCGCTGCGCGCGCCCGATGGCCGGGGCGGCAAGCCGTTCACCGCAACCTCGCGCGAGACCCTACTGCTGGCCAACAACCTGCTGCTGGTGGCAGCCTGCGCGATGGTGCTGCTGGGCACGCTGTATCCGCTGCTGGCCGACGCGCTGGATCTGGGCAAGATCTCGGTCGGTCCGCCGTACTTCTCGCTGCTGTTCCTGGTGCTGATGGCGCCACTGGTCCTGCTGCTGCCGTTCGGCCCGCTGACCCGCTGGCAGAACGACGCGGCCAGCCGGCCGCTGCGCATGCTCGCGCCCTGGGCGGTGCTGGCGCTGGTGCTCGGTGCGATCGGCTTCTATGTCGCCCCGCAGGGTCCGTGGAAGGTCGCGATGGGCATCGCTGGCGCGGTGTGGGTCGCCGCCGGCACGCTGCGCTTCGCCTGGGGGCGGCTGCGCACCGGCTCCAAGCGCTTCACCCCGGAGATGACCGGCATGCTGCTCGGCCATCTGGGTCTCGCAGTATTCCTGGTCGGCGCATTGCTGGTCGAAGCGCTCAACGTCCAGCGCGAAGTCGCATTGGCGCCCGGGCAGACGCTGGAAATGGGCCGCGATGCTTTCGTGCTCGACGGCGTCGCACACCACGAAGGGCCGAACTACATCTCCGATCGCGGCACCGTGCGCATGCTGCGTGACGACCGCCTGATCGCCACGCTGCATCCCGAGAAACGCGCCTACGTCAGCGGCGGCCAGGTGATGACCGAAAGCGCGATCCGCGCAGGCGTGACCCGCGACGTCTACGTCGCGCTCGGCGAGCCGCTCGGCGGCGATGCCTGGGCGCTGCGCGTGCACGTCAAGCCGTTCGTGCGCTGGATCTGGGCCGGTGCGTTTCTGATGGCGCTGGGCGCGTTCGTCGTCGCCGGCGACCGCCGTTTCCGCCGTCCGCCATCGCCGCGCAGGGAGCCGTCCGCATGAGCACATCCCCGACCCGCCGCTCGCACGGCCGTTGGTTGCCGCTGGCGGTCTTCGCCGCGATCGCCGTGCTGCTCGCCGCAGGCGTCTGGCTGAGCCGCAATCCCCATCGCGATGCCCTGCCCTCGCCACTGATCGGCAAGCCCGCGCCGGACTTCCGGCTGCCGGTACTGCACGAACCCGGCCGCATGGTGACGGCGGCCGAACTGCGCGGCGAACCCTACCTGCTCAATGTCTGGGGCAGCTGGTGCCCGGGCTGCCGCGAGGAACACGCGGTCATCAGCGAGTTCGCCAAGACCAAGCGCGTGCGCGTCATCGGCTACAACTGGAAGGACGAGCACAGCGATGCGCTGCGCTGGCTCGAGCAGTTCGGCAACCCGTACTGGCTGGTGCTGGTGGACTACGAAGGCCATGCGGCGATCGACTGGGGCATCTATGGCGCGCCGGAGACCTTCCTGGTCGACGGCAACGGCACCATCGTCTGGAAGTACGTGGGCCCGATGACGCCCGAGGTGCTGCGCACGCAACTGCTGCCGCAGGTCGAACGGCTGGAGGCACCATGATCCGTGCGCTGCTGCTCGCGCTGGCCCTGTGCCTGGCGTGGCCGCCCGCGGCCCGCGCGCAGGCCGCCGTCGATCCGGCGCCGCTGACGTTCGAGAACGCCGCCGAGGAAACGCGCTTCCGCAGCCTGATCCTCGAACTGCGCTGTGTGATGTGCCAGAACCAGTCGCTGGCCGACTCCAATGCCCAGATCGCTCACGATCTGCGCCGTGAAGTGCTCGCACTCATGCGCCGTGGGCAGAGCGATGCGCAGATCCGCGAGCATCTGGTCGCGCGCTACGGCGAGTTCGTGCTCTATCGCCCGCGGGTCGGGCCGGCGACCTGGCTGCTGTGGTTCGGCCCGCTGGTCGTGCTCGGCGCCGGTGGCGTGGTGATCTGGCGGATCGTGGCCGCGCGTCGCCGCGAGCCACTGCCGCCGATTGATGATTCCCAGGAGTGGTGATGGCCGTTTTCGTTGCGATCGCGATCTGCATCACGCTGGCGACCGTGGCCATGCTGGTCCATGCCCTGCGCACCGGTGCGCCGCGCGTGGCGCTGGCGGTGGCCGTGCTCGTGCCGGTGCTGGTCGGCGGCCTGTACACCATCGTCGGCACCCCCGCCGCACTCGATCCGCAGGCGCTGCGCGCGCCCGATTCGCTGGAAGAGGCGATCACCCGCCTGCAGGCCGACCTGCAGCGCGACCCGCGCCAGCCCGAGGGCTGGCTGCTGCTGGGGCGCAGCTATGCGGCGATGCAGGAGCCGGGCAAGGCGCGCGACGCGATCGAGCGTGCGGCCAAGCTAGTGCCCGACGACGACGCGCTGCAGGTCGAATACGCACGGGCCCGCGCCGAGGCGCATCCGCAGCGCCGCTTCGACGATACCGCCGTCGAGATCCTGCGCACGGTGCTCGCGCGCAACCCCGAGCAGCAGCACGCGCGCTGGTTCCTGGGCATCGCCCAGCGCCAGGCCGGCGACGATGCGGCGGCCGTCGCGACCTGGGAGCCGCTGCTGACCCAACTCGACGGCGGAACCGCCGCGACCCTGCGCGAACAGATCGCCGCCGCGCGCCAGGCCGCGGGCATGCCCGCGTCGGCGGCCCCGGCCACCGAGGCGACGACTGCGGCTCCGGCGCGCGCGCTGCATGTGCGCGTGCGCATCGACGGCGACGCCGCGGCCCTGGCCGCGCGCCTGCCGCCCGAGACCAGCGTCTTCGTGATGGCCCGCCAGCCCGGCGGCCCACCGATGCCGGTGGCCGCGCAGCGCCACCGCCTGTCCGCATTGCCGCTCGACATCGTGCTTGATGACGACGACAGCCCGATGCCGACCCAGCCGCTGTCGGCGCTCGACGAGGTCGAAGTCGTCGCCCGGATCGCGGCCCGCGGCATCGCCGAGCGCAGCGCCGACGACCTGGAGTCGGCGCCGGTGCGCGTGACCCTGCCCACCGCGGACACGATCGAGCTGGTGATCGAGGCGCCTCGTCCCTAGCGACGAGGGGGACGCCCGGCGATGGCTTTTCGCCGGTCGAACCGCGATCATGCAACGCCACGCGCCGCCGGCACGCCATCGCGCCTCCGGGCACCAGATCCGATGACCGAATTCATCCCGCCGGGCAGCCGCTTCGTCGCGTTGCCCTCGCCGTTCCCGATGAAGCGCGGCGGCGCGCTGCACGGCGCACGCGTCGCCTATGAGACCTGGGGTCGGCTCGATCCAGCTGCCGGCAACGCGATTCTGATCGTCACCGGCCTGTCGCCCGACGCCCATGCCGCCGCGCACGGCGACGACCCGTCGCCAGGCTGGTGGGAGGCGATGGTCGGTCCGGGCCGTCCGATCGACACCGATCGCTGGTTCGTGGTCTGCGTCAATTCGCTGGGCAGCTGCAAAGGCTCCACCGGACCGGCCTCGGCCGATCCGGCCACAGGCGCGCCCTACCGCCTGGCGTTCCCCGACCTGTCGATCGAGGACGTCGCCGACGCCGCCGCGCATGTGGTGCGTGCGTTGGGCATCGCGCAACTGGCCTGCGTGATCGGGAACTCGATGGGCGGCATGACTGCGCTGTCGCTGCTGGCGCGCCATCCGGGTCTGGCGCGCACGCACGTCAACATCTGCGGCGCGGCGCGCGCGCTGCCGTTCTCGATCGCGATCCGCTCGCTGCAGCGCGAGGCGATCCGGCTCGATCCGATGTGGAACGGCGGCGACTACAGTGATGCGGCCTACCCCGAGAGCGGCATGCGCATGGCGCGCAAGCTCGGCGTCATCACCTATCGCTCGGCGCTCGAATGGGACGGCCGCTTCGGGCGCGTGCGCCTGGAGTCGGACCGCCGCGACGACGAGGATCCGTTCGGGCTGGAGTTCGAGGTCGAAAGCTATCTCGAAGGCCATGCGCGGCGCTTCGTGCGCCGCTTCGATCCTAACTGTTATCTCTACCTGAGCCGGTCGATGGACTGGTTCGACATCGGCGATCACTGCGGCGGCGATACCGATGCGGGCCTGGCGGCGCTGCAGGTCGAGCGCGCGCTGAGCATCGGCGTGCACACCGACATCTTGTTTCCGTTGCAGCAACAGCGTCAGATCGCCGACGGCCTGCGCGCCGGCGGTGTCGATGCGCAGTTCCTGCCGCTCGAGTCGCCGCAGGGCCACGACGCGTTCCTGGTCGACATCGCCCGCTTCGGGCCGGCGCTGCGCGGCTTCCTCGATGCGCTCGCGCGCTGAGCGCAGCGTCGCGACACGGCGCACCGCTCGCAGCGGCTAGACTGGGCCGCATGCTTGAAGCCACGCCCCCCTTGCCCGACATCCGATATCCCGGTCGCGACCGGCTGATCGCCGCGGTCGATGCCGCGCTCGTCCACGACGACGCCCACACCATCACCGCTGCACTGCGCGAGGCGATGCAGGCGCTGATCCGCGATCCTGCGGTGCGCCTGCCGCCCTGCGTGCATGCGCCAGTTGACGGCCACTACGCGCGCCGCGAGCTCTACCGCAGCCCGCAGCACGGCTACAGCATCGTCGCGATGACCTGGGCCCCCGGCCAGGGCACGCCGCTGCACGATCACGACGAACTGTGGTGCGTGGAAGGCGTGTGGCACGGCACGCTTGAGATCGTGCAGTACGAACACCTCGCCCAGGACGGCGCGCGCTATCGCTTCCGGCCGGCGAGCACCGTGCAGGCGCAGACCGGCAGCGCCGGCAGCCTGATCCCGCCGCACGAGTACCACATCATCCGCAACGCCGACCCCGCGGTGGTCGCGGTCTCGCTGCACATCTATCAGGCGCCGATCCTGCGCTGCGCGCTGTTCGACCCCCAGGGCGGGGACTGGTACCTGCGTCGCGAGACGGTCATGCAGACCGATGCATTCGACCCGGGTGACTAGCCGCACGCGCAGATCGCGGCGCAGCGTCCGCACGCACCGCTAGTCGAGCAGGCGCTCCACTTCCACGCGCAGGATCTGGCCGCCGCCGTCGAGCCAGGCCCGGCCCTGCACCACGATGCCGTCTCCCTGATGCGCCCGATCGACCAGCCCGTCTTCGATCGGCCCGCCGGAAGCGGCATCGAAGCGCACCTGCTGCGGCAGTCGCGAGACCGGCTGGGGCACATCGGGTCGCAACGCGGCCGGCTGGCCCTCGACGTCGGACACCATATAGCCGTTGGGACAGGGCGCCCGCACGCAGCGGATATTGCTCAGGTGCACGCGGAAGACGCCCTGCGCCAGACGCAGCTGTCCGGACGGCTGCGCCGGCACCCGCAACACCGCAGGATCGAGCACCCGCTCGCCGACGGGCTCGGCGGCACCCGCGTGCCGGCCGGACGGGCTCGCGCATGCGGCCAGCGCCAGGAGCAGCATGCCGACCGAAACGCCCGCGAGCCTGTGCCCCAAGCGGATCCCTCGCCCGCGCCCACGTCGACTGCCCGCCATGCCCCGTCTCCTGCTGCCACCGGCACGCGCCGGTCCGCGGAGCATGCCAGGCGGGATGTTCGGATTGCGCGAATGCGTCGCCCGCTCCACCGCCGGACGATCCGCTATACTCGCCCTCCGCGCCGGAGTGGCGGAATGGTAGACGCAGTGGACTCAAAATCCACCGCCTTTAAAAGCGTGCGGGTTCGAGTCCCGCCTCCGGTACCAGCAGGCCGCATCCCGACGGGCCTGGACGCGATCCTGGCGTCATTTCAGCAGGGCCGCCGAGCCCAGAGCGCACGGCACTGCGGCACATTCGACTAGCATCGGCGCATGTGCCTGATCGCCGTCGCCTGGAACACCCGTCCCGACCTGCCGCTGGCGCTGATCGCCAATCGCGACGAGGCGCATGCGCGGCCGACCGCGGCGGCTGGTGCCGACCCCGAGGCGCCACACGTGTTCGGCGGGCGCGACCTGCGCTCGGGTGGCAGTTGGCTGCAGGCCTCATCCCATCGCCGGCTGGCGGCGGTGACCAATGTCCGCGCCGGGGTGGCACCGGAGACCGCGCCGTTGTCGCGCGGCTGGCTGGTGCGCGACTTCGTCCGCGGCGACACGTCCGCCGAACGCTTCGCCCATGCGTTGGCCGACGAGGCCGCGGGCTACGGGCGCTTCAACCTGTTGCTGTGGGACGGCGGCGCGCTGTGGTTCGCCAGCAACCATCCCCACTTCGCCCTCGCCGAGGTCGCACCGGGACTGCACGCGATGTCCAACGGCGCCTTCGATGCGCCGTGGCCCAAGAGCAACGCGGCCACACGCACGCTGCACGACTGGTTGGCCGCATCGCCGGACGCGTCAGGGGATCTTGAGCCGCTGTTCGCCGGCCTGCGCGACGTACGCCCTGCCGACGATGCGCAATTGCCCGACACCGGCGTCGGCCTTGCGCTGGAACGGCGCCTGTCGCCGCCGTTCATCCAGGATCCGGTCTACGGCACGCGCAGCAGTACCGTGGTCCTGGCCGGCAGCCACGAGATCGTGTTCGCCGAGCGGCGTTTCGCGCCGGACGGTGTGCCGGCAGGCGACACCTGCGTGCAGCTGGGGCGCTGAACCGGTACGCATCCGGTCACGGCGTCGGCCACGGCCACCAGCCGTGGCCGGTCAGCGCATAACGGTCGGCTGCGCGTTCGAAGCGGTTGCGCACGCTGACCCCGCCGCACAGCAGATACAGCGGCAGGAACAGCGGGCCGAGCACCATGTACTGATAGACATGGGCGCGTTCGTGGTCGCCCAAGCGGATCGACGCCTCCACGCACAATGCGGCGCGATGCGCGTAGGTGTTGCAGGCACGGTCGAGCGAATCGCCAGTGTGCAGGATCGTGTTGCCGAACGTGATCGCCCCACCCGGCCTCCAGGGCCAGCGGTCGAACACCAGCGCGCAGTCGCCTCCGCGCCAGCGAACCCGTGCGCCGAACGGCACACCCGCCAGTCCGCCCAGCAGGCCGATGGCGGTGTTGGGCAGGGTCCAGACCGCCCCCAGGGCCAGCAACAACGCGCGCGCCGGTGCCGGCAGGCGTCGCCCGCGCAGCATCGCCTCAGGTCTCGCCTTCGGGCATCAGCAGCCACAGCAGCAGATAGACCAGCACGCCGGGAAACGCGGCCGAGAGCACCGACACCACGATGTAGAGCGCGCGCACCAACGTGGAATTCCAGTCGAACCGGCGCGCCACGCCGCCCAGCACGCCGGCCAGGACGCGGTCGCTGCGGGAACGGCTCAAGCTCGGGGCGGGGGTAGACATCGATCGGCTCCTGTCGGACGGAAAAAGGCAGCGGGAGGCGGCGCGCTCAGGCGCGCTGCGCGAGCCAGTCGCAGATGGCCGCAGGCACCTGCGCCTGTGCCCGTCCGGACACGTAGATGCCGATATGCCCGCCGCGGAACGAGAACTCGGTGTAGTCGTCGGTGCCGACCAGGCCGCGCAATGCGCGCGATGCATCGGGCGGCACCATGTGGTCGTGCTCGGCGTAGATGTTGAGCACCGGCATCGTCAGCCGCGCCAGGTCCACCGCACGCTCGCCGATCACCAGGCTGCCGGTGACGAAGCCGTTGTCCTGGTACAACTGACGCACGAACTGGCGGAACGCCTCGCCGGCCTGGTCGGGCGAATCGAAGATCCACTTTTCCATGCGCAGGAAATCCTCGACCGCCTTCGCATCATCGAGAATGTCGACCAGGCCCACGTACTTGTGCACCAGCAGCCGCCACGGCTTCATCATCAAGTAGCAGGCGTTCATCATGTCCGCCGGCACATTGCCCAGCGTCTCGACGAACAGGTCGACATCCAGATCCCGCGCCCAGTGCGCGAGCATGTTGCCTTCGGTGTGGAAGTCCACCGGGGTGACCATCGTGATCAGGTTGCGCACGCGCTCGGGATGCAGCGCCGCATAGCTGAGCGCAAATGTCCCGCCCTGGCAGATGCCCAACAGGTCGATCGCAGATCGGCCGGCGCGACGACGCAGATGATCCACCGCGCCGCCCAGAAAGCGCTCGATGTAGTCCTCCAGCGTGAGGAACCGGTCGGAGCGATCGGCATAGCCCCAATCCAGCACGTAGACCTCCTGCCCGCGCGCCAGCAATCCGGCCACGATCGATCGATCGGCCTGCAGGTCGATCATGTAGGGCCGGTTGACCAGCGCGTAGGCGACCAGCAGCGGCGTAGACGAGGTTGCTGCCTGCGCGCCGACGAAGCGATACAGCACGACCTTGCCGTCGCGCCAGACCTCCTCGCGGGGCGTGGCGCCATAGTCCACGTCGCCGACCTCGCGCAGGGTCGTCAGGCCGGCCAGGAGCTTGCGTTGGATCTGCAGGGTCTCCTCGGCGATGCGTTCGGGCGTGATGCGCACCGGTCCCGCCATATCAGCGCTTCCGGGCCCGCGACTTGGCGGACGTCAGGGGTGCCGGCGCCTGCGGGACCGCCCCCGACCGGGGCTTGGTCGAAGCCGCACGCTTGGCCGGCGCACGCTTGGCGACCTGGCGCTGCGCGGACCCTGCGGTCGTCCTCGCCGCCTGCCGCGGCGCGGTCTGGGTGGGCGTCTTCTTCGGCGCGCGCCTGGGCCGTGCAGGCGTCGCAGGTGCCTGGCTCGACGTGGCGGCCGGTGCGGGCGTGTCCGACACGGCTGCGCTGCGCACCGGTCGCGCGGCACGGCGCAGCGACGCGGCCCGGGCGGCGTGCGCCGTGCGCGGCGGCTCGGCACGTGCCGACTCGACGTCCTCGAGGCGATCGCGCAGCCGGCGCACGGTCCGTTCCAGATCGACGATCTTGCGATGCGCGCCGTCGAGCTCGCTGCGCGTCGGCAGGTCGAGCAGCCGGCAGGCCTGCTCGACCTCGCGCTGCATCGTCTGTCGCAGGCGCATCTGCCCGGCGACCATCTGCGCGTAGGCAGTGCGGAACTCCGGCGACAGCGCGACCTCGGCGTAGGCCTCTTCGGCCGCCTCGACCCACAGGTCGAACAGGGCCCGAGGCGATTCGATCGTCACGGCCTCGGCGTCGAGGTCCGACAGCCGGCGCTCGAAGCGTGCGAACGCGGCCTGGGAGGCCTGCAACAGCAGGCCCTGGTAGGCCTGCTGCGTCTTGGGATACTCGGCGAACGCCTCGAGCAGTGCCTGCCAGCGCACCTGGTGCTCGCGCGACGGCCCGAACGCGGGCCAGGATCCGTCCGCGGCCCCTTCGGCACGCAGGGCATCGATCACCGGCTGCAGCGACCGCAGCCAACCATCCCAGCCCTCGATCCCGGTGCCGCCCAGGCCACCGAACATCTGCGCGAACGGATTGGCCGCATCGCCGCCCAGCGCCTCACGCCAGGTGCGCGCCACGGTCTCGGGCGACGGGCGCTGGCCGGCGAATCCCGCGGCCACATCCCGCATGCGCGTCCACCAGTCGCCGGCCTGCCGGTTGAAACCCCGCAACACGTCTTCGATGCCGGCGTTGCCGGTCGGCGACGCCGGCACCCAGGCCTCGAACATCACGCGCCACGGCTCGGCCGGTCGGGCAGCCGCGCTGTTCGAGAAGCCGGACACTCCGCCTGGCGCCGCGCCGGGCATGGTGCGCTGCAATGCGGCCTGCCAGGCATCCCAGTAGCGGCGTGCGAGCTGCTCGAGTTTCTCGCCCGGCTCCGCCGGGCCCCGCTCATCGTTGGCCATCGTTCGCTCCCGCCGCGATGGCAAGATCATAGCAACAGCCGCGTTTCACCCGGCGCAATCGCACGGCGGCATCCCGAGCCGGCGCGCGCCCTGCCCTAGGGCTTGGGAATGCGCAGTGTCTTGCTGATCATCAGCGACCCCGACAGCGCAAACATCAGCACCAGCGGGTGCAACGACCAGGGCCCCAGTCGCACCTCGCCCAACCACAACGCATCGCCGATCCGGCCCTGCGCTGCCGCGATCGCAAGCACCACGACCAGCAGCAGGCTGCTGGGGATTGGGGTGCCCTCGAAGAATTTCACCTTGTCGCCGCCGTCGGCCAGGGTCTCGGCGGTGACGTTGTAACGGGCCAGCCGGCTGACGCCGCATCCGACGAAGAAGCTGAGCACGATCCAGTCCCAGCCGCCCTGCATGCCGCAGGCGTAGGCCAGCGCCGCCGGCGCCAGGCCGAACGAGATCACGTCGGCCAGCGAGTCGAGCTCGCGCCCCAGCGTGGAGGCGACCTTGCGCCAGCGCGCGATGCGGCCGTCGAGCGCGTCGAACACGAATGCCAGCGGAATCAGCGCCATCCCGATCAGCAGATCGCGCACACCGCCGTCCTGCAGGAACCGCATCGCGGCGAACACCGCGCCGGTGCCGCAGAACGCGTTGGCCAGCGTGAACCAGTCGGCCAGATGGAAGTCGCGCAGCATCGAGAAATGGCGGGGGCGGTGCATCGGGGCTCCAGGGCTGGAAGGGGCCTCCGCATCGTGCCGCGGCGGCGGGCAGACGCATGTGAGCGCCGCTTGACAGAATGATATCGTATCGATATCACTTGGCGAACTCTTCCGGAGATGCCGCATGAAAGAGAATCCGATCCGCTCCTTCCCCGGCATCCCGGTGGTGGGACTGCAACTCGCGGTGATCGCCGCCTGCGCCTGGCTGATGCTCAACACCGGCGGCGTGCTGCCGGTGCTGGCGGTCGTGGCCGCGCTGCTGACCGCGTTCTGCGCACTCGGCCTGTACATGGTCGAGCCCAACCAGGCCGCCGTGCTGAGTCTGTTCGGCCGCTATGTCGGCACCGCCAAGGACAACGGGCTGCGCTGGAACAACCCCTTCCTGACCAAGAAGAAGGTTTCCTTGCGCGTGCGCAACTTCGAGAGCGGGCGGCTGAAGGTCAACGAGCTCGACGGCAGCCCGATCGAGATCGCGGCGGTGATCGTCTGGCGCGTGGTCGACTCGGCCGAAGCGGTGTTCAACGTCGACAGCTACGAGAGCTTCGTGCACATCCAGTCCGAAGCAGCGTTGCGCGCGATGGCGACCAGCTATCCCTACGACCAGCACGAGGACGGGCAGATCTCGCTGCGCAGCCATCCGATCGAGATCTCCGACCGGCTCAAGGAGCATCTCGACGAGCGCCTGGCCTCGGCGGGCGTGGAGGTGCTCGAGGCGCGGATCAGCCATCTGGCCTACGCGCCGGAGATCGCCCACGCGATGCTGCAGCGTCAGCAGGCCAATGCGGTGATCGCGGCGCGCACGCGGATCGTCGCCGGCGCGGTGGGCATGGTCGAAATGGCGCTGGCGGAGCTGCAGAAGAGCGGCGTGGTCCAGCTCGACGAGGAGCGCCGCGCGGCGATGGTCAGCAACCTGCTGGTGGTGCTGTGCGCCGACCGCGGCACCCAGCCGGTGGTCAACGCGGGCTCGCTGTACTGATGGCCGCCCATCATGTCGTCGCGCTGGTGTTCGCGATCTTCGCGCTGCCCGCGTTCGTGTTCGCGCGCTGGCTCGGCGACGGCCGGCTGCCGCTGGCCGGCCACAGCGGCATGACCGTCCGCGACAAGGCGCTGCTCGACAGCCGACTGGCGCGGCTGATGCGGATGGTCGGCGTGGCCACGCTGGCCACCGCGACCGGCATCGCGCTGTGGGGCGACGACGACCGCCGGCTGTCGATCCTGGCGGTGGTCATGGTACTCGTGGTCAACGGGCTGGCGATCGCGTTCGTCTACACCGTCGCCCGCAGCAAGCGACGCGCACGCGGCGGGCACGGGTGAGCGCCCGCAAGGCCTATCCGCTGCGGATCGATGCCACGGTGCTGGCCGCGGTGCAGCGCTGGGCCGATGATGAACTGCGCAGCGTCAACGCGCAGATCGAGTACGTCTTGCGCGACGCGTTGCGCCGGGCCGGCCGGCTGCCGGCACCCGGGCAGCCCGATCGCACGCCACCCAAGGGAGAGTCGCATGAGTGAGCGCTGGCAGTACAAGGTGCAGGAAATCAAACCGGGCATGTTCGGCCTCAAGACCGAGAAGGTCGAAGCCGAACTGCAGACGCTCGGCCAGCAGGGCTGGGAGCTGGTCGATGTCGTGCAGGCTGCGCCGTGGCAGCCGATGATGTTGTTCATGAAGCGCCGGACATGAGTACCGCCGCAGCGCCCCGCGTCCGTCAGGACCTGCGTGTGGCAGTGGCGCTTGCCGCAGCCGCGGCGCTGTCGACGGTCGCCGTGTTCCCGTACCTGATGCAGCTCGCGCCGGGCAGAATCGAGGCGTTGCCGGTGCCGCTGCCGGCATTGATCGCGATCCAGGCGATGCAGATGTTCGTGCTCGCCGCCCTGTTGGCCTGGGCGGGATTGCGCATGGGGCATCGCGTCGGGCTGGGCGCACCGCTGCTGCAGCGCTGGCTCAACCGCCATGGCCAGGCGCGACTGGCCCCGCTGCAGCCTTGGCGCGCCGCCGGCCTGGGCACTGCCGCGGCAGTGGTCGTGCTGGTCTTGTCCGCCCTGCTCGACCCGCTGCTGCTGCCACCGGCCAAGGTCGCGATGCAGGACATCGACGGCGCGCGCAGCGCGGCATACGGGCTGCTCGCCTCGTTCTACGGCGGCATCGTCGAGGAACTGCAGTTGCGGCTGTTCCTGATGACCCTGCTGGCCTGGGTCGCCACCTGGCTGCTGCGACGCGACCGTGGCTATGACGGCAACTTGCCGCCCGCCGCGGCGTGGATCGCGATCCTGGGCGCGGCGCTGCTGTTCGGCGCCGGCCACCTGCCCGCAGCCGCCGGCGTCTGGGATCTCGATGCCGGGGTGATCGCGCGCACCGTGCTGCTCAACGCGCTCGCCGGCATCACCTTCGGCTGGTTGTACTGGAAGCGCGGCCTGGAGATGGCGATCGTGGCGCACTTCACGGCCGATCTGGTGCTGCACGTGCTGATGCCGTTGCTAATGCCGCACACGGTGCTCTGAACGCCAAGGCCTGCGGGCGTCGTGCGTGGCCGACGCCCGGCCGGTAAGCTGGGGCGATGCGTCGACCGCCCGCCGCCCTGCTCGTCAACACCCCGGACATCGAACTATGGCCGGCCGCCTTGCTGCGCGCGCGCGCCAATCGCGATGCCCGCGTGCTTGCGCGCGCGTCGTGGGTGCTGCGGCGAAAACGCGACGGCCGCTATCTGGCTGCGCTGCTTCCCGAGGGACTGATGCCGCTGCTGCCCGACTGGCGCCGCACGCCCGGGCTCGATGCGGCACTGGACCTGCTCGACACGTCACCAGCCGCCCTCCCGTCCACCCCAGCCGACACGCTGCCGATCGCGCGGCTGCAGGCGCGGCTCGACAGCCTGGGCATCGAGGCACAGACCTACACGGCCCGCACCGGCCTGTCGCTGGTGCCCGAGCCGACCTGGCTGGCCTTCGCCGGCGTCGACCGCTACCGTCGCCCGCTGTGGCTGCAGGCCGAGGCGGCCCAGGGGTGGACGCGGATGCGCGAGGCCGCGCGGGGCGACGGCATCGCACTCGAGGCGATTTCCGGCTACCGCAGCCATGACTACCAACTCGGCATCTTCGAGCGCAAACGCGCCCGCGGCCTCGACGTGGACGCCATCCTCGAAGTCAACGCCGCCCCCGGCTACAGCGAGCACCATTCGGGCAGTGCGCTCGACATCGGCACGCCCGGCGAGCCCAGCGCCGAGCCCTCGTTCGAGGCGACGCCGGCATTCGCCTGGCTGACGCGCCACGCCAGCGACCACGGCTTTGCAATGAGCTATCCGCGGGGCAATCCCCACGGCATCGTCTACGAGCCGTGGCACTGGCGCCACCGCTGAAGCAGCCGGGCGCGTCCGCGGCGCAGGCGCGCCCGGCCGCGCGGCCTCAGCGCCGCGGCGCGCGCAACGCCGAGATCGCGTAGAGCAGCCAGCCGAACATCGTCAGCCCGCCGCCCCAGGGCGCGAACGCCGACGGCCCACCGAGCAGATGGCGCGAGACGACCGCGCCGGCGAACAGCAAGGTGCCGCCCAGCAGCGCCAGCAATGCCAGCTTCGCCATCGGATCGCGCAGGCCCCGCGACAACGCGGCCAGTGCGACGCCATGACCGAACGCGAACACGGCGGCCGACTGCAACGCCGCACGCGCATCGCCTTCCACCCCGTGATTGGCATAGGCGGCCAGTGCCACGGCCACCCCGGCCAGCAGTGCGCCGGCCGCGGCCAGGCCCGATGCATTCCCTTCGTATCTGCGCAAGACACTCTCCCCCTGTCCTGGGGCACCGTGACGGTGCCCGGCTTCCCAACGCAACACGCCGCATCCAAGGGATGCGGCGTGGGCGTGATCCTGTGTCGCGGTACGAAGACCGCCGCTTACGGCTGCTGGCGCAAGGTCCAGAAGACTTCGAATTCGCCGTTCTCGGTGAACGCGGCTTCGATGCCGTTGCGGTAGGACTCGTACGGACGATCGGTGACTTCGTAGCCCTGGGTCAGTGCCCAGGCGCGCACGGCGTTGCGGACGTTGTCCAGCTCGGCCATGAAGCCCTTGTAGTTGGCCTTGGCGACGCGACCGCGTGGCTGGTGCACGTACTTCACCGGGCCCAGCAGCTCGAGACCGGACAGCTCGGCGGCATCGGTGGCCGGCGCCTCAGGTGCAGTGGCGACCGGCGCGTCGCCTTCGCCCTCGCCTTCGCCCTCGGCGGCGGCAGTAGCGGCAGGCGCGGCCGGACCGGTGCCCTTGGCGCGGACCGGCAGCGCGATGTCGAAGGTGTAGGTCTCGCGGCCCAGCTCGGTGGTGATGACGCGCAGCGGACCGGCGGCTTCCAGATCATTGGCCGCCATCGTGCGGTTGATCCACTCCAGGTTGGCCTTCATCGAGTCCTGGATGACCTGGTTGTTGCGCTCGACCGCGCCGGCGCTGACGACCAGCAGGTTCTCGGCCGGACGGTCGACCGCCGCCAGACCCGACAGCGAGCTGCCTTCGACCCGGTAGTCGACGTTCGGCACGGCGGCCAGCAGGTTGCCCATCTGGCCCAGGCCCAGCTTCATGTCGTCGCCGACGTTGCGGCTGACGTAGAGGCCGGCGAAACGACCGAGCAGATCCCAGCCGTAATCGACGTTGTAGGTCTGGGTGATCTCGATGTTGCGGTTGTTGCGCCCGGTCGGCTTCAGCGTGAAGGTCATCTTCTTGTTGTCGCCGCGCTGCGGGTTCTCGACCGCGTAGACCACGCGCTTGTCGGGATCGGACTCGGTGATCTCCCAGTGGCCCTGGCCGATGCGCTTGTCCTGCGAGGTGTAGTCGACGCGGGCGCCGACGCCGGCATCCGGGCCGGAGAGCTTGAGCTGGACGGCGGGGTCGTAGCGCGGAATCGGCGACCAGTCCTTGAAACGACGGACGCTATTGATCGTGTCGAACACGATCGACTGCCGACGGTTGGTCTCGACAGATTCGGTCAACGTGCGGCTGGACGGAAGCAGCACGGCCACCACCAGGAACAGCACGGCGACGATGACGCAAGAGATCAGCAGTTCGAGCAGACGGGTCATTCAGGGTTCTCCAGGACCAATTCCGGCCTGAGGCGGCACAGACCGGCAATCGTAGCAAGATTGTATTGCCGCGGGCGAGCGATGTTGCGAGCGAATCGACGGCCGCGATCGTGCCTTCGCGCCGGAGGCGACCGCCACCGGGCGCGCCGCGCCGGGCCGCGGACGACACCGGTGTCGTGCAGGCGCCGTCGGAGCGGCCTGGAGGACCGCTTCATCGCGTCAGCGAACCGCGTCTTTCCCGCTCAGACCAGTTGCAGTTCGAAGGCCTTGAGCACGGCCCGTGTGCGGTCGCGCACGCCGAGTTTGGACAGGATGTTGGAGACGTGGTTCTTGATCGTGCCCTCGGCCACGCCCAGCGAGTTGGCGATCTCCTTGTTGGAGAAGCCGCCGGCCATCAGCCGCAGGATCTCGGTCTCGCGGTCGGTCAGCGGATCGGGCCGGTCGAGGCTGACGAACTCGTTGCGCATCTGCTCCAAGCCGGTCAACAGGCGCTGGGTCACCGCCGGCTGCACCAGCGAGCCGCCGTCGGCGACCGTGCGGATGGCGCCGACCAGTTGCTCGAGCGACACATCCTTGAGCAGATACCCCTTGGCCCCGGCCTTGAGGCCGGCCAGCACCAATTGGTCGTCGTCGAAGGTGGTCAGGATGATCGTCGGCGGCAGCGCGTCGGCGCGCGCCAGCGACTGCAGCGCCTCGAGGCCGGACATTGCCGGCATACGCATGTCCATCAGCACCACATCGGGCTTGAGACCGGGGATCAGGTCGACCGCCTGGCGGCCGTCGGATGCCTCGCCGACCACTTCGATGCCGCCGTCGAGCGCGAGCAGCGAGCGGATGCCCTGGCGGACTAGGGTCTGGTCGTCGACCAGGCAGACTCGGATCATGGGGCCTCCCAACGGATGCGGGCTCACGGCGGCGGGGACGTGGCGGTGCGGGGTGCAGCATCGCGCAGGCGGGCGTCGTCCGCCAGCGGCAATTCCAGGCGCAGCACGAAGCCGTTGCCCGGCGCGGTCTCGACCTGCAGGGTG
Source organism: Luteimonas sp. S4-F44 (assembly GCF_022637415.1). Lineage (NCBI taxonomy): Bacteria > Pseudomonadati > Pseudomonadota > Gammaproteobacteria > Lysobacterales > Lysobacteraceae > Luteimonas > Luteimonas sp. S4-F44. The sequence goes on from NZ_CP093340.1 coordinate 2,370,838, forward strand.
CCGCCATAGGCGGCCAGCCGCTCACGCATGCCGGTCAAGCCGTTGCCGGCGCGGGCGATGTCGGCGCCGCGGCCGTCGTCGCGGGCATCGAGCCGGATCGCGCCCGCGTCCTGGACGTAGCGCAGCCGCAGTAGGCTGGCGCCGGAATGGCGCACGGCATTGGTGATGATCTCCTGGGTGCAGCGCAGCAGCACGTGCGCGCGCTCAGGATCGTCGACCAGGAACTGTTTCGGCATCTGCATGTCGATCCGCAGGCTCGGCACATTCTCGGCCAGCGGCAGCAATGTGGCGCGCATATCGATGGCATCGTCGTCGCGCAGCTGGCTGACCGCCTCACGCACGTCGCTGAGCAGCAGCTTGGCCAGCGTCTGCGCCTGGCCCACATGCTCCTGCGCCTGCCCGCTGGCCAGATGGCTGGCGATCTCCAGGTTCAGGCTCAGCGCGGTCAGGTGGTGGCCCAGCAGGTCATGCAGTTCGCGTGAGATGCGCGTGCGTTCATTGACGCGCACGCTCTCGGCGAGCAGCGCACGGGTCGCGCGCAGTTCGGCGTTGAGCCGGCGCTGCTCCTCCCGGGCCTGCGCCTGTTGCCGCGCGACCAGGCCGGTCACGAACGCAAAGCCGGTGAAGCCCACGTACAGCGCGGCCTGCAGCACCGCCTCGGCCCAGGTGAAATCGAAGCCGCGTACATAGACCGGCACGATCACGAACTCGCAGGCCACCAGCAGCGCCACCCCGACCCACAGCGGCAGCAGCCACGGCAGCACGCAGGCCACGACCATCAGCAGGATGCTGCCCAGGCCGCTCTGGCTGTAGTAGCTGATCGCGATCGCACTGCCGGCCAGCACCAGCACCAGCAGCCGGTCGAGCACGCCGATGCGGCGCTCGCCCAGGCTGCGCGTGAGCCAGGCGTAGCTGGTGCCGAACACCGCCCAGGCCAGCCAGGAGGCCCAGCTGTCGAGCCAGAGCCGCGCCCCGCCCTCGACCAGTTGGTCGGCCGGGGCCAGCGACAGCATCAGCAACGGCAGACCGATCACCGCCCAGGTGAACAGGCCGGCGACGCGCAGCAAGCGGTTGTGGTTCAGGGCGCGGATCATGCGCCATGGTAGGCACGCGCGGGGCCTCGCGCGCAGGGCCTGAAGTCATGCCGGGCGCCGCGGCGTGCCTCGCCCGCGCGCGGCGGGCATGCAATAATCCGCGCTTGCGACGCATTGCGGCCAAAGTTGCCGCCTGCGGTCGATTCGTGTGTCTGTCGTCTCACATGGAGTCTGGAATGTCGATCGTCGTCCGCGACGTGCAAGCGCACGAGCTGGATTCCATCCTTGAACTCAACAACGCCGCCGGCCCGTCGATCCTGCCGCTGGATGCCGCCCGCCTCCGCCGCCTGCACGACACCGCCGAGTACTTCCGCGTCGCCGAGCGCGACGAGGCCATGGTGGGCTTTCTGATCGGCTTCGGCTCGGGCAGCGGGCACGACAGCAGCAACTACGCCTGGTTCGGCGCGCACTACCCCGAATTCTTCTACATCGACCGCATCGTGGTCGCCAGCCGCCGCCGCGGCGGCGGCGTCGGGCGGGCGTTCTACGCCGACGTGCAGAGCTATGCCGAGGTCCGCTACCCGCTCCTGACCTGCGAGGTGTTCGTCGAGCACGACAACGACCCGGTGCGGCTGTTCCACGGCGGCTTCGGCTTCCGCGAGGTCGGCCAGCACGTCATGCCCGGCACAGACCTGCGCGCCTCGATGCTGGTCAAGGACATGTGCAGCTATCCGTGGGTGCGCGACACCTACGGCGGCCGGCTGCCCGACACTGCGTGGCTCAGGCCCCGGCAGTTGCCGGCCGGCGCTCCTCTGCCGGGGGTCACCGCCTGATGGCCAGCCAGCCCGCGCCCGCACCGGCGGCCGATTTCGAGCCGGCCGGCGAACTGAAGATCGGCCAGGTCGGCATCGCCAATCTGCGCATCCGCACCCTCGACGTCGCCCGGCTGGGCGAGGAGATGCGCAGCCGCGTGACTCGCGCGCCCAAGCTGTTCGAGCGGGCGGCGGTGATCCTCGATTTTGGCGGCCTGCCCGCGACCCCGGACCCGGCGACCGCACAGGCGCTCATCGACGCGCTGCGCGAGGCCGGCGCGCTGCCGGTCGCGCTGGCCTGGGGCAGCAGCGACAACGCGCTGCTCGCCCAGGCGCTCGGCCTGCCGCTGCTGTCGAAATTCCGCGTCCAGTACGAAAACGCGGACGCCGCCGCTGTGCCCGCCCCGCCCCCGGCCCCTCCGCGCGCAGCGCCCGCCCCGGCCGCACCAGCCACCCCGCCGCCGGCGCCCGCCCAGGCGGCCGCCGAACCGGGGCTGATGCAGACCTCGGCGGTGCGCTCGGGCCAGCAGCTCTACGCCCGCAACCGCGACCTGACGGTGATGTCGCAGGTCGGTGCCGGTGCCGAGGTCATCGCAGACGGCTCGATCCACATCTACGGCCCACTGCGCGGTCGTGCGCTGGCCGGCGCCCAGGGCAACCGCAATGCCCGCATCTTCTGCCGCAGCTTCCATGCCGAACTGGTCGCCGTGGCGGGGCAGTACAAGGTGCTGGAAGATATTCCACGAGAACTCCACGGCAAGGCTGTCCAGGTCTGGCTGGAGCATGAAGAACTCAAGATCGCCGCACTCGAGTGACGGCGGCACACCCAGGAGACGTGTTTTGGCAGAAATCATCGTAGTCACATCGGGCAAGGGCGGGGTCGGCAAGACCACCACCAGCGCCAGCATCGCCAGCGGGCTGGCCCGGCAGGGCAAGCGCACCGCGGTCGTCGACTTCGACGTCGGCCTGCGCAATCTCGACCTGATCATGGGCTGCGAGCGCCGCGTGGTGTACGACCTGGTCAACGTCGTCCAGGGTGAGGCCTCGCTCAAGCAGGCGCTGATCAAGGACAAGCGTTTCGACAACCTCTATGTGCTCGCCGCCTCGCAGACCCGCGACAAGGACGCGCTGACCAAGGAGGGTGTGGAGCGGGTGCTTAAGGAACTCGCTGACGACGGCTTCGACTTCGTGATCTGCGACTCGCCGGCCGGCATCGAGAAAGGCGCGTTCCTGGCGATGTACTTCGCCGACCGCGCGATCGTGGTGGTCAATCCCGAGGTCTCCTCGGTGCGCGACTCCGACCGCGTCATCGGCCTGCTGCAGTCCAAGACCCGGCGCGCCGAGTCGGGCGAGCGTGTGCAGGAACACCTGCTGCTGACCCGCTACAGCCCGACCCGCGTGGAAAGCGGCGAGATGCTGTCGATTGCCGACGTCGAAGAGGTGCTGGGGCTCAAGACCATCGGGGTGATCCCCGAATCGGGCGACGTGCTCAACGCGTCCAACAAGGGCGAGCCGGTGATTCTCGACGCCCAGTCGATCGCCGGCCAGGCCTACGACGATGCGGTCGCGCGACTGCTCGGCCAGGAGCGCCCGCTGCGCTTCACCACCACGGAGAAGAAGGGCTTCTTCAGCAAGCTGTTCGGAGGTTGATGATGGCCCTGTTCGATTTCCTCAAGCCCAAAAAGAACACCGCGACGATCGCCAAGGACCGCCTGCGCATCATCGTGGCCCAGGAGCGGACCAGCCGCAACGCGCCCGATTATCTGCCGTTGCTGCAGCGCGAATTGCTCGAAGTGATCCGCAAGTACGTCAGCATCGATGTCGATGCGGTCAAGGTGGACCTGGTCAAGGACGGCGACAACGACGTGCTCGACATCTCGGTCGCCCTGCCCGACGAGCGCATCACCCCGGCCTGAGCCGCCGTGCCCTCGTCCCCCGGCGTTTCGGCGACGTCGACTGCGTCGCCGCACACATCTGCCGCGGGCGTGCTGTGCCTGGCCGACATCGGCTTCGAGGCGCCGACCGCCCTGTTGCAGCGCTATGGGCTGCGGCTGCATCGCATCGCCCCGGGTCTGCCGATTCCCGGCAGCTACTGGGGCGAGAGCGAGGCTGGCATCATCGGCACCGACGTGCATGCGCGTGACGACACACCGGTGCATTCGCTGTTGCACGAGGCCTGCCATCTGATCGTGCTGCCGCCCGAGCGCCGGGCGGCGGTGCATACCGACGCCACCGATTCCGTCGAGGAGGAGGACGCGGCCTGCTATCTGCAGATCGTGCTTGCCCAGTCGCTGCCCGGCGTCGGCAGCGCGCGTCTGATGGCCGACATGGATGCCTGGGGCTACACCTTCCGGCTGGGCTCGGCGCAGGCCTGGTTCGCGCACGATGCCGAAGATGCGCGCGCGTGGCTGGTTGCGCGCGGCCTGCTGCCGGCGCCCGTTTCTGGCTGAATAGCGCCGCGGCCGCGGCGTCGCATCGCCCGGTCGTTTGCCTCCGACCGCCACCGCTGGCGGTCCGTCGTCACTTGCAGCGCTGCAATCGGCGCACTAGCCTCCCGGTTCCTTCTGTACACCGGACGCCGTCGTGACCCATCGCCATGCCCTGCTCGCTCTCGCGGTCGCCGCGAGCCTGACGCTCGCCGGCTGCAACCGCTCGGCCTCGCCCGACGCCACGACGCCGGCCGCCTCCACGGCGCCCGAGGGCGAGACGGCCGACCAGTTCATCGCGCGCGTGAACGAGGAGATGCGCACGCTGATGCCGGAACTGACCGCCTCGCAGTGGCTGTCGGCAACCTACATCAACGACGACAGCCAGTTGCTGGCGGCCAAGTACAACGAGCGCTACCTCGCCCAGCTCAACAGCTGGATCGAGCAGTCGCGCAAGTTCGAAGGCCAGCAGATGTCGCCCGAGACCGCACGCGCCATCAACCTGCTCAAGCTCGGCGCCTCGATGCCGCCGCCGCGCAATCCCGAACACCTGGCCGAACTGACCAAGATCGCCTCGAAGATGGAAGGCACCTACGGCGCCGGCCAGTACTGCACCGGCGAAGGCGAGGCGCGCAGTTGCCGCCAGCTCGGCCAACTCGAGGACGTGCTGCGCAGCAGCCGCGACTACGACGCGCAGCTCGACGCCTGGCAGGGCTGGCACACGATCGCCCAGCCGATGCGCAGCGATTACACGCGCTTCGTCGAACTGGTCAACGAAGGCGCGCGTGACCTGGGCTTCGCCGATGCCGGCGAGGCCTGGCGTTCGGGCTACGACATGCCGCCGGCCGAACTGGCCGCCGAGACCGATCGCCTGTGGGGCCAGGTCAAGCCGCTGTACGAACAGCTGCACTGTTACGCGCGCGGACGGCTGGAAGCGCGCTATCCCGGTCGCGGCACGGTCGAGGGCGGGCTGCTGCCCGCCCACCTGCTGGGCAATATGTGGCAGCAGGACTGGAGCAACCTCTGGGACGTGCTGCAGCCCTACCCCGATGCCGGCGACCTCGACATCACCGGTGCGCTGGAAAAGAACTATCACGCGCTGCTCAACGAGCGGATGGTCAAGGAGAACGCGCTGATCGATTCCGATCGCCGCGCCGACATCGCGCACGCCGCGCAGATCGACAACGCCAAGCGCATGAACGAGCGCGCGCAGGACTTCTACGTCTCGCTCGGCATGCCCAAGCTGCCGGGCAGCTACTGGGCCAAGACCCAGTTCGTCAAACCGCGCGATCGCGACGTGGTCTGCCACGCCAGCGCCTGGGACATGGGCGGCAAGATCGACGGCCAGCCGGACGTGCGCACCAAGATGTGCACCAAGCCGAACGAAGAAGACTTCACGACGATCTATCACGAGCTCGGCCACGTCTATTACTACCTCGCCTACAACGGCCGCCCGCCGCTGTTCCAGAGCGGCGCGCACGATGGCTTCCACGAGGCGATCGGCGACACGATCGTGCTGGCGATGACGCCCAAGTATCTGCAGTCGATCGGCCTGGTCGGCGAACAGCAGCAATCGCAGGCATCGCTGGTCAATTCGCAGATGCGCATGGCGCTGGCGAAGGTGTCGTTCCTGCCGTTCGGGCTGATGATCGACCGCTGGCGCTGGGGCGTGTTCGACGGCTCGATCACCCCGGACAACTACAACGCCGCCTGGTGGTCGCTCAAGGCGCAGTACCAGGGCGTGGCCCCGACGACGCCGCGCGGCGAAGACTTCTTCGATGCCGGTGCCAAGTACCACGTGCCGGGCAACACGCCCTACACGCGCTACTTCCTCTCGCACGTGCTGCAGTTCCAGTTCTACAAGGCGCTGTGCGATGCGTCCGGACACACAGGCCCGCTGTACGAGTGCAGCTTCTACGGCAACAAGGCGGCCGGTGAGAAGTTCTGGGCGATGCTCGAGAAGGGCAACAGCCAGCCCTGGCAGCAGACCCTCAAGGAACTGACCGGCGGCGAGACCATGGACGCCGCGCCGGTGCTCGAGTACTTCGCGCCGTTGCAGACCTGGCTCGAGCAGCAGAACGAGGGCCGCAACTGCGGCTGGAGCGCACCAACTGCCGCGCAGTCCCCTGCTCCGTCCGCGACACCTGCACGGGGCTGAGGGCTTTACTTCGGACAGGCAGCCGCCTGTCGGCCAGTAGCCGCTTTTCCCTCGGTCAAGGCCACGCGAAGCACGCGTGGCGTTCGCATGGATGCGCGGCAATGCCGCGCACGCCATCCATGCTCACCCTGCCTTGACTCGGGCGCGCGCCCGTTCCGCTTCGCGGATCGGTCCGGCCCGGCGAAGCACGCCGGGCGTTCACCCGCTTGCGCGGCATGCCGCGCAGCAAAGCGGGCTGCGGACGTACACCGCCCGACCTCGGATAGCGGCAAAGTCGCCCGTTGGAAAAAGTCCCGCGCCTTCGGTCTCTAAAACCGGGGTCAGAGTGCAATTTTCGCGATGCGAAATTGCACTCTGACCCCGGTTTTGGACCCTGCTACAACGGGTCGGTCGGCGCGATCGGCGCGGCCTCGCGCACAGGACCTGCGGGCGGTGCGCCGCGTGCGAGCTAGGCGCGCCAGAACAGCCAGCCCAGCAGCATGAAGCCGGCCGAGGTAACAGCCAACGCGCGCGGATGCGAGCTGACCAGCGGCGACAGCAGGCCCGCGGCGACCGCATTGAGAACCAGGCCGACAAAGGCCTGCAGCGATGACGCCGAGCCGCGCTGGCGCGGATACATGTCCAGCACCGCGAGCGTGAGGATCGGGAACACCAGCGCGATACCGAACGAGTTGAGCATCATCGGCAGCACCGCCCAGGGCACCGCCGGCTGGTCGACCAGCAGGTTGTAGCCGAGGTTGGCGACCATCGCCACGCCACTGCAGGCAAAGCCGATGTTCGCCAGCCGCGGCCCGCTGATCCGCCCCGCCGCCCGCCCCGATACCCAGGCGCCCAGCATCATGCCGGTGATCATCGGGATGAAAAACCAGCCGAACTGGCGCTCGTTGAGGCGCAGCACGTCGATGACGAACACCGGTGTCGAGGCGATGTACAGAAACAGCGCCGAGAAGTTGAACGCGCCGGCCACAGCGATGCGCTGGAACCGCCGGTTGGCGGCGATCGCCGCATAGCCGCGCAACAGACGCGCGGGCGCCAGCGAGATGCGCGCCTCGGCCGGATGGGTCTCCGGCAACCGGCGCCAACACACCACCAGCAGCACCAGCGAGAACGCGACCAGGAACCAGAAGATCAGCGGCCAGCGCCCCCAGCCGAGCAGCCAGCCGCCGATGACCGGCGCGATCGCCGGCGCGATGCTGAAGATCATCGACACCTGGCTCATCAGCCGCTGCGCATCGTCGCCATGCAGCACGTCGCGGATCACCGCGCGTCCGACGATCAGGCCCACACCCGCCGACAGCCCCTGCAAGGCACGGAATGCCAACAGCGCGCCGAGGCTGGTCGACAGCGCGCAACCGATCGACGCGACGACGAACACCGACAAGCCGCCCAGGATCACCCGCCGCCGCCCGAGTGCGTCCGACAGCGGTCCATGCACGATGCTCATCAGTGCATAAGCGATGAGATATATCGAGATGGTCTGCTGCATCGCCGCCGCATCCGCGCCCAGGTCCACACCGATCGCCGGGAACGCCGGAAAGATGGTGTCGATCGAGAACGGGCCGAACATCGCCAGTCCCGCGAGCAGCAGGGTCAGCAGGCGGATCGGAACCTGGGGCGACGGCGATGGCGTCACGGCCATCGCCGGACGCCCACGCATGGACAGGCGCGCATAGACAAGACGGTCACAAGAGGGCCGCGCAGCATAACAACGCGTCGGTGACCACAGCGCCGGACGCAGCGTTCCCTGCATGGCGTGCGCGCCCCCTGGCCGCGCCGCCGCGCGCGCCGTGCACACCAAACGGCCACGACAGCAGGCCATCCCTCACCTCCGCACGCCCGGCACAGCGACGCCAGGCGCGTGAAGCGTTGCGGGGCACTGGCGCATCCGCAGGCCGGGGTCGACACCCGCACGGCCACGTCCGCGACGCGACACCGAGTCCGGGCGTGCGCGACCTCGCCGCAAACCGCCCGAGCGGGCGCAGTCCTAGAGCCGTTCGACCGCGCTGGCCCGGATCAGGACCTCGTCCTGGTCGAAGCGCGCCTCCAGCGTGGCGCGGTAGGCGGCCCACCAGACGCGGTCGAGCCGGCCGGACATGACCTCGACCGGCACCCCCTCGTCGCGCTGCACCTCGCCGCCCGGGTCTTCCCAGGCGCCGGCGGCCGGCGCGCGCACGAATGCGGTGGCGCCGCCGAAACGTGCGCTGAGTTCGTCGCGCACCGCATCCAGCATCGCGCGCGGCCACCGCTGGCCATCGGCGCCGCGCAGTGGCAGCAAGAGCTGGACGAGCGTGCACGGGGGCGGCGCTGCGGACATGGTCGGACATCGGGCTGCAGGAACGGCCGCAGGATCGCCGTGGCGTCATGCAACCGGCGTCACGCCCCGCCCGGCCGGGCGCATGAGCGCGGTATAATCGGTGCGCTGCAACCAACCGGTGGGAGAAGCGGGTCCGCCCCGCTGCCGAAGGCGCAACGCCCGTAATCGCTCAGGCCCACGTACTGCCGGCGGGAAAACTCTGGAGAGACCGGTTCGATCCGGCGCCGAAGGTGCATGGGGACGCGTCAACCCCCGAACTCTCAGGCAAAAGGACAGAGGGGCACGAGGAAGGCCGGCGCCTTCCGTCGCCGCATGCCGTCCCCGGCGCGGCGCGGCATCCGTCGGCCCGCCGCCCCTGCCGCCCTACCGGATGCCCGCCATGACCGCATCGCCCCTGCGCGACCTCGAACACCCTTCGGCTTTCGTCGAGCGCCACATCGGCCCGAACGACGCCGAGATCGCCCACATGCTCGAGGTCGTCGGCCATGCGTCGCTCGACGCGATGACCGACGCCATCGTCCCGGGCAGCATCAAGTCGGCCACCGAACTGGCATTGCCGACCGCGACGACCGAGGTCGAGGCGCTGGCGAAAATTCGCGCCGTGGCGAAGAAGAACACCGTGCTGCGCAGCGTCATCGGCCAGGGCTACTACGGCACCCACACGCCGAACGTGATCCTGCGCAACATCCTCGAGAATCCGGCCTGGTACACCGCCTACACCCCGTACCAGGCGGAGATCTCGCAGGGCCGCATGGAAGCCTTGATCAACTTCCAGACCATGGTCGCCGACCTGACGGGCATGGATATCGCCAACGCCTCGCTGCTGGACGAGGCGACCGCCGCGGCCGAGGCGATGACGCTGGCCAAGCGCTCGGCAAAATCGAAGTCGAACGTGTTCTACGTGGCCGACGACGTGCATCCGCAGACGCTCGACGTGCTGCGCACGCGCGCCGCGGGCCTGAGCATCGAACTGGAGGTCGGCCCCGCCGACGCCGCAGCCCAGTCCGGCAGCTACGGTGTGCTGCTGCAGTACCCCAACACCTTCGGTCGCATCGACGACCACCTCGCGGTCGCCGACGCAGTACATGCGCGCGGCGGCATCGTCGCGGTCGCGGCCGACCTGCTGGCGCTGACGCTGATCGAGGCGCCCGGCGCCTGGGGCGCGGACATCGTCGTCGGCAGCGCGCAGCGCTTCGGCGTGCCGTTTGGCTTCGGCGGCCCGCACGCCGGCTACATGGCCTGCCGCGATGCGTATAAGCGCTCGATGCCCGGCCGCCTGATCGGTGTCTCGGTCGATACCGCCGGCAATCCCGCCTACCGGCTGACGCTGCAGACGCGCGAGCAGCACATCCGCCGCGAGAAGGCGACCTCCAATATCTGCACCGCGCAGGTGCTGCTGGCGGTCATGGCCTCGATGTATGCCGTCTACCACGGCCCGGAAGGCCTGACCCGCATTGCCCGTCGCACCCACCGCCTGACCGCGATCCTGGCCGCCGCGCTGCGCCAGGCCGGTGTCGCGGTCGGCGACGCATTCTTCGACACCCTGCACGTGACCGGCGTCGACGCCGAGGCGCTGCACGCCAAGGCACGCGCGGCCGGTTTCAACCTGCGCGCGATCGACGCCGCGTCGGTCGGCATCAGCCTCGACGAGACCACGACCCGCGACGACGTCGTGGCGCTGGCCGCGGTGTTCGGTGCGCAGGCCGACATCGATACGCTCGACGCCGCGACGGCCGACGCGCTGCCGCAGGCGCTGCGTCGCAACTCGGGCTTCCTGCAGCACCCGGTGTTCAACACCCACCACAGCGAACACGAGCTGCTGCGCTACATGCGCACGCTGGCCGACCGCGACCTGGCGATGGATCGCACGATGATCCCACTGGGCTCGTGCACGATGAAGCTCAACGCCACCGCCGAGATGATCCCGGTCACCTGGCCCGAGTTCGCCAACATCCATCCGCTGGCGCCGGCCGACCAAACCGCCGGCTACACCGAGCTGATCGACGGCCTGGAGGCGATGCTGGTGGAGATCACCGGCTACGACGCGGTCAGCTTCCAGCCCAACTCCGGCGCGCAGGGCGAATTCGCCGGCCTGCTCGCGATCCGCGCCTACCAGCGTGCGCAGGGCCAGGGCCATCGCGACATCTGCCTGATCCCCGAATCGGCGCACGGCACCAACCCGGCGTCGGCGCAGATGGTCGGCATGACCGTGGTGGTAACCCGTTGCGACAAGGACGGCAACGTCGATGTCGACGACATCCGCGCCAAGGCCGAGAAGTATTCCGACCGCCTGGCCGCGATCATGATCACCTACCCATCCACGCATGGCGTGTTCGAGGAAGACGTGGTCGCGATCTGCGACATCGTCCACCAGCACGGCGGTCAGGTGTACACCGACGGCGCCAACATGAATGCCCTCGTCGGGTTGGCCAAGCCCGGCAAGTGGGGCTCGGACGTCAGCCACCTCAACCTGCACAAGACCTTCTGCATCCCGCACGGCGGAGGCGGGCCGGGCGTGGGCCCGTGCGCGGTGAAGTCGCATCTCGCGCCCTACTTGCCCCGTGGCCTCGGCGCAGACGGCACGGTCGGCATGGTCTCGGCGGCCACCCACGGCTCGGCCTCGATCCTGCCGATCAGCTGGATGTACATCGCGATGATGGGCGCCGACGGCCTGCGCCGCGCCACCCAGGTCGCACTGCTCAACGCCAACTACGTCGCCAAGCGCCTGGCGCCGCATTTCCCCACGCTCTACACCGGCCGCAACGGTCTGGTCGCCCACGAGTGCATCCTCGACCTGCGCCCGCTCAAGGACGCGACCGGCGTCAGCGCCGAGGACGTGGCCAAGCGCCTGATCGACTTCGGCTTCCATGCGCCGACGCTCAGCTTCCCGGTCTCGGGCACGCTGATGGTCGAGCCGACCGAGAGCGAATCGCTGCACGAGCTCGACCGTTTCATCGACGCGATGATCCAGATCCGCGGCGAGATCCAGGCGATCGAGGACGGCCGCCTGGACCGCGAGGACAACCCGCTCAAGCACGCGCCGCACACCGCGATGCAGGTCACCGCCAGCGAATGGACCCATGCCTATCCGCGCGAACTGGCCGCATTCCCGCTGGCAAGCCTGCGCCAGACCAAGTACTGGCCGCCGGTCGCACGCGTGGACAACGTGCACGGCGACAAGAACGTGTTCTGCAGCTGCATCCCGATCGGCGCCGCCGAGGATGCCCCAGAAGCGTTCAGCGAGCCCGACGTCGCCTGAGCGCGGCCCCGTTGCACCGACGCGATCCCGGGCGCGATGCCCGGGATCGCTGTTTTTCCGAACCGAAAAACCACCTTCCCCGCGATCTGGCCGAGGAACAACCATTTCGACACGCCACGCGCGCTGTCGTCGCGCAATTGGGTGGCGATCTGCCGCGCCAGCGTGGCCAGCACGCATCACTGAAGCCGCCCAGCTGATCAGTTCAGGGCCCCTGCGCCACCGGGACCGGATCGGCCGGGTGCGGTTCGCCACTTCCGAAGGCCGCGACCGACTGGACGCGCGCCTCGAGCGCCCGCAGATAGTCGCCAAATCCCTGCCGCGCACGCGAGCTGCGGCGTGCACTGGTGCGCACGATGGGCGCCGCGCAGCGCGCGATCCGGGCACCGCAGGCGACCAAGGCATCGACCAGCGCGACGTCCTCGTGCGCGACAATGGGCGGAAATCCGCCGCAGCGCAGGTAGGCCTCGGCGGTCAGCCCGAGATTCGCGCCATGGACGTGCAGATGGCCGTCACGGCGCAGGTGGCTGCGATCGTACGCATCGCGAACGTCGCGTGCGTAATCGAGCCAGTCGTCGACGGCGACCATGCCGCAGAACGCATCGCCGCCGCAGACCAGTTGACCCGACAACCAGTCGAGCGACACCACCGAGTCCGCGTCGGTACTCGCCAGCCAGCGCGCACCGGCAGCGATCGCCGCGCGCATGCCGGCGTCGCGGGCGCTGCCGACATTGCCGCCACAGACCACGAGTCCGGTCGCACCGTGCGCCGCGGCGATCTCCGCGCTGCGGTCGCTGCAGCGATCCAGCGCCACCACCACGTGGACCGTCTCACCGGCCAGCTGCGGATCGGCGGCGGCCGCACGTACCGACGCCAGGCATCGGCCGAGCAAGGCTTCCTCGTTGTGGGCCGGCACGACCACGCCGATCATCGCAACGCCTCGCGTTGCGCGACCGAATGCGGCGAGACCGACCAGCCTTCGAACAGCAGGTCGGCATCCTCGTAGCGGAACGCCGGCGCGCCGAGCGCTTGCGCGATCGCGGCATGGACCTGGCGGCCGTTCTGCGGCGCCTCGTCGAAGGGGTGCAGCCAATGACAGGCGACGAACACCCCCGCATCGCGCAGACTCGTCGGCAACCGGGCCAGCAACGCGTCAAGCGCGTCGGGGGCGAGGTAATAGCCGACCTCGCTGAGCACGATCAGATCGAACGTGCCCGTCGGCCACTGCTGCGGATGGTGCATGGCGTCGACGTGCACGCCAGCGCAGGTCGCGGTGCGCGCGCGCGCCAGCTCGACCGCGCGTGGATCGAGATCGGTCGCCAGCAATGTGCGGCATCGAGCCGCGAGCGCGACGGTGAGTTCGCCGTTGGAACAGCCGATCTCCCAACCGGCGTCGTAGGCCTCCGCCGGCAGGCTTGCCAGCAACAGCGCACGTTTGCGCGCCTCGTACCAGCGGTGCCGGCAGCCGAACGGATCGTCGTCCGTGTACAGCGCATGGAAGTAGTCGGGCGAGGTAGAGGCGACGGCATTCATGGCAGCAGGACCTCGAAGTCTCGCGAGAAACGCGCGATCACATGCGGCGGCAGGATCGGCGTGGCATGCCCGCCAGCGCGCTGCGAGACGAAGCAGTCCAGGGCCCGGGCCTTGCTGGCGACGGCCTGCGCGGACAGCCGGACGGCGTACGCATCGGCGAACGGCGGCGACGCGGCAGTCGGATCCAGCCAATGCCAGCCCCAGACGGGAAACTCTTGCAGCGACGCGCCGACCCGGCCTGCGGCGTCGGCGGTCGCACGCGCCGTCGCCTCGTGGTCGGGATGTCCGTCGTGCCGCCAGGTGGTCAGCACCCGGTCGCCCGTGCGCAGTTCACCCGCAATCCGCGCGACCAGGGCCAATTGGCCAGCGCCGATCCGGCCGTCGCCCAGATCCAGTGTCGCGACCGTCACCGGCACTTTGCCGCTCAGCACGTTCAGCGCAGCCCGAAGCTCGGCGCGTCGCACGGCCCGCGTGTGCGCTGGCGGCCATCGAGGATCGTCCGCGTAGCAGGCTTCCCCGTCGGTCACCGAGACCACGTGCACCGGCAGTCCGCGCAGGCCGGCCTCGGCCATCAGACCGCCGCAACCGAGCACTTCGTCGTCGGGATGCGGCGACACCACGACCAGGCGCGCGACACCGGCCAGGCAAGCGTCGGCGGTGATGCGTGGTAGCGCCTGCAGCCAGGCGGACACGCGCCAGGCGCCCTCGTGCTGGCCGTCGCCGACGATCGTCGGCTTCGCCCGGTCCCGTCCCTCGGCTACAGCGTCCAAGCCGCCTCCTGTCGCGCCACCGCCTCGCCCAGCGCCGTCCAATCGCGCTCGGCATGGCTCTGCCGGATAAACGTGGTGAGGTCCGCGCAACGCCGCGCATGATCGAGGTCCTCACACAAGGGGCCCGCTCCCAGCGCGCGGCCGACGCGGTCCACGACCTCGGTCGCCACGCGCTCGAGCAGCGAGCGCACCCGGATCACCGCCGCGGTGTGCGGCGCGGTGGGCGCCGTGTCGATCAGCGCTGCGGTCTCGCGCAGCACAGCGGCCGCGGCCGACAATGCGATGTCAATCGCGCCCAGATGTGCGGCCGCATGCACATCGGTGGCGATGCGCGGATGGGTCCGCAGGCGTTCCGCGATCGCGGCGGTCGCGCCGAACCAGCAGGCGGCGATGCCGGCACCGCCGTGCCAAAAGCCCGGCCGCGCCAGATAGGCGCCAGGCGCGCCCACCCGGGTCGCGCGCGCACCATCGAAGGCCACGCGCCCACTATGGACGCGCCCCATGCCGATCGCATGCCAGCCACCGCGCAGGCGCTCGACACCGGGCTGACGCAAGGCGACGCGCACGAGCACGCGCGCATCGCCTTCGTGCGCGGTGACCAGCGCGGCGTCGACCAGGTCGGCGCCCGAGCACCAGGCCTTGATCCCGTCCAGGCGTCCCTCGGCGCCGTCCTGCGCGACGAACTGCACGCGCGCATCCGGAGGCTCGGCGGCCCACACCGCAAACAGCTGATCCGCTGGTGGTGCTTCGGCATCGAGCTCGGCGAGGATCGCCAGTGCGTCGTAATGCGCCTCCATGACCTTGACGACGCACAGATCATCAGCGGCGATGCCAGCCAATGCACGCCAGCGCTCGAGCGTCGCACCGGCGCCAGGGAGCGGCAATGCAGGGCGCTGGGCCAGGCAGGCGCGGACACCGGCCTGCAGCGGCGTCGCAGCGGCCGCGATGCGGCCGCGCCCGGACGCGGCGGACAACAACGGAGGGGGCATGGCGGACAGGGACATGGCGTCGGCTCCGGGAAGGCAAGGTCAAGCGTGGCCCGCGCTCATAGCGCCGACAGACGGCGAGCAGCTATCGCGGCGCACGGCGCAGGCTTCAGATCAACGGCGGATCGCGCTCGCGATCGAAGTTGCGATGCTGCGCCAGCGCCTTGACGAAGCGTCCGATCGACGCTTTGCCAGCATCGCGGGCCACGATCAACGCGGCATCCTCGCCATTGACCGGAATGCCAGCCGCCTCGAGCAGATCGGCGCCGTTGCCGAAGGCCAGGATCGCCTTGCAATGGCGGAACTGGTCGCTGACGAACTCCACTGCGCGCCCGTCGCGCGCCAACTGCCCGGCACCCTCGCCGCCCGGGATCGCAACGCCGTCGAACAGCACCGACGGCTCATTCTCCAGCGAGGCATCGGCATCGAGGCTGGCGCCGTCAGCGGCGGTGAACGGCCCCACGCGTGGGCCGACCAGCCGGCCGACCGCGCCTTCGGCCAGCAGGGTCTTCTGCAGCGCGGCGACCTGGTCGGCATTGCTGCCCTCATTGACCAGGATCGCGATCTTGCGCGTGCGGATACCCGCCTCGCCCGGACGCGCGAGCATCGACAGCGCCGGCGACACCTCGACCTCAGGCGCCGGCGGGTCAGGCAACACGCGCGGCATCGGCTCGGGCAACGGCATGCCCAGGCCCGCGGCGACCTGCTCGGCGAGATCGTCGGAGACATTGCGCAGCATCGACACCACCCGCTCGCGGATCGCCGGCACGGTCACCTTCGACAGTTCGAAGCGGAACGCAGCGACGATGTGCGCCTGCTCGATCTTGGTCTGGCTGTTGTAGAACAAGGTCGCCTGGTTGAAATGCTCGGCGAACCGCTCGGGCTTGCCGCGCACCTCGTCCTGCTCGACGGGCTCGGGAAACGGCACGAAGCCGGCCTTGCCGGCCTGGAACGGACAGCCGCCACCGAGCGAGTTGGGCTCGTAGGCGACCTTGCCGCGATGGATCGCCTGCCGGTGCATGCCGTCGCGCTGATTGTTGTGGACCGGCGCGATCGGGGCATTGATCGGCAACTCATGGAAGTTCGGACCGCCGAGCCGCGAAATCTGGGTGTCGACGTAGGAATGGATGCGTCCGGCGAGCAGCGGGTCGTTGGTGAAGTCGATGCCCGGGATCACGTGCGCGGTGCAGAACGCCACCTGCTCGGTCTCGGCGAAGAAGTTGTCCGGATTGCGGTTGAGCACCAGACGCCCCAGCGGGGTCAGCGGCACCAGTTCCTCGGGCACGAGCTTGGTCGCGTCGAGCACGTCGAACGAGAAACGCTCGGCGTCGTCTTCGGAGAACACCTGCACGGCCAGTTCCCACTCCGGATACTCGCCCGCCTCGATCGCTTCCCACAGGTCGCGGCGATGGAAGTCGGGATCGCAGCCGGAGATCTTGACCGCCTCGTCCCACAGTTGCGCATGCGTGCCGAACACCGGCGTCCAGTGGAACTTCACGAACGACGACGCGCCCTCGGCGGTCACGAAGCGGAAAGTGTGCACACCGAAGCCTTGCATCATGCGGTAGCTGCGCGGGATCGCCCGGTCCGACATCTGCCACAGCAGCATGTGCGTGGACTCAGGCATCAGCGAGACGAAATCCCAGAACGTGTCGTGCGCGGACGCCGCCTGCGGCATTGCATGGTGTGGCTCGGGCTTGACCGCATGCACCAGATCCGGAAATTTCATCGCGTCTTGGATGAAGAACACTGGGATGTTGTTGCCGACCAGGTCCCAGTTGCCCTCGTCGGTGTAGAACTTCACCGCGAAGCCGCGCACGTCGCGCGCGGTGTCCTTCGAGCCCCGCTCGCCGGCCACGGTCGAAAAGCGCACGAACACCGGGGTGATCTTGCCCGCTTCCTGGAACGGCGCCGCGCAGGTCAGCGAGGGCACCGCCTCGTAGCATTCGAAGTACCCATGCGCGCCCGAGCCGCGCGCGTGCACGATGCGCTCGGGAATACGTTCATGGTCGAAGTGGGTGATTTTCTCGCGGAGGATGAAATCCTTCAGCAACGCCGGGCCGCGCAGTCCCGCCTTGAGCGAGTCCTGGTTATTGGCGACGGGCACCCCTTGATTGGTAGTCAACCGCTGCCCGGTGGCGTCGACGCGGACGCGGTCGAGCGACTCGACAGTGGGGTTGGCACCGGGCGCCGGCCGTGTGCCGACCTTCGCCGACGCATTGGATTCACCCAGGGTGCTGGCGGTCGGCAGATCCGAGGGCGGCGTCGCCTGCTGTCCGGCCGGGGGCGTGGTCGCGCGTTCGCGGCCGTATTCGGATGCCTTGTTCTCGTTGTGGGCGAACTGCGCGGCGAGAACCTCCGTATCAGCCGCTTGCTCGGCCTGGAGATCGCCGGCACCCGGTGCGGGCGCCTTGGACGCCGCACTGTCGGACGCGCGCGCGGCGGACACCTGCTGCGCAGCCTTCGAGGCTGCGGGTCGCTTCGTGGATTTCGTGGACTTGGCCATCTGGGTGGTGCTCCTGGACGCCGGGGATCGAATCTCCACACGCTAAAGCGGCCGATGTGCGGGCGCCGTGCACATGCTGCGGCGCACCACGACCGACCACGCGAGTTGTGCCGACCCACGGCGCCGGCCGGCGATGCCTCCGGCTCAGTGCGCCCGGGCGAGCAGCGCGAGCGTGGCCTCCAGTGGCTGCGGCCCTCCGAAGTGGTAGCCCTGCGCCTGATCGCAGCCATGGGCTATCAACCAGTCGCGCTGCGCCGCGTCTTCCACGCCCTCTGCGATGACCAACAGGCCCAGGCCGTGGCCCAGATCGATCAGCGCCCGGCAGATGGCGGCGCTGCGCACGTCGTCGACGACATCCCGCACGAAAGCGCGGTCGATCTTCAGCGAATCGAGTGGCAACTCGCGCAGGTACGCCATGCTCGAGAAGCCAGTCCCGAAATCGTCGATCGACAGACACGCGCCCTCGTCGCGCAGCCGCCCCATCTGGGCGCGGACCGCGTCGGGATCGCGCAGCAGCACGCTCTCGGTCAATTCAAGGTGCAGCGCACCTGGGCGCAATGCGTGCACTTGGCGCAGCGCCCGGATCGCATCGGCCGGTAGCCCGGCCTCAAACTGCACCGCCGATACGTTCACCGCGATCGCGACGTCAGCGCCCGCATCGGCCAGCCGGCGGCTCGCACGCGCCGCCTCCTCGATGACCCAGGCCCCGATCGGCACGATCAGACCGGACTCCTCGCACAGCGGCACGAACAGCGACGGGGGGACGAAGCTGCCGTCGTCCTGGCGCCAGCGCAACAGCGCCTCGAACGCCACCACGCGGCCATCGCTCAGGCGCTGGATCGGTTGGTAGAACAACTCGAACTGGCGCCGGTC
The DNA here is from genome assembly GCF_022637415.1 of Luteimonas sp. S4-F44. Lineage (NCBI taxonomy): Bacteria > Pseudomonadati > Pseudomonadota > Gammaproteobacteria > Lysobacterales > Lysobacteraceae > Luteimonas > Luteimonas sp. S4-F44. Next base: position 2,389,506 of record NZ_CP093340.1, read on the forward strand.
GAACGCCTTGCGCAGGCGCCGGAGCAGCGCCAGCCGCTCGGCCGCCTGAACGGCCATCGCCGTGTCGTAGCGCACAACCGCGGTCCGCCCGCGTCGTGCCTGGAACGCCGCGAGTGCGGCGTGCGCGATCACATGTTCGGCGCCGCCGTCCTCGCACGGCCCGTCGGCCAAGCCGATCCAGGCCTCGAGCGGGAACATGCCGCCATCGGCTTCTACCGGCGACTGGCTGGCCGCGACCAGGTCCTCGACCAACGCCGGCAGGTCCGCAGGATCGAATGCGGCAATCGCGAAGGTCTCGGGCGGCGCATGGCCGCCGAGCCCGTAGCGCTCGGCGATCCGCGCAAACCGACCGGCCGCTTCGCGCAGCACCGCCTCGCCGGTCCGGCGCCCGAGTGTGGGGGCGATCAACTCCAGGTCGCGCAACTGCACATAGGCGATCGAGAATCCATCGCAGGGGCGCGTCGCGCATTGCGCGTCGAGCTGCTCGGCCAGCGCGGCGAGCGTCAACATGCCGGTCGCCGGATCGTGGCTGGCACGCCAGGCCAGTTCGCGCTCGTAGACCAGGCGCGCACCGATATCCTCGGCCAGCACCAGCCGCGCGCGTGCGCCGTCCATCTCGATGTCGCGGGCGTGGACACGAGCCTCGATCCGCCGCCCGTCTTGCGTGACCAGCGTCCAGGTCCGCTCGCTGCTGCCCTCACCTTGACGCAGGATCACATCGGTGCCGACATCGCGGTCCTCGGGCGCGAGCAGATCGGTCACGCGCATGCCGACGAACGTCTCACGGCTGTAGCCATACACCTCGATCGCCGCTTCGTTGACCGCGAGCACGTCCAGCGTGCCCACGTCGTAGAGCCAGGCCGGCAGTGGATTGCGCTCGAACAACTGGCGGAACTGCATCTGCGCGCGCTCGATCCGCATCTGCGCATCGCGCCGCTCGGTGATGTCGATCACCGTCCCGGTCATCACCTCGCGACCGCCGTCGGTCACGGTCGCGCCGCTGCCCTTGAGCCAGCGGATGCGGCCATCGGGCAACACCACGCGGTACTCCTGCTCATAAGGCTGGCCGCTGCCGCGCAACTGCGTGAACTGGGCGAGGGCCTTGCTCCGGTCGTCGGGGTGCATGCGCGCGAAGAAGGCGTCGAGCGCGATCGTGCCGCCTTCGGGCACCAGGCCGAACAACGCCGCCATCTCGTCGGTCACGCGCACCCGGTCATCGCCGGCCTCGATCCGCCACACGCCAATCTGCGAGGCCAGTTGCGCCTGCCGCAACCAACGTGTCTGGGTCTCGATCTCGGCCAGCAGCCCGGTCTGCGCGCGTTCGTTGGCGCGCAACCGCGCCAAGACCGCCGCCAGCGCGATCCAGTACGTCGCGACCAGTGCCAGCGCCGTGCCGACATAAAGGCGCCATGGCGCCAGCACCTCGCGCACACTCAAGCCGCCGCTGACCACCAGCGGGTAGTCGCTGGTGCGGCTGAACCCCATCGCGCGATCGATGTGGTCGAGCGAGCTGACCCGCCGGATGTTGAAGCGCGCCCCGTGCGATGCGGCCAGCGCGGGCAGCGCGACCCGACGTCCGACCTGCGACGGGCCGCGGCCGAACCGCGAGACCACGCGCCCATCATGGGTGTAGATCACGATGCTGCCGAACCGGCCGACATCGAAGCCGACGGTCATCGCGTCGAGTTCGCGCGTCAGAAGCCTGGCCACCAGCCACCGGCCGTGGCCGTCCGGGAACGCGAGCGGCAACTCCCAGCCGGCATCCCCGCGCCGCAGCCCGCCCAGGCGCAGCGCTGCCGGTCCGGCGGCGGACTCGGCGGTCCGCCAGGCGTGCAGGTCGGGCACGTCGGGGCCGGGCGAAAGCGCGCGTCCCTGGGCGTCGCACAGCACGATCGAGGCGAGCTCCGCGTGGCGAGCGACAACGCCCCCGATCGCGTCCTGCACCCGCGCGGGCACCGGATCGTCGCCGAGATCGGCGGCGATCCCGCCCAGCGCGCGCTCGATGTTGCGCAGTTCCAGGTGCAGCAGCCGATCGACACCGGTCGCCATCGCCAGGCTCTGGCGATCGGCGGCCTGCATGCGCGTCTGCCGGTCGAGCAGCAACAACACGACCACGCCCACGCTCAAGGCCACGCCGAGCGCCAGTCCGATCACGCGCACGGGCGCAGTCGAGCCACTTCGGCCGCTCCTGCGCTCGATAGCCTGCTTGCTCGGCATTCCGAACTCCCCTGCTCGGCTCCGCGATTTGGTGTGGTGCGACCGTGGTCGGAGACAGTGCAACAGGCGGGCGCTGCTCGATGGTAGGCGCGGGCGACGTGTGCGTGGCGTCACGCTCTTCGATACTAAAAGCTGCGCCCTGCGACACAGACAGACAAGCGGTTCACACCGAGCTCGCCCGCCACAAGGCCACCATGCGCCACCCGCCTTCCTGGAGCGCAGCCATGACGCGTGAATCCGATATCGCCTCGGACCCCCAGCCCGACCAGCCGCAACAGGCCGACAATGTCGCCGTCAACGACCGGATCGCCGCCCGCGGCGCCGACTACGCGCACGACAACAACCCATCGGCCGAGGGCAACGATCCGGCGCTGATCACCGGCCCGACATTCGTCCGTCGGGTGAAGGCCGACGGCACCGTCGAAGCGGCGTCGCCGGATGCCGACCGCCAGGCGTCCGACGACAACAGCGACGCCGCGCCCGACTGAGCGGCATGCGCACGGCCACGCCTGGTCCTCGGCATGGCGTGGCGCAGACCCCGCGCCGCCGCCGTGTCGGGACCGCGGTATCGGCCTCGCTACCGGCATCATCGGTCGTCTGACATGCGTGGTCGCCGCGTGCTCACGCGTTCTCGCGCGTCCGTGCAGCCTTCTTGGCGGCCGCCTTGCGACCGGCCGCGCCCTTGGTCTTGGCGGCCTTCTTCGCGACGGCCGAGCGGTCGGCTGCGGTGCGCTTGGACGCCGCCTTCTTGGCCTGGGTGGACAAGGCTTGTTTGCCGGCGACTTGCTTGGCCGATGTCTTTTTGCTCGCCGTCTTGAGCGCCTGCTTGGCGCCGCGGGAGCGGGCCGCCGACGGGTGCGCGTCGGTGCCGGCCTTGGCCGCATCCTGCGCGGCTTTCTTCTTCGTCGCCTTGGACGCCGTCTTGCCGGGTTTGGCATCGACGCCCGCGCGTCGCGCCTTCGACAGGCCGATCGCGATCGCCTGCTTGGTCGATTTGGCGCCGTGCTTGCCCTCGCGGACGTGCTCGATCTCCTCGCGCACGAACTCGCCGGCCTGGGTGCTGGCGGACTTGCCCTCGCGCTTGGCCTTCGTGGCACGGGCGGTGGTCTTCTTCTCCGGCATGGCACGCTTCCTCGATGGACGAGAGGCTGCGATTAGCAAGCCACCGATCAAGGACATGCGACCCCGCGATGTTTTCGCCCGGGCTTTCGCGAAAAAAATGCGACACCCGACGTGAGCGCGAATGGCGTCGATCTTCTAGAATTCACGCGCCCCCAATCTCCGGAGTCCGCCATGACCTCACCTCTCGCCTATCGCCGCGTCCTGCTCAAGCTGTCCGGCGAGGCGCTGATGGGGGATGAGGACTACGGCATCGACCCGAAGGTGATCGGCCGGCTGGCCGAAGAGGTCATCGAGGCGCAGAAGGCCGGCGCCGAGCTCGGCCTGGTCATCGGCGGCGGCAATATCTTCCGCGGCGCCGGACTGGCTGCCGGTGGCATGGACCGGGTGACCGGCGACCAGATGGGCATGCTGGCCACGGTCATCAATGCGCTGGCGATGCAGGACGCGCTGGAAAAGCGCGGCGCGCGCGTGCGGGTGATGAGCGCGATCAAGATCAACGATGTCTGCGAGGACTACATCCGCCGCCGCGCGATCCGTCACCTGGAAAAGGGCCGGATCGGGATCTTCGCCGCCGGCGTCGGTACGCCGTTCTTCACCACCGATTCGGGGGCTGCGCTGCGCGCGATCGAGATCGGCGCCGACCTGCTGCTCAAGGCGACCAAGGTCGACGGCGTCTACGACGCCGACCCCAAGAAGGTGCCCGGCGCCAAGCGCTACGACCGCCTGACCTACGACGAGGTGCTGGGTCAGGGCCTGGAGGTCATGGACACCGCGGCCTTCGCGCTGGCCCGCGATTCCGATCTGCCGCTGCGCATCTTCGACATGGGCCAGCCCGGCGTGCTGCTGCGGATCCTGCGCGGCGAGCCGATCGGAACGCTGGTCCAGGGACGCGGCTGAACCCGCCGGCCGGCACGGGGCGCCCGCCGCCCCGCGCCAGTCCCGGCCGCTTATAATCCTCCGATTCAGCACACGGACCGGGGGCGCGCATGCTCAACGACATCAAGAAAGACACCCAGACCCGCATGGCCAAGAGCGTCGAGGCCCTGCGCCACGCCCTGGTCAAGGTCCGCACCGGCCGCGCCTCGACCGCCCTGGTCGACCACCTGAAGGTCAACTACTACGGTTCGGACATGCCACTGACGCAGGTCGCCAGCGTCACCGTGAGTGATGCCCGCTCGCTGACCATCACCCCCTGGGAAAAGCAGATGGTGGGCGCGGTCGAGAAAGCGATCCTGGGCTCCGACCTCGGCCTGACCCCGAATACGGCCGGCACCACGATCCGCCTCAACATCCCGGCACTGACCGAGGAACGCCGCCGCGACCTGACCAAAGTCGTCCACGGCGAGGGCGAGGACGCCAAGGTCGCGATCCGCAACATCCGCCGCGATGCCAACCAGCAGGTCAAGGAGTTGCTGAAGGAAAAGCTCGTCTCCGAGGACGACGTGCGCCGCAGCGAGGACGAGATCCAGAAGATCACCGACAAGGCGATCAAGGACGTCGACGATGTGGTCAAGGCCAAGGAACAGGAATTGATGGCGGTCTGAACAGCCGGGACTCGGACGACGGGAATCGGGAACCGAGTCCTGCGTCGTGCCCCCCTTCCGCAGCAGGCTGCGATGCAGACGGACCGCTCTTGAACGATTCCGCATTCCCCAATCCCGATCAACCGGTCCCCAGGCACATCGCCGTCATCATGGACGGCAACGGCCGCTGGGCGGCACGCCGGCGACGGCCACGGGCGATCGGGCACCGCGCCGGTGCACGGACGGTCAACCTGTGCATCGACTTCTGCCTGGAACGCGGCATCGAGGCGTTGACGCTGTTCGCGTTCTCCAGCGAAAACTGGGGACGGCCCGAGGACGAAGTCGGGGCGCTGATGAAGCTGTTCCTCGGTGCGCTCGATCGCGAAGTCGGCGAGCTGCACCGCCGCGGCGTGCGTCTGCGCTTCATCGGTGAGCGCGCGCGCTTCGGCGAGGCGCTGGGCGCACGCATGGCCGCGGCCGAAGCGCAGACCGCCGGCAATACCCGGCTGGCACTGAACGTCGCGGCGAGCTATGGCGGCCGGCAGGACATCGCGATGGCGGCGCGCGCACTGGCCCAGGACGTGGCCGCGGGCCGCCTGCGCCCGGAAGACATCGACGAGGCCGCGGTCGGCGCACGGGTCGCCCTGGCCGACCTGCCGGCACCGGATCTGTTCATCCGCACCGGCGGCGACCTGCGCATCAGCAACTTTCTGCTGTGGCAGTTGGCCTATACCGAACTGTGGTTCACGCCGACGCTATGGCCGGAACTGGGCGTGGCGGAACTCGAACAGGCCCTGGCCGCCTACGGCTCGCGCGAGCGCCGATTCGGCCTGACCGGCGAGCAGATCGCTGCGACCGCGCCGCACAAGGAGAGCATCGAATGACAAGCACGCGCATCCTCGCCGCGCTGCTGATGGCCCCGACCGCCATCGCCGCCGTGCTGCTGCTCAACACCCCGTGGATGGCGGCCGTCTCGGCCATCGTGTTCCTCGCCGCCTTGTGGGAATGGCTGCGGCTGGCCGGCGTCGAGGACACGCTCGCGCGCACCGCGCTGCTGCTGCTCAACCTGCTGCTGATGGTCGCCATCGTCTGGGGATCGGCCACCGGCGGCGGCTCGCTGGTGCTGCTCAAGATACTGACCATGGTCGGCGTGCTCTGGTGGCTGGCCGCAGCACTGTGGCTGCGCCGCTACGATTTCGCCGCCGAACCCGATGCCCGCGGGCGGATCTTCAAGCTCGCCGCCGGCACGCTGGCGGTGATCCCGGCGTGGGCGGCGTTGTGCGTGATCCACGCCAATGAAGGCGGCGAACATGGCAACCGCTGGCTGCTGCTGGCGCTGGCGATCGTCTGGGCCACCGACACCGGCGCCTATTTCGCCGGTCGCCGCTTCGGCCGCCGCAAGCTGGCGCCGCGGATCAGCCCCAACAAGACCGTCGAAGGCCTGGCCGGCGGTATCGTCGCCGGCCTCGTCGTCGCGCTGGCCTTTGCCCCCCTGGCCGGCGCGCAGCTCGCCCAGCTGCCGCTGGTGGCCGCGGTCGCCGTGCTGACGGTGCTGGCCTCGGTGGTCGGCGACCTGTTCGAAAGCCTGCTCAAACGCCAGGCCGGCGCCAAGGACTCGGGCACCCTGATCCCTGGCCACGGCGGTGTACTCGACCGCATCGACAGCGTGCTCGCCGCGTTGCCGGTGTTCGCGTTCGGGCAGATCTGGCTCGGGTTCTGAACACGATGGCCGCCCCGCTCCGCTGCCTGCCCCGCCGGGCCGACGCCCGATGATCCGCCGTGTCGCCGTGTTCGGCGCGACCGGCTCGATCGGCACCTCGGCGCTGGACGTCATCGCCCGGCATCCACAGCGCCTGCGCGCCAGCGTGCTCGCGGCCGGCAGCAATGTGTCCGCACTGATCGCGCTGTGCGCTACACACCGGCCCGACCATGCGGTGATCGCCGACCCATCGGGCTTGACGGCTCTGCGCAGCGGGTTGCGCGCGGCCGGCCTGGCGACGCAGGCCCATGCCGGTATGGCGGCGCTCGATGCGCTCGCGGTCGACGCCGAAGCCTGCGACACGGTGGTCGCGGCGATCGTCGGCGCCGCCGGACTCGACTCCACGCTCGCCGCATTACGCGCCGGCAAGCGGGTGCTGCTGGCCAACAAGGAATCGCTGGTGCTGGCCGGGGATCTGATGATGCGCGCCGCGCGCGAGGCCGGCGCGGTCATCGTGCCAATCGACAGCGAGCACAACGCGATCCACCAGTGCCTGCCCGCCGACGGCGACCGCAGCGGGGTGGCGCGAATCGTGCTGACCGCATCCGGCGGCCCGTTCCGTGGCCGTGACCGGGCGGCACTGGCCGAGGTGACCCCGGCCCAGGCGGTCGCCCACCCCAAATGGTCGATGGGCCCGAAGATCTCGGTCGACTCGGCAACGCTGATGAACAAGGGCCTGGAACTGATCGAGGCCCACCACCTGTTCGCCACGCCGTCCGAGCGCCTGGACGTACTGGTGCACCCGCAGAGCCTGGTGCACTCGCTGGTGGAGTTCATCGACGGTTCCACCCTCGCCCAGCTCGGATTGCCGGACATGCGCACCGCGCTGGCGGTGGGCCTGGGCAGCCCGGAGCGCATCGCCTCGGGCGTGTCGGGGCTGGACCTGCTGCAGCATGGCCGGCTCGACTTCGAGGCGCCCGACACCGACACCTTCCCTTGCCTGGCGCTGGCGCGCGCGGCGTTGATTGCCGGCGGCACAGCCCCGGCGCTGCTGAACGCCGCCAACGAAGTCGCGGTTTCAGCCTTTCTTCAGGGACGGATTCGTTTTCTAGCCATTCCAGCGCTGGTCGAGCATGTGCTCGCCGCGCTCCCCACCCTGCCTGCCGATTCGCTGGACGTGTTGCGCGATGCCGATGCGCAAGCCCGGCGGGCCGCTGGGCAGGCGATCGATTCCGGTGTGGTCCATTGAGCGTGCGCGATGTCTGAATTCTTCGGCTCGGTGTGGTGGCTGATCGTCAGCCTGGGCGTGCTCGTGACCTTCCACGAGTTCGGGCATTACTGGGTCGCGCGCCGCTGCGGGGTCAAGGTGCTGCGCTTCTCGATCGGCTTCGGGCGCGCGCTGTGGTCGCGCCGTGGACGCGACGGCACCGTGTACCAGATCGCGATCCTGCCGCTGGGCGGCTATGTGAAGATGCTCGACGAGCGCGAAAGCCCCGTGCCGGCCGACCAGGCCGCCCACGCCTTCAACCGCGCCTCGGTCTGGAAGCGCATCGCGATCGTGGCGGCCGGCCCGCTGGCCAACCTGCTGCTGTGCGTCCTGCTGCTGTGGGCGATGTTCGTGATCGGTCGCCCCGACTACGCGCCGGTGGTGGGCCAGAGCACCGGCATCGCCGAAGCCTCGGGCCTGCGCCCCGGCGACCGCGTCGACCAGGTCGGCGACCGGGCCACCCCGACCTGGTCGGAGGTCCACCAGGCGCTGCTGCCAGCTGCGCTCGACCATCGCGACATCGCGCTGCACGTCACCGATGCCGGCAACCGGCAGGTCGTGCGCGATCTGCGTCTGTCGCAGTTGCCCGACGACTTCGACCAGCGCCGCTTCACCCAGGCCATCGGTCTGCTGCCGCGGCATCTGCTGGTGCCGCCGCTGGTGGGACGGGTCGAGCCCGACAGCGCCGCCTGGGGCATCCTGGCCGAGGGCGATCGCGTGACCGCGGTGGACGGCAGCCCGGTGCGCGCGTTCGAGGACATCGGTCCGCTGGTCCAGCGGCTGGGCGAACGCGGCGGTGCGGCGATGATCGAGGTCGCGCGCGACGGCGAGCGCCTGGCGCTGGAAATCACTCCCGGGCGCATGGACCTGCCCGAGGGCCGCGGCCAGTACTGGGCGCTGGGCATCGCGCCCCCGCGCAACCTGCCGATGCCCCCGAAGGACGCGATGCAGCGCTACGGCGTGGTCGCCGCCGCCCCGGTCGCGGTCCGCGAAGTCGGCCATCTGGCCGGACAGCTGGTCGGCATGATCGGGCGGGCGTTCTCCGGCCGGGTGGCGCTGGAGAACACCGTCGCCGGGCCGATCACCATCGCCCGGGCGGCCAACACCTACGCCCAACAGGGCGCGGCCTGGTATCTGACGATCCTCGCCCTGCTGTCGCTGAGCCTGGCGATCCTGAACCTGCTCCCGATCCCCCTGCTGGATGGGGGCCACCTGTTGTATTACCTTATCGAGTTGGTCAAAGGCAGCCCCGTGAGCGAGCGCACGATGGTGGCCGGGCAGTATGTCGGCCTGGCCCTGCTGGCCAGCCTGATGGGCCTGGCGTTCTACAACGACATCCTGCAACTGGTGCGCTAGACGACTGCCCCGACCCGGTTTCCGCCGCCCAGCGCCGGACTCCCTCCCCTACCCGGACCCGAAGAATGACGCGTATCCCCGACCGCCGCCTGCTCGCCCTCGCCCTCGCCGCGGTGATCGCCACGCCGGCCTGGGCCCAGACGACGGCCAACGCACCTGCCACATCTGCCGCGCCGGCCGCAGCGCTGCCGCCGCTCGCGCCGCCGGCCGCCAGCAGCTTCACCGTCAGCGACATCCGCGTCGACGGCCTGCAGCGCATTGGCGCGGGTACGGTGTTTACGTACCTGCCGGTCGAGCGCGGCGACGCGGTCAACCAGACCCGCATCTCCGAGGCGGTCCGCGCGCTCTACCGCACCGGGTTCTTCGAAGACATCCAGGTCGCACGCCAGGGCGACATCCTGGTGTTCACCGTGACCGAGCGCCCGGCGATCAACCGGCTCACGCTCAACGGCAACAAGGACATCAAGACCGAGGACCTGACCAAGGGCCTCAACGACATCGGCCTGTCGGAAGGCGAGACCTTCGACCGCCTCGATCTCGACCGCGTGACCCAGGAACTGGTCCGCCAGTACAACAACCGCGGCAAGTACAACGTCAAGATCACCCCGACCGTGTCGCGGCTGGATCGCAACCGCGTCGACATCGCGATCAATATCGAAGAAGGCAAGGCGGCCAAGATCCGCCACATCAACATCGTCGGCAACGAGGTCTACGACCTCGAGACGCTGACCGACAACTGGGAATCGGGCGAATCCAACTGGCTCAGCTGGTACCGCCGCGATGACCAGTATTCGCGCGAAAAGCTCGAGGGCGACCGCGAGAAGCTGCACAACTTCTACCTCGACCGCGGCTATATCGACTTCAGCGAAGACAGCATCCAGGTCGCGATCAGCCCCGACAAGGCCGACATGTTCATCACCGCCGGCATCACCGAAGGCGAGATCTACAAGGTGTCGGACGTGCAGATCACCGGCAACACGGTGCTGCCCAAGGAGGAGATCGAGAGCCGCGTCTTCGTCAAGAAGGACCAGGTGTTCTCGCGCGCGCTGCTGGAGCTGAGCTCGGACGCGATCACCGCCACGCTCGGCAACATCGGCTACGCGTTCGCGCAGGTCAACCCGATCCCCGAGGTCGACCGCGAGAACCGCACCGTGGCGATCAACCTGCAGGTCGTGCCCGGCCCGCGCGTGCAGGTGCGTCGCATCCAGTTCAAGGGCAATAACCGCACTTCCGACGAGGTCATCCGCCGCGAGATGCGCCAGTTCGAGGGCAGCTGGTACTCGCAGGCCGCGATCGACCGCTCCAAGGTCCGCCTGCAGCGCCTGGGCTACTTCGAGTCGGGCAGCGTCAACGTCGAGACCCAGCCGGTGCCGGGCAGCAACGATGAAGTCGATGTCGTGTTCAACATGACCGAGACCACCTCGGGCAGCTTCGTGTTCGGCCTGGGCTACTCGCAGCTGGCCGGCGTGACCACGTCGGTGCAGCTGTCGCAGAACAACTTCCTGGGCAGCGGCAACCGCGTGTCGGTCGAGGCGCAGCGTAACGTCTACCTGCAGCGCTACTCGTTCTCGTTCATGAACCCGTACTTCACTGACGGCGGCATGTCGCTGGGCTACAACCTGTGGTGGCGCGAGTTCGACAACTCCGAGTTCAACACCGCGCAGTACTCCTCCACCAGCGCCGCCGGCCAGGCCATCTTGGGTATCCCGCTGACCGAGAACGACTCGATCTCGCTGCTGTTCGGCGCCGACCGCAACCAGATCTTCGCCTGGCGCGGCTCCTCGCCCGAATCGATCGTCGACTACATCGAGGCCTTCGGCTCGCGCACCTTCCACGCCTGGCGCAGCGAACTGGCCTGGGCCCGCGACACCCGCAACGACTACCTGCAGCCCACCCGCGGCATGCTGCAGCGCGTCTCGCTGGAGGCCACCCTGCCCGGCTCGACCGCCGAGTACTTCAAGCTCAACTACGAGATCTCCAAGTACTGGCCGATCAACCGCTACCTGGTGCTCAACACCCGCGCCGAGATCGGCTACGGCGACAGCTACGGCGACGACATCGTGCGCAACATCTGCTTCATCGCGCCGACCGAAGCCAATCCCAACCCGACGCCGAGCGCGCCGTGCGAGCCCAACTCGCCCGACTACGTGCGCACGGTCACCGCCTCCGGCCTACCGTTCTTCGAGAACTTCTACGCCGGTGGCGCGCGCTCGGTGCGCGGCTTCCGCGACAACACCCTGGGCCCGCGCGAGACCGCGTTCGCCAGCAGCTACCTGCAGCCGATCGGCGGCGCGGTGAAGACCGTCGGTTCGTTCGAGATGTTCTTCCCGCAGCTGATCAAGTCGCCTGCCGCGCGCATCTCGGCGTTCGTCGACTTCGGCAACGTGTTCCGCGACGTCGATTCCTGGGAAGCGAAGGAGCTGCGTGCCTCGGCGGGCGTGGCGCTGATGTGGCGCGCGCCGGTCGGCCCGATCTCGATCAGCTATGCCTATCCGTTGCGCAGCCAGAAGGAAGTCCGCGGCGGTTCGGGCGAACTGATCCGCGGCGGCGACGAGCTCGAGCGGCTGCAGTTCACGTTCGGCGGCGCGTTCTGAGCCGCCCGGACCGATGACCGCCCATGCCCCCCTCACCGCTCGCGCACTCGCCGACCGCTTCGCGCTGACCGTCCACGGCGATCCCGACGTCGCTGTCGTCGGGGTCGCGACACTGACGGCCGCCGGTCCCGACCGGCTCGCCTTCCTGTCCAACCCGCGCTACCGGCCGCAGCTCGCGCACACCGCGGCCGGCATCGTCGTGCTGCGCGAGGCCGATGCCGAGGGCTTCACGGGCACGGCGCTGATTGCGCGCGATCCCTATGTCGCCTACGCGAAGATCGCCGCACTGTTCGCGCCGCGCGCCGATGCGCCCGCAGGCGTGCACCCGTCGGCCGTGGTCCATGCGACCGCGTCGGTCGATCCCACCGCGTCGGTCGGCCCGCTGACGACGATCGGCGCGCGCAGCGTGATCTCCGCCGGCGCGACCGTCGGGCCGGGCTGCACGATCGGCGAGGACTGCGTGGTCGGCGAAGGCGCGCGGCTCGTCGCGCGGGTGTCGCTGGTCAAGCGCGTCCGGCTGGGCAAGCGGGTGACCGTCCATCCCGGCGCCGTGCTCGGCGCCGACGGCTTCGGCCTGGCGATGGAGGCCGGCCGCTGGCTCAACGTGCCCCAACTCGGCGGTGTGGTGGTCGGCGACGACAGCGACATCGGTGCCAATACCACCATTGACTGCGGCGCTCTCGAGGACACCGTGATCGAGGAGGACGTGCGCCTGGACAACCTGATCCAGGTCGCGCACAACGTGCACATCGGGGCGCACACCGCGATCGCCGGCTGCGTCGGCATCGCCGGCAGCACCCGCATCGGCCGCTATTGCATGCTGGCCGGCAAGGTCGGCGTGGCCGGCCATCTTGAAATCTGCGACAAGGTCGTCGTCCATGCGATGACGATGGTGTCGGCTTCGATCACCGAGCCGGGCGAGTACTCGTCCGGCATTCCCGCCCAGCCCACCCGGGAATGGCGCAAGAATGCCGTGCGGATCCGCCAGCTCGATTCGCTCGCCCGCCGCATCGGCGCGCGCGCAAAGGGGGATGAATGACGTTGGACCTGACGCTGCCGATCGACATCGGCGGCATCCGCAAGCTGCTGCCGCACCGCTACCCGTTCCTGCTCGTCGACCGCGTCGTCGAATTCGAATCGGGCAAGCGCGTGCTCTGCTACAAGAATGTGTCGGCCAACGAACACTTTTTCCAGGGCCATTTCCCCGACCATCCGGTGATGCCGGGCGTGCTGGTGATCGAGGCGCTGGCACAGGCCGGCGGCATCCTGAGCCATCTTAGCCGCGGCCGCACCAGTGAGGGCGCGCTGTCGTACCTGGTCAAGGTGGACGCGGCGAAGTTCTCGCGCATGGTGGTGCCCGGCGACCGGCTGGAGCTGGACGTGAGCATCAAGCGCGAGATCCGCAACATGACGCTCTACAGCGGCATCGCCCGCGTCGACGGCCAGCAGGCCGCATGCGCGGACATCCTGTGCGCGGAAGTGAAGGACTGACGATGAGCGAGGCCGCGATCCACGCCACGGCCGTCGTCGATCCCGGCGCCAAGCTCGGCGCCGGTGTCCGCATCGGGGCGTTCACGATCATCGGCCCGGAGGTCGAGATCGGCGACGGCACGGTGATCGGGCCGCATTGCAGCATCCACGGCCCGACCACGATCGGACGCGACAACCGCGTCCACGGCCACGCCGCGATCGGCGGCGAACCGCAGGACAAGAAATTCCGCGGCGAGCGGGTCGAACTGATCATCGGCGATCGCAACACCATCCGCGAGTTCGTCACGATCAACCGCGGCACCGGCGACGGCGGCGGCGCGACCCGCATCGGCGACGACAACTGGCTGCTGGCCTACACCCACGTCGCCCACGATTGCATCGTCGGCAACCACTGCGTGTTCTCCAACAACGCCACACTGGCCGGCCACGTCGAAGTCGGCGATCACGTGATCCTCAGCGGCTTCGTCGGCATCCACCAGTTCTGCCGGATCGGCGCGCACGCATTCATCGGCATGGGCGCGTTCGTCAACGGCGATGTGCCACCGTTCGTGATGGTCGCCCAGGACGGCTACGGCCGCCCGCGCGGTATCAACGCCGAGGGCCTCAAGCGCCGCGGCTTCGATGCCGAGCGCACCACCGCGATCAAGCGCGCCTATCGCGCGCTGTATGTCTCGGGCGAACCGCTCGAAGCCGCCCGCGCCCGACTATCGGAACTGGCACACGACAGTGCCGATGTCCGCGCGATGCTCGCATTCATCGACGCCGGCGCGCGGCCGTTGCTGCGCTGAGGTCCGGATCGGGACTTCGGGATTCGGGCGTCGAGCGGGCACAATGCCCCGGTCCGAACGCCGTCGATCTGTCGTGTCGAATCCCGATTCCCGAATCCAGCCGCCCCAGCGCGCCGCCGCGCCCCCGCTTCGCGTCGCGCTGGTGGCCGGCGAAGCCTCCGGAGACCTGCTCGGCGCGGGGCTGATCGAACGCTTGCGCGCGAGCCACCCCGATATCGAGTGCGTCGGCGTCGGCGGCGATGCGATGCGCGCGGCCGGAATGACGACGTGGTACGACGCCTCGGAACTGGCGGTCATGGGATTGAGCGAGGTGCTGCGGCATCTGCCGCGCTTGCTGCGGCTGCGCCGCGCACTGCGCGCCCGCCTGCTGGCCTGGCGGCCGGATGTGTTCGTCGGCATCGACGCACCGGACTTCAATCTCGGGCTCGAACGCACGCTCAAGCAACACGGCATCCGCACGGTGCACTACGTCAGCCCGTCGATCTGGGCCTGGCGCCAGGGCCGCGCGGCGAAGATCGGGCGCAGCGCCGACCGGGTGCTGTGCCTGTTTCCCACCGAACCGCCGATCTACGCCGCGCACGGCGTCGATGCGCGCTTCGTCGGCCACCCTCTGGCCGAGATGCTCGCGCTCGAACCCGACCGCGATGCCGCGCGCCGGACACTCGCGCTCGACGGCGACGCGCCGGTGCTCGCGGTGCTGCCGGGCTCCCGTCTGGGCGAGATCGCCCGACTGGGGGACGTGTTCCTCGACGCCGCGGCCCGCGTCGCCGCCGCGCTGCCGGGACTGCGCGTCATCGTGCCGGCGGCCAATGCCGCCTGCCGCGCGGCGATCGACGCCTTGCTGGCGCAGCCGCGGTTTTCCGCGCTCGATGTCCGGGTCCTCGACGGCCAGGCGCGCACCGCGATGGTCGCCTCCGACGTCGTGCTGCTGGCCTCGGGCACCGCGACCCTCGAGGCGCTGCTGGCCAAACGGCCGATGGTCGTGGGCTACCGCATCGCGCCGAGCACCGCGTTCGTCGTGCGGCTGCTGAAACTGATGAAGGTCGACCGCTATTCGCTGCCGAACATGCTCGCCGGCCGCACGATCGTGCCCGAGCTGATTCAGGAGGACTGCACGCCCGAGCGGCTGGCCGAGGCGGTGCTGCACTGGTTCGACGATCCGGCGGCCCGCGCCGCGCTGCAGCCGGTCTACCGCGACCTGCACCTGCAGTTGCGCCAGGGCGCCTCGGCGAGCGCCGCCGAGGCCGTGGCGCAACTCGCGCCGCCGGCGTTGCCGGCCGGCGCCTATCCCGAGCCCGCACCATGACCCGGCGCCTGCGCATCGCTGGCGTCGACGAGGCCGGGCGCGGCCCGCTGGCCGGCCCGGTCGTGGTCGCGGCCGTGGTGTTGCACCCCAAGCGCCCGATCGCTGGCCTCGACGATTCCAAGAAGCTGACCGAAAAGCGCCGCGAGGCGCTGTATCCGCAGATCGTCGAGCGCGCGCTGGCCTGGCGGATCGAGTTCGTCGGCGTCGAGGAAATCGACCGCATCAACATCTACCACGCCACGCACGCCGGCATGACCCGCGCGGTGCAGGCGCTGGCCCCGGCCGCCGAACGGGTGCTCGTCGACGGCAACCGGCTACCGCCCGGACTGCCATGCCCGGCGCGCGCGATCATCGGCGGCGACGCCATCGAAGAAGCGATCATGGCCGCCTCGATCCTCGCCAAGGTCGCCCGCGACCGCGCGATGGTCGCACTGCACGCGCAGTTCCCGGCCTACGGCTTCGACCGCCACAAGGGCTACAGCGCCCCGTCGCATTTCGCCGCGCTCGAGCGCCACGGTCCGTGCATCCACCACCGGCGCAGCTTCGCGCCGGTATCCCGGTTGCTCGCCCCCGCGCCCGCCGCGCCTGCACTGGCCGATCTGTTCGAAGCGCCCGTCCTGGCCTGAACGCCGACCGCCCTGCGGCGGCCGCCCGGCCGCGCCGCGCCGCGGTCGCCCGGCTGTCAAGCCTTGTCCGCCCCCCGCCACCGCCCTACCCTGACGCTCCGGCCGCCTCGCCCCTGCAATGCCCGCGCGCTTCGTCCACCTCCACGTCCACAGCGAATACTCGCTCGCCGATTCGACGATCCGGATCAAGGCGCTGGTCAAACGCTGCGCCGAACTCGGCCAGCCCTCGGTCGCGCTGACCGACCGCAACAATCTGTTCGCGCTGGTGAAGTTCTATCGCGCGGCTGAAGGTGCCGGCATCAAGCCGGTCATGGGCGCCGACATCTCGCTGGCCGAAGGCGACGAGCCGGCCTCGACGCTGACACTGCTGTGCCGCGACCACGACGGCTACCTGTCGCTGTCGCGTCTGCTGACGCGGGCCTGGATGGAAGGCCACCGGACCGATGGCGTGGTGGTGCGGCCCGATTGGCTGCGCGACTGCAACGCCGGCCTGTTCGCGATCGCCGGGCGTCACGGACCGGCCGCGCGGCTGCTCGCCGGCGGCCGCGAGGACCTGGCACGGCAGTGGTATTCGCAGTGGCGCGAGGTGTTCGACGAACGCCTGTTCCTGCAGCTCACCCGCTGCGGCTTCGACGAGGAGACCGTCCACAACGCGCTCGCGATGCAGGTCTCCTCCGACCTGTCGCTGCCGGTGGTGGCCGGCAACGACGTGCGCTTCCTCGATGCCGAGGGCTTCGACGCGCACGAAGCGCGCGTGTGCATCGCCACCGGTCGGGTACTCGACGACCCGCGTCGACCCAAGCTGTACACGCGCGAGCAATACTTCAAATCGGCCGACGAGATGGCCGCGCTGTTCGCCGATGCGCCCGACGCGATCGACAACACGCTGGCGCTGGCGCAGCGCTGCAACCTCGAGTTGCGCCTGGGCACCTACTACCTGCCCGCCTATCCGGTGCCGGCCGAGGAAACCCTCGACAGTTGGATCCGGGTGCAGTCGCGCGAGGGCCTGGAAGAGCGGCTGGCGAAGTACCCGCTGGCGCCCGGGCACACCCGGGAGAGCTATTTCGAGCGGCTGGACGTCGAACTCAACGTCATCTGCAAGATGGGCTTCCCGGGCTACTTTCTGATCGTCTCGGACTTCATCAAATGGGCCAAGGAACACGACATTCCGGTCGGCCCGGGGCGCGGTTCGGGCGCCGGTTCGCTGGTGGCCTGGGCGCTGAAGATCACCGATCTCGACCCGCTGCCCTACGACCTGCTGTTCGAGCGCTTCCTTAATCCCGAACGCGTGTCGATGCCCGACTTCGACATCGACTTCTGCATGGACCGGCGCGACGAAGTCATCGACTACGTCGCTGCCAAGTACGGCCGCGACCGCGTCAGCCAGATCATCACCTACGGCACGATGGCGGCCAAGGCGGTCGTGCGCGACACCGGCCGCGTGCTGGGCTTCCCCTATGGCATGGTCGACGGCATCTCCAAGCTGGTGCCGATGACGCTCGGCATCGGCCTGGAAGATGCGCTGGGCCGCACCGAAAAGTCGCGCAGCGATGACGCCTGGCGCTCGGACGAACTGATCGCGCGCTACAACGACGAGGACGACGTCCGCGACCTGCTGGACCTGGCGCTGCAGCTCGAGGACCTGACCCGCAACGCCGGCAAGCACGCCGGCGGCGTGGTCATCGCGCCGTCGCCGCTGTCGGATTTCTGCCCGCTGTTCGCCGAACACGACGAAGGCGGCCGCGGCCGCAACCCGGTCACCCAGTTCGACAAGGACGACGTGGAATCGGTGGGCCTGGTGAAGTTCGACTTCCTGGGCCTGCGCACGCTCACCATCATTGACTGGGCGGTCAAGGCCATCAACCGGCGACGCGCGGCTGCCGGCGAGGCGCCGCTCGACATCGCCGCGCTGCCGCTCGACGATGTGGCGTCCTACGAGCTGTTCGCACGCGGCGACACGGTCGCGGTGTTCCAGTTCGAATCGCGCGGCATGCGCGAACTGCTCAAGCGCGCGCAGCCCGACACCTTCGAGGACATCATCGCGCTCGCGGCGCTGTTCCGTCCCGGCCCGCTGGGCTCGGGGATGGACAAGGAATGGGTCGACCGCAAGCACGGCCGCACGGACGTGACCTATCCGCACCCCTCGCTCGAGCCGGTGCTCTCGCCCACTTACGGCGTCATCGTCTATCAGGAACAGGTGATGCAGATCGCCCAGGTCCTGGCCGGCTATTCGCTGGGCGGCGCGGACCTGTTGCGCCGCGCGATGGGCAAGAAGAAGGCCGAGGAAATGGCCAAGGAGCGCGCCAAGTTCGAGGCCGGCGCGGCCGCGAACGGCGTCGATCCCAAGGTCGCCACCTCGATCTTCGACCTGATGGAGAAGTTCGCCGAGTACGGCTTCAACAAGTCGCACTCGGCCGCCTACGCGCTGGTCGCCTACCAGACCGCGTGGCTGAAGGTGCATTACCCGGCCGAGTTCATGGCTGCCGTGCTGTCCTCGGACATGGACAACACCGACAAGGTCACCGGCTTTCTGACCGAGGCGCGGGCAATGGGCCTGGAGGTGCTGCCGCCCGACGTCAACGCCTCGGCCTACATGTTCGAGGCGATCGACCCGACGACCATCCGCTACGGCCTGGGCGCGGTAAAGGGCGTGGGCCGCGGCGCCTGCGAGAACGTGGTCGAGGCGCGCGCGCGCGGCGGGATCTTCACCGACCTGCTCGACTTCTGCCGTCGGGTCGACTCACAACGCCTGAACAAGCGCACGCTCGAAGCGTTGATCAACGCCGGTGCGCTCGATGCGCTGGGCCGCAACCGCGCCTCGCTGATGCTGCAACTGCCCGAGGCGATCAAGGCCACCGACCAGCTCGCGCGTAACCGCAGCGCCGGCATCGTCGACATGTTCGGCAGCGCCACGGGCGGCGACGACGTGCTGCATATCGACCTGCCCGAATGCGACGAGTGGCCGCTGCGGCAGAAGCTCGACGGCGAACGCGAGACGCTCGGCCATTACCTCAGCGGGCATCCGCTCGACCCGTACCGCGAGGAGCTGCAGGCGCTTGTGGGCACCGATCTCGGCCAGCTCGACAGCCTGTGGGCGGCGCGCGACGCCAAGGCCGGCGGCAACAGCTGGCGGCCCGAGACCCAGGTCATCGTCGCCGGCCAGGTGGCGTCGATGCGCAAGCGCGGTGACGCGCAGGCCTTCGTGCTGCTCGAGGACGGCCGCGGCCGGCTCGAGTGCGGCTTCTTCTCCGAGACCAGCGCCGAATACGCGCACCTGCTGACCCGCGACCGCATCCTGATCGTCGAGGGCGGCCTACGCGAGGACGAGTTCAGCGGCGGCTTCGCGCTGCGGGTCAAGCGCTGCTGGGATTTCCACGCGGTCTGCCCCGAACACGCGCGTCGGCTGTCGCTGCGCCTGGATCTGCGCGTGCCCGGCACGATGGCGCGGATCGAACAGGTACTGGCGCAGCACCGGCCCGGCAAGACCGCGCTGCGCCTGGACCTGCTGCTGCCCGCGGGCGCTGCCGGCACGCTCGAAGTCAACGGCAGCCACGGCGTCCGCGCCGATGCCGAACTGCCCGGCACGCTCCGCGCGCAGCCGGGCGTGCGGGTCGCCCGGCTCGACATGAGCAAGCCATGGGCGCACTGAACCGGGCCGGCTAACGGCCCGCCCCTCCCCCGTCCCAGAGAGACGACGATGATCCGATCCTTCGCCGCGGCGAGCGCTGTGTTGCTGCTCGCCGCCTGCAGTCCGTCCACACCTACGTTCGAGATCGACAACCCCACCGACGCACCGGTCAAGGTCACCATCGACGGCAAGACCCACGAGGTAGCCGCCGGCACGAGCGCGGCACTGGAACTCGACGCTGGTCCGCACACGCTGCGCACGGACCGTACCGGCGAGGTCCGGATTTCGGTCTGCGGCGCCGAGCGCGGCACCCTGATCAACCCGACGCTGTCGGACTACGTGCTGGCCCGCGAGCTCTACGTCACCGACGCGTCCAAGCTGCGCAACTTCGGCGCGGCGATCGCGACCGTGGAACTCGGCGATGCGGTCTACGAGGGGCCCTTCGAGCAGTACACCGGCCTGTTCATCGACCGGACCTGGGACTTCGGCGTCCGCGAGGCGTTCCCCAAACAGCAGACCGTGGCCCGGATTCCCGAGAACGGCGGCAAGATCAGCACCAAGCTGTTCACCCCGCAGGCGTTCATCGACTACATCGAGGAGGCCAGCGACCGCCAGGGCGAGTTCGCGCGGCTGCATCCGGGCGGCTACGCGCAGCCGGACCGGGCGCTGGAGACCGCACCGGCCGAGCTGCCACCGCTGCCGCAGGCGTTCGAGCCCCATTCGGCGCCGCTGCGCGAGGCCTACGCGCAACGCCTGCAGGTCCATGATGCGGCCGACTGCGAGGCGGTGCGCAAGCGCTCGCACGAAGCCCTGATGGCCGTCACCGGCGCGACCGCGATGCTGCACGTCGACCAGAGCCCTGATGACAACCAGGCCTACAACGATGTCATCCAGCTCTACGGGCAGCTGATGGGCGCCGGCGCGCTGGTCCTCCCCCGGTGAGACCCGACCGCCCGGCCCGCCTTCCGGCCGCCCCAACGCACCCCGCCGTACGGGGCGCCGGGGGCCGGTCGGCTACACTTTCCCCCAAGTCACCCGACGGCGCGTCATGAACCCGAACTACCTCGATTTCGAGCAGCCCATCGCCGACCTGGAAGCCAAGATCCAGGAACTGCGCCAGGCCAGCGATGGCCCGGCCGTCAACATCGACGCCGAACTGGCCACGTTGCGCGACAAGCTGCGCAAGCGCACCGCGCACATCTTCCGCGACCTGACCCCGTGGCAGGTCTCGCAATTGGCGCGCCACCCGCAGCGGCCCTACACCAACGACTACATCCGCACGTTCTGCGACGAGTTCGAGGAACTGGCCGGCGACCGCGCCTACGGCGACGATGCCGCGATCGTCGGCGGCCTGGGCCGCATCGACGGGCGCAGCGTGATGATCATCGGCCACCAGAAGGGCCGCGACACCAAGACCAAGGTACGGCGCAACTTCGGCATGCCGCGGCCCGAGGGCTACCGCAAGGCGCTGCGGCTGATGAAGATGGCCGAGCGCTTCAAGCTGCCGCTGCTGACCTTCATCGACACGCCCGGCGCCTATCCGGGCATCGGCGCCGAGGAACGCGGCCAGTCCGAAGCGATCGCGCGCAACTTGATGGAGATGGCCGAGCTGCGCATCCCGATCCTTTGCACCGTCATCGGCGAAGGCGGCTCGGGCGGCGCGCTGGCGATCGGTGTGGGCGACCGCACGGTGATGCTCGAGTACAGCACCTATTCGGTGATCTCGCCCGAAGGCTGCGCGTCGATCCTGTGGAAGGACGCGGCCAAGGCGCGCGATGCCGCCGAACAGCTCGGCCTGACCGCCAAGCGGCTCAAGCAGCTGGGGCTGATCGACAAGGTCGTGCGCGAGCCGATCGGCGGCGCCCACCGCAATCCGCGACAGACCGCGACCCGGCTCAAGGCGGTGCTGATGAACGAGCTCGACCAGCTCGAGCAGTTGCCGGTCGAGACCCTGCTGCAGCGCCGCTACGAGCGTCTGCGCAGCTACGGCGCCTACGAGGCGGCGTGATCGCGGCGGAACGGGCATCCGCCCGTCCGCACCGCACGCCCGCCACGACGCGCGCCGTTACCAGGCGCGCTGGTACTGTGCCGGCGGCTCGAGCGCTGCGCCCAGCACCTGCGCCGCGCGTCTGGGGAAGTAGGGATCGCGCAGCAGTTCGCGCGCCAGCAGCACCACGTCCGCGTCGCCGTCGGCGACGATGCGCTCGGCCTGTTCGGGCGTGGTGATCAGCCCGACTGCACCGGTCGCGATGCCGGCCTCGGCGCGAATGCGGCGGGCGAACGGCACCTGGTAGCCGGGACCGAGCTCGATCTTCTGGTCGGGCGACAGGCCGCCCGACGACACGTCGAGAAGATCGACTCCGCGCGGCGCCAGCAGCCGCGCCAATGCGACGCTCTGCTCGACGTCCCAGCCGCCCTCGACCCAGTCGGTCGCCGAGAGCCGGACCCACAGCGGCAGCCGCTCGGGCCAGACTTCGCGCACCGCATCGACGACCTCCAGCACCAGACGCGTCCGACCTTCGAAGCTGCCGCCCCAGGCATCGTCGCGCGTGTTCGACAGCGGCGAGAGGAACTGGTGCAACAGATAGCCGTGGGCAGCGTGGAGCTCGACCAGCTCGAAGCCGGCGGCGAGTGCACGTTGCGCGGCCGCGCGGAACGCCGCGACGACGCCCGCGATGCCATCGGCATCGAGCGCGACCGGCGCGGGATAGCGCGCGCTGTAGGCCGACGCCGACGGCGCGACGACCTGCCAGCCGCCGTCTTCCTGCGCGACCGCCCCATGGCCCCGCCACGGGGCGTAGGTGCTCGCCTTGCGGCCGGCGTGCGCCAGCTGGACGCCTGGCACCGCGCCCTGCGCGCGCACGAACGCCGCGATCGACGCCCAGGCCTGCGTCTGCGCGTCGTTCCACAGGCCGACGTCCTCGGGCGCGATGCGGCCTTCGGGCAGCACCGCGGTAGCCTCGGCGATCACCAGGCCGGCGCCGCCGACCGCGCGGCTGCCCAGATGCACCAGATGCCAGTGGTCGGGCATCCCGTCGACAGCGCTGTACTGGCACATCGGCGAGACCGCGATGCGGTTGCGCAGCGTCAGCGCGCGCTGCGCCAGGGGAGAAAACAGGTCGGACATTGCAGGTTCCTGCAGGCGGGTTGCCGACTGTAGGCCCAGCGCCCCAGGTCCGCGACCACGCGGCCGGATCGCTGCATTCCGGTCGCATGGCACCATGCGCGGATGCCCGCGCCGTTTCCAGATCCGACGCTGCCCGCGCCGCCCGGCGACGGGCCGCTGCACGTGGCGTTCAGCGGCGGCCTCGACTCGACCGCCCTGCTGCACCTGCTTGCGCACGATCCGCGCATGCGCGCACGCGGCCTGGTCGCGCTGCACGTGCATCACGGCCTGCAGCCGCAGGCCGACGCCTGGGCCGCGCATTGCGAGGCGGTGTGCGCCGCGCTCGGAGTGGCCTGCGAGGTGCTGCGCGTGACGGTTGTGCGCAAGGGCGGTGAGGGCCTGGAAGCCGCGGCGCGCGCGGCCCGCCATGCCGCGCTGCAGGCGCGACTGCCGTCCGATGCGGTCGCGGTCCTGGCCCATCACCGCGACGACCAGGCCGAGACCGTGCTGCTGCGCGCGTTGCGCGGTGCCGGTCCCGACGGCCTGGCGGCGATGCGGCCGCTGCGGGCATTCGGCGCGGGCTGGCTGTGGCGGCCGCTGCTGGCGGTCCCGCGCGCGCACCTGCTGGCCTACGCCGTGCGCCACCGACTGCACTGGATCGAAGATCCGAGCAACGCCGCCGACGACGCCGACCGCAACTTCCTGCGCAATCGCGTCCTGCCCTTGCTGCGCACGCGCTGGCCGCAGGCCGACGCCGTGCTGGCCGATGTCGCGACGCTGCAACGCGCGACCGTCACCCTGCTCGACGACGACGACATCGCGGCGCTGGCCACGGTGCGCACCCCCGACCCGGCAACGCTGGACGTGGTGCGGCTGCGTGCGTTGCCGACCGCGCGCCGTGCACGCGTGCTGCGGCGCTGGATCGCAGCGCTGGGCCTGCCGCCGCTGCCGCGTCAGGGCAGCGCCTGGTGCGAGGCCACACTGCAGGCGCCAGCGGGGGACCGCAGACCCCAGTTCGACTGGGCGGGCTGTCGGCTGCAGCGCTGGCGCGACCTGCTGCACGCAGGACCGCAACGCGCACCACTGCCGCGCGATCTCGCCATCGACTGGGCAGGCACGACGCCGCTGGCGCTGCCCGACGGCGACCGGCTGCATCTGCATGGAGCGCCACCGGATGTGCCCTTAGGTTGGCAGGTCCGGGCCCGGCGCGGCGGCGAGCGGATCGCATTGCCCGGCCGGACGCATTCGCACGCGCTCAAGCACGTACTGCAGGATCGCGCCGTGCCGCCCTGGCTGCGCGAGCGACTGCCGCTGCTCGTCGACGCCAGCGGGCGATTGCTCGCGGCCGGCGACCTCGTCCTCGACGGCGCGTTCGAGGCCTGGCTGCGCGACAGCGGCCGCCGCTTGCACTGGGCGCACGGCGCGGCGGTGCACGACCCGGGCGAGACGCCACGGCCCTGAGGCCGCACTCAGCCCTCGCCCAGGCGTCATCGCTTAGAATCGCGGCATGGCCAAATCCGCTTCCACGCCCGCTCCGCCCGCCCAGGATCCGTCCCCGGTCGCCGACTTCGAAAACGCCTTGGGCCAGCTCGAAGCGCTGGTCGAACGCATGGAGGGCGGTGAACTGAGCCTGGAGGAATCGCTTGGTGCCTACGAGCGCGGCGTCGGCCTGTACCGCCGCTGCCGCCAGGCGCTCGAGGAGGCCGAGCAGCGCGTGCGCCTGCTCAGCGACCCGGCCGCGCCCGAGCGCAGCCAGCCGTTCGGTGGCGAGCAGGTCGACGATCCCGATGCCTGACGCCGCCAGCCGGATCGCCGTTCGCATCGGCGACTGGCGCGCCCGCACCGACGCCGCGTTGCAACGCGCACTCGACACCACCGCAGCCGGCGAGCCGCGGCTGGATGCGGCGATGCGCCACGCGGTGCTGCTCGGCGGCAAACGCATGCGGCCGCTGCTGGTCCACGCCACCGCAGCGGCCTTCGGCGCCGCGCCCGCGCAGGCCGATGCGCCGGCGGTCGCGGTCGAGCTCGTGCACGCCTATTCGCTGGTCCACGACGATCTGCCGGCGATGGACGACGACGCGCTGCGCCGCGGCCAGCCGACCGTGCACGTCGCCTTCGACGAAGCCACCGCCATCCTCGCCGGCGACGCCTTGCAGACCCTGGCGTTCTCGGTGCTTGCCGAGGCGCCACTTGCAGCCGAGACGCGGCTGGCGATGGTCGCGCGGCTGGCCTCGGCATCGGGCGCACTGGGCATGTGCGGCGGCCAGGCGATCGACCTCGCGGCGACCGGCGGCGGCGGTGCGCGCGACATCGCGGGCCTGGAGCGCCTGCACGCGCTCAAGACCGGCGCGCTGCTGCGCGCGGCGGTCGCGCTCGGGGCGCTGGCGGCTGACGTCGACGCCACGACGCGTAACCGGCTCGACGATTTCGCGACCGCGCTCGGCCTCGCCTTCCAGATCCGCGACGACCTGCTCGATATCGAAGGCGACAGCGCGACGCTGGGCAAGACCGCGGGCAAGGACGTGGCGCAGGACAAGGCAACGTTCCCCGCGCTGATCGGCGCCGACGCCTCGCGCGCACGCCTGTCCGAACTCGCTTCGCGCATGCGCGAAGCGCTGGCACCGTTCGGCGACGCCGCCGCGCCGCTGGCCGAACTCGGCCGGCAGGCCATCGAACGCGACCACTGAGCGCAGCGGGCAGCCAGCGCAGCCCGCACCTGCGCCCGACCGGGGCCGGTATCGCTTCGCCGACGATCCGCGACCGCGCATGACCACGTCTCGCCGCTACGCCCCCTCAGATTACGACGCCTGCCTGGCACTGTTCGACAGTAACTGCCCGGCGTTCTTCGACCGCGCCGAGCGCGAGGATTTCGCGCTTGCTGTCGTGGCATGCCACGGCCTGGCGTGGCCTGGTCGTCGAGCGCGATGGCGACCTGCTCGCCTGCGGCGGGCATCCGATCCCGCTCGATGCCGCACGCGGCACCGAGCGGCGCGACGCGGCGATCAGCCGATCAGACGCAGCGTCAGCGGGTAGCGGTAGGTCTCGCCGTTCCAGGCTTTGACCGCCGCCACGATGCCGCAGACCAGCCAGAGCACCGCCAGGGCGACTGCGCCCAGCACCAGCAGCAGGCCGAGCGGCAACGCGACGATCGCCCCGATCCCCAGCGTCAGCACCGTCATGCCCAGCAGCACAAGACCGGTCACACCGAGGACGCAGGCGTAAAGAAACATGCTCAGGTTGAAGTTCAGCGCTTCGAGCGCGTGGTCGGCGGCGAAAGCATCATCGTCGCGCTTGACCAGGTAGACCGTGCCGGCGACAACGACGCCGGCCACGCCGGACATCCAACTGGTCATCAAGGCGAGCACCAGCGCGCCGATATGCGTGCCGGCGGCCCATTGGCGACTGGCGATGGCGGGCGAGGCCTGGGGGAGCGTCGAAGCGTACATGGGGGGGTCTCCAGAAGCGTCGAGGGACAGGTCCATGATGGCGCCGCGCGTCGGCGACGCAAGCCAACGCATGGCACCCAACGGATGGCACCCAACCAATGGCAGGGGTGCGATAAGACCGCTGGGCATCGTTCGGAGATAGAGAGCTCGAGATCGCTTCAAAGCAAAAACCCCGGCACACAGGCCGGGGTTCGAGAGGCTGCGTGACGCGCCGGTCAGCTGATCAGGCGCAGCGCGAAGGGGTAGCGGTAGGCCACGCCCTCCTTGGCCTTGAGCGCGGCGATGATGCTGAACACCAAGCACAGGATCCACAGCACCAGATTGATCAGGCCGCCGATCAGGATGATCGTCAGCACCATGCCGATGACGTAGCCGATGGTCAGCGTGATCTGGAAGTTCAGCGCTTCCTTGGCCTGGTCGGTGACGAAAGCCTTGTCGGGCCGGTCCTTGTGCACCAGCCACATGATCAGCGGCACGATGAAGCCGAGGATGATGCACGACAGATGCGTGAGCATCGCGAACGTGCGATCGTCCTGCGTGGTGGCCGCGGCGGGTGCCGGTGCCGGATCGAAATCGTTCATTGCAAAGTCCCCTTAGGCAAGGTGGAAGAAGATGCGCTGGGCCGGGCGACGATCGCCGCCGCGGCCGGCGGTGCGAGCATACGTCAATCCGTGCCAGCAACCGTCATCCGGCCGATCAGCATCGAGCCGGTGCGGACATGCGAACGCGGGTCGATATCGGTGCCCACCGCCTCGATGCTGGCGAACATCTGTTTCAGATTGCCGGCGATGGTGATCCCGTCGACCGCGTGGCGGATCTCGCCGCCCTCGACCCAGAACCCCGACGCGCCGCGCGAATAGTCGCCGGTCACCGCATTGACGCCCTGCCCCATCAGTTCGGTCACCAGCAGCCCGCGTCCCATGCCGCGCACCATCGCGTCGAGGTCGCCGGCATTGGCGGCGATCTCCAGGTTGTGCACGCCGCCGGCGTTGGCGGTGGTCTGCAGGCCGAGCCGGCGCGCGGAGTAGCTGCCGAGGATGTAACGCTGCAGCACGCCAGCCTCGACCAGCGGCGACTCGCGGGTCGCCACGCCTTCGGCATCGAATGCGGCGGACTGGAATCCGCGCGCCAGGAACGGCCGCTCGTGGATCGAGAACCACGTGGGGAACAGCTGCGTGCCGACGCTGTCGAGCAGGAAGCTCGCGCGCCGGTAAAGCGCGCCGCCCGAGACCGCGCCGAGCAGGTGCCCGACCAGCGACCGGGCGACCTCGGCCTGGAACAGCACCGGGTAGCTGCCGGTCGGCACCGGCCGCGGATCGAGGCGCGCGAGCGTGCGCTGCGCAGCGCGGCGGCCGATCCCCGCTGCCGGCTCCAGGTCGTCGGCGGCCAGCGCCACGCTGTACCAGCCGTCGCGCTGCATCTGCTCGCCGCTGCCTGCGATCAGCGCGCAGCCGATGCTGTGGTGGCTGCTGCGCTCGGCGCCGACGAACCCGTGGCTGTTGGCGTAGACGTGCAGCGCACGCGCCGTCGAAACCGAGGCGCCGTCGGAGTTGCCGATCCGTGCGTCGGTGTCGCGGCCCGCGGTTTCGCAGGCCAGCGCCAAGTCGACCGCGCGATCAGCGTCGAGCGCCCAGGGGTGCCAGGCGTCGAATTCGGGGAAACGGCCATCGGCACCCGGCCGCGCCATCAGTTCGGCGTCGGCCAAGCCCGCGGCGGGGTCGTCCTCGGTGAAGCGGGCGATCGCGCAGGCCTGGTCGACAGTCGCCACCAGGCTCTCCTCGCGCAGGTCCGCGGTGCTCGCGCTGCCCTTGCGGCGACCGAAGTAGACCGTCACCGCGATGCCGCGGTCCTGCGTGGATTCGACCGTCTCGACCTCGCCCATACGCACGTCGACGTTGAGCCCGGCATCCTCCGAACATGCGACCTCGGCCTCGCTCGCGCCCTGGGCACGGCAACGCGCGAGCAAACGCTGCGACAGCTCGGTCAGTGCGTCGAGCCGGGTGAGGGAGTCGTCGCCCGCCACGCGGTCGGCGATCTGCGATGGGGACATGGTCAATGGCTTATCCTGTTGCGATGAGAGGCATAGACGAAGACAGCGGCGAGTACCTGAGCCCGAGCCGCAAGCAGCAGCGCCGCGAGGCGCTGGAAGTCCTGTCGCTGGCCGAGGCGCTGGTGGCGCTGCCCGACGGACGGTTGGCGAAACTGCCGGTACCCGACGCGCTGCTGCCGCACATCGCCGAGACCCGCCGGATCACTTCGCACATCGCGCGCAAGCGGCAGATGGCGTTTCTGGCCAAGCAGATGCGCCGGGAGGAAGACGAGACGCTGGAGGCGATCCGCGACGCGCTCGACGCCGGCGGCGAGGCCTCGCGCATCGAGACCGCGATGCTGCACCGCGCCGAGAGCTGGCGCACGCGCCTGCTCGACGAGGGCGACGCCGCGCTGGCCGAACTGCTGGAGGCCTACCCGCAGGCCGACCGCCAGCGCCTGCGCCAACTGGTGCGCAATGCGCTGGCCGAGCGGGCCAAGCACAAGCCGCCGGCGGCGTTCCGGGAGCTGTTCCGGCTGCTGCGCGACACGGTGGCGCAGAAGACCGAAGCACCGTGAAGCACTCTCGCTGACCGGCTGCATGCGCTCGACCGTGCTGGTTGGCATCACCAAACCCGCCCCACCCGTTCCCACGCTCAAGCCTGGGTACCGCCCACGGTGAGTCCATCGATCAGCAGCGATGGCTGGCCCACGCCCACCGGGACGCTCTGGCCATCCTTGCCGCAGATGCCCACGCCGTCGTCGAGCGCCATGTCGTGGCCGACCATGCGCACGCGCTGCATCGTCTCGGGCCCATTGCCGATCAAGGTGGCGCCCTTGACCGGCGCGGTGATGCGGCCGTCCTCGATCAGATAGGCCTCGGTCGCCGAGAACACGTACTTGCCGCTGGTGATGTCGACCTGGCCGCCGCCGAAGTTGACCGCGTACAGCCCTTTTTTCACCGAGCGGATCATGTCCTGCGGGTCGTCGCGGCCGGCGAGCATGTAGGTGTTGGTCATGCGCGGCATCACCCGGTGCGCGAACGACTCGCGGCGGCCGTTGCCGGTCGAGGCGACACCGCTCAGGCGCGCGTTGAGGGTGTCGTGCATGTAACCGGTCAGCACGCCGTCCTCGATCAGCGTGGTGCATCGGGTCGGCGTGCCTTCGTCGTCGACATTCAACGAACCGCGACGACCAGCCAGCGTGCCGTCGTCGACGATCGTCACCCCGGGCGCGGCCACGCGCTGCCCGACACGACCGGCGTAGGTGCTGGTGCCCTTGCGATTGAAGTCGCCTTCCAGGCCATGGCCGACGGCCTCGTGCAACAGCACGCCGGGCCAGCCGGCGCCGAGCACGACCGGCATCACCCCGGCCTGCGCGTCGACCGCCTCGAGGTTCACCAGCGCTTGGCGCAGCGCTTCGCGCGCGAAGTGTTCCGGGCGTCCGTCACCGAGCAGTTCAGCATAGCTGTAGCGCCCGCCGTAGCCGGCATAGCCGGACTCGCGGCGCCCGTCCTGCTCGACCAGCACCTGGATGTTGAGCCGGACCAGCGGCCGCACGTCACCGGCGAGCACGCCATCGCTGCGCGCGACCAGGATGGTGTCCACGCCGCCCGTCAGACTGACGCTGACCTGCTGCACGCGCGGATCGGCGGCACGCAGGAAGCGGTCGATCCGGCGCAGCGCCTCGACCTTTTCCGCGCTGCCCAATGCGTCGATCGGGTCGCCGGACGGGTAGAGATCGTGCGCGCGCGCACGCACCAGCGCCTGCGGCGCATGCGCGCGGCCGTCGCGGGCGATCGCACGCGCCGAACGCGCCGCGCCGAGCAGCGCCACCGCATCGATGTCATCGGAATACGCCAGGCCGGTCTTCTCGCCGCTGATCGCGCGCACGCCCACGCCCTGCTCGATCGCATGCGAGCCGCTCTTGACGATGCCGTCCTCGACCGACCAGCTCTCGCGGCGCGCATGCTGAAAGTACAGGTCGCCGAAGTCGATGCCCGGGCCGAGCAAGGCGGAAAAGGTGCGGTCGAGGTGCGCGCTGTCGAGGCCGGCGGGCAACAGCAGACGGGACTGCGCGAGCGCCAGCGCGTCGCCGGTCGAGGGGGAGAGATCGGTCATCTCTGAAGTGTGGGGCCTGGTGGACGAATGGCAACCCACCGCGCGCTGCGGCGACGTCGGCGATCGGCTAAGGGCCGGTCGACGGCGACGGCGTCGCCTCCGGCGGCGGTGCATCGCGGCGCTCGACGACCTCGACCTTCGGATCCTGCCAGGGGCCGCTGACGTGGTAGTTGCGCGCGCCCATCTCGGCCAACGGCCGCCGCAGCACTGCATTGGCGACCGCGCCCACCGCCGCGCCCACTGGACCTGCGGTCAGCGCACCGACCGCGGGCAGCAGGTTGCCGGTCTTGGGCAGCACTTCGATGTTCTGGTCGTGGGTGCGCGCCTGCAGGTCGGCGGTGCCGCGGATGCGGATTTCCGCCGCAGGGCCATCGATCGTCACGCCATCGCTGCGGGCCAGGCCCTGGCCGAAGCGGATCTCGCCGGCAATCCGGCTGAAGCCGAAGCCGCGGTTGAAGAAATCGCGGAAATCGAGCATCAGCCGGCGCGGCAGCTCGGCCACGCTCAGCAGGCCCAGCACACGTCCGGCCCCGGGCTCGACCTCGACCAGTTGGCCGTCCTTGACCGTCACCTGCAGCGCGCCTTCCAGCGATGCGACCGCGAACGCATTGGGCGCGCCGGGCCAGGCGGCATCGAAGTCCACCCGCCCCTGGCCGCCGACGATACTGCCAGCAAATCCAAGACCGGATGCCAGCCGACCGAAATCATCGCTCTCCAGATCGGCCTCGAGCGTTGTCCGCGCACCGGTGCCGCGTCCAGTCCAGTGGCCGCGCAGTTCGATCCGGTGCTGGGGCGACTGCACGCGTAAGTGATCGAGCGCGACACCACCGGGCACAGGCACCAGGCTGCCGTCGGCGGTGCCGAGTTGGAGAGTGCCGACGCGCAGGTCCTCGACCGCCAGCCGGATCGGCCGCAGCGTCGCCGGATCGATCGTGTCGGCATCGTCGCGGGGCGCTGGCGGCAGCGGTGGCGGTGGCGGTGGCCCTGCCGACGATGCCTCGCCCGGCGCCTGCGGCTGCATCGGCCAATGCAGCCGCTGCAGCGTCGCGACCACCGGCGCACCGTCGGCGTCGGGCACACGCACGCCTCCCGCGAGCGCCGCACCATCGAAACGCAGGTTGGTGCCGGCG
Organism: Luteimonas sp. S4-F44; assembly: GCF_022637415.1. NCBI lineage: Bacteria > Pseudomonadati > Pseudomonadota > Gammaproteobacteria > Lysobacterales > Lysobacteraceae > Luteimonas > Luteimonas sp. S4-F44. The sequence goes on from NZ_CP093340.1 coordinate 2,420,953, forward strand.
CCCTGCCGGACCGCGGTGATCCGGGTCTGGCCGAAGCCGGCGCCGGGCAGGCGCAGGTCGAGCGCTGTCAGGTCGATGCCGACCAGGCGCGGCGCATCCTCACCGTCGTCGTCGCTGGCCGCCAAGCCGAGCCAGTCAACGAGTTCGATCACCGGGGTTCGCCCGCCGATCGCGATGCCCGACGCCGGCGGCGCCTCGGCGACACGTGCGCTGCCGAACATCAGACGCACGCCGGTCCCGGCATCGCGCGCACGCGCACGCACCGCGAGCCGATCGCCGAATCCAACCGCGATGTCGCCAGCATCGAACGGCAGCGGCGTTTCGATCGTCGTGCGCAGCGCTTCGCCGGCCGGTTTGGCCAGCGGCGCTGGCAGCCGCAACGCGGTGCCGACCAGATCCGAGCGCAGCAGCAGGCGCGCCGGCGCCTGGCCCGGCGCGGGCGCGCGCGCCACCGAGACCTGCACCTGCCAGGGCGCCGCGCCGTCGACATGCGGGCGCAGCCAGTTCAGATCGGGCGCGCGGGCGAGCAGATCGCCGGCGGCGAGCGTGGTGTCGAGCTCGGCTTCGAACGCCTGGGCGCGATCGCGCACATGCCCCTCGCCCGCGCGCAGCGCCAGCGTGCCGACGCGCCCCTCGGTGCGAGCCGCCAGGCGCTCACCGGAAAACCCGTTCTGGTCGAACCGCGCGCTGCCGCGCACGCCGGCGAAGTCGAGCGAAAAACGGCGTTCGCGCGCCGACACGCCGTCCAGCGCGACGCTGCCGTCGAGCCGCACTGGCGCGCCGTGCGGCACCGCCAGCGTCAGTGCGACGCGCGCCGGACCGGACACCTCGAGGTTGTCGAGCGTCTCGGCATGCTCGGCGTGGAACGGGCTTTGCTGCATCAGCGTCAGCAACGCGCCGGCATCGGCCTGCGTGGTGGCGCGGACGTCGACCGGACTGTGCGAATAGTGCCGCATGCCGGCCTCGATCGTGCGCACCGGCACCCCGGCCAGTTCGCCCTGCGCGTCCTCGACCGAGAAGCCATCGTTGACGAAACGCACCCGCCCGCGCATCCGCTCCAGCGCCGGCCAGTCGTCCTGAAAGCGGATCGTCGCATCCTCGATCCGCGCCCGCGCGTCGAACACGCCCCGTCGATCATGTCCGTCGGCGCTGCTGAAAGGCCAGTCGCCCAGTTCGCCGGAGACGATCGCACGGCCGTCGCGGACGGTGCCGGCGACCAGCGCCATATTCAGCCACTCCATCGCGGCTGCCGGCATTTCATGGCGCACCCAGAATTTCTTGGCGATCGGCACCTGCGCCGGGTCGACCACCGCCGCTAGGTCGATACGCGGGCGGGCGCCATTGCCGTGGAACGCCAGGCCACCGCGCACGTCCGCGGCGTAGCCATCGCCTTCGATCCGCAGCGCCGGTGTCTCGACACGCCAGTCGCCATCCTCGCGCCAAGCGGCGATCTCGCCCTCGAGCCGCAGCGGATGCGGCACGCCGAAGCCCTTGGGCCAATCGAACACCGGACGGGCCTTTGGATCAGGACGGAAGACCAGGCCATCGGCATCGCCGGCCAGGGTGCCGGTCAGCCCATGCAGCCCCGGCGTCGTTCCGACCGGCGCGAATCCCAGATTCTCGATGCGCGCGGCGACACGGGCCGGTCCGCCGGGCAACGCGGCGACCTCGACATCGGCCAGCACCGCCTGGGGCGCTGCGGTCTGCAGCCAGTCGCGCAGCGACGGCGACAGGCCATCGCCGAGCGCGGCCAGCGCCAGCAGCGGTGCGACCTCGACGCGTGCGGCGCGCATGGCGTAACGCGAGCCGCCGGCCAGCACCAGCCCGTCGAGCGTCTGCTCGCGACCGTGCTGAACCATGCGCAGCGTCGGCGCGTCGAGTCGCCAGTCCGCGCCCTCGTGCTCCCAGCGCAGTTGTGCGCGCACGCCGTCGAATGCCACCGCGCCTTGGGCGGCGCTCCGCTGCCCGCTCGGCACGGCGCGTCGCAGCGACAGCGTGTCGAGCGCGATGTCGGCCGTGGCCGCGACCACCCGGCGATCACGCAGTTCCAGCCACGCCGCGACCCGGCCGTGACCTTCGCCGATCGCCGCACCGCTGGGCGCCAGCAACGGCGACCAGACCTGAAGGTCGTTGCGCGGCATCGCGACGTAGGCGCGGCCGGTGAGGTCGTCGCGCAATAAATCGACCCGCAGATCCAGCGGCGCCCCGTCGACCTCGACCCAGGCCTTGGCCGCGGCACGCACCCGGCGCCGGTCGACCTGCATCCGCAGATCCACCCGCGGCAGTGTGTGCCGCAGCGACAGCGAGGGCGCATCGATCGTGAGTCGGGCGCCGATCACCTGCAGCTCGCCCAGGCCTTCGAGCGCGCCCAGCGGATCTTCGTTAGGCGTCGCGCTGCCCGGCAGACCGCGGACATGCCAGCCGCCGTCGTCGTCGCGCTCAAGGGTCAGCGCCAGCCCCTGAATCCGCAGCTCGGTCAGCGAGCGGCCCGGCAGCAGGCCCGAATACGGCGCGACCTGGATCTCGGCGCTGTCGATCGGCACTGCGGTCGCCGGCTCGCCGATGCGCAGCCCGGTCACCCGCAGCAGCGGCCCGCGCCGGCTCCACTCGGTACGCAGGGTCTCGAAGGCGACCGGCCGGCCGGCGCGCTCGCTGAGCCAGCGCTCGACGCTGCGCGGATTGCGCTCGGCCCACGGCAACGCCAACTGCGCCAGCGCCACGGCGCCGATCGCGATCAGCACCACCGACAACGCCGCCACGTACAACGCGCCCAGATGCGCGCGTCGCAGGCGCTTCGCCCACGCCGCGGTCATCGTCGTGCCCTAGAGCAGCACAACGTCGAACTGCTCCTGCAGGTACTGGTCGTCGGACTGGAACCGGATCGACTTGCCGAGGAACTCTTCGAGCTCGACCACCGCAGCAGACTCTTCGTCGGTGATCGCCATCACGACCTTGGGCGAGGCGATCACCAACAGCCGGTCGGCATCGAACTGGCGCACCGCGCGCACGATCTCGCGGAAGATCTCGTAGGTCACCGTCTCGACGGTCTTGACGATGCCGCGGCCGCCGCAGGCGCCGCACGACTCGCCGAGCTGGCGCTGCAGGCTCTCGACGGTGCGCTTGCGGGTCATCTCGACCAGGCCCAGCGGTGAGAAGTCGTAGACGGTGGTCTTGGCATGGTCGCGCGCGAGCGATTTTTCGAGCGTGCGCAGCACTTGGCGGCGGTGCTCGGGGTCGGCCATGTCGATGAAGTCGATAATGATGATGCCGCCCAGGTTACGCAGCCGCAGTTGCCGGGCGACCGCCTGCGCGGCCTCCAGGTTGGTGCGGAACACCGTCTCCTCGAGGTTGCGCTGGCCCAGGAACGAGCCGGTGTTGACGTCGACGGTGGTCATCGCCTCGGTCTGGTCGATCACCAGCGTGCCGCCGGACTTGAGCGGGACCTCCTTGTTGAGCGCCCGCTGGATCTCGTCCTCGACCCCGTACAGGTCGAAGATCGGTCGCGACCCGGCATAGCATTCGATCCGGTCCACCAGCCGCGCCTGCTCGGCCGGTCCGGGCGCCGGCAGGTACTGCGCGGCGAACACGCACAGCTTTTCGTAGGTGTCGCGTGAGTCGACCTTGACCTTGTCGACATCGCGGCGCATCAGGTCGCGCACCGCGCGCATCGGCAGGGTCAGGTCCTCGTAGACCCGGCTGCCGACCTTCGCCTCGCCGACCGTGCGCTCGATCAGCGCCCAGGCCCGCTGCAGATAGGCGATGTCCTCGGCCAGCGCTTCCGCACTCTGGCCTTCGGCATTGGTGCGCACGATGTAGCCGTGGCCGCCGGTGGCGGCGGCCAGCTCGGACACCAGCGTCTTGAGCCGCACCCGCTCGGCCTCGTCCTCGATCCGCGCCGACACGCCCACCGCGCGCGACTGCGGCAGCAGCACGAGGTAGCGCGAGGGAATGCTGATCTGGGTCGTCAGCCGTGCGCCCTTGCTGCCGATCGGGTCCTTGACCACCTGGACGACGATTTCCTGCCCGTCGCGCAGCAGCTCGTTGACCGGCAGCGTCGGCCCGGACGGCGGGAACAGGCTCTCGCCGTCGCCATCGCCGTTGGCCTGCGGCGCGCGCATCACGTCGTTGGCGTGCAGGAAGGCCGCGCGCTCCAGGCCGATGTCGACGAACGCCGCCTGCATGCCCGGCATCACCCGCTGCACCCGGCCCTTGTAGATGTTGCCGACCACCCCACGCCGCCAGCCGCGCTCGATGTGCAGCTCCTGCAGCATGCCGTTCTCGACCACGGCCACGCGCGTCTCGCGCGGGGTGACGTTGATGAGGATCTCTTCCGACATGCGGGCTCAGGCCTCCTGCGCGTCGGCGACGAACGGCCGCGGCGCCAACCCGAAATCGCGCAGCAGCGCACCGGTCTGCTGCAGCGGCAGGCCGACCACGCCCGAATAGCTGCCGGACAGGTGCGCGACGAACAGCGCCGCACCGCCCTGAATCGCGTAGCCGCCGGCCTTGCCGCGCGGCTCGCCGGTGGCGACATAGGCCGCGATGGTCGCCTCGTCGAGCGGCGCGAAGGTGACATCGGTGATCACCATCGTCTGGGCCTGTCGATCGGCGCCGACCAGCGCCACCGACGAGATCACCTGGTGCGTCCGCCCCGAGAGCTTGCGCAGCATCGAGGCAGCTTCGGCATCATCGCGCGGCTTGCCGAAGACGTCGCCATTGAGAACAACCTCGGTGTCGGCGCCGAGCACGACCGCGCCGGGCTCGGCTGCCAACGTGCGCAGCCCTGCACCGGCCTTGTCGCGTGCGACACGACGCACGTACTCGTCCGGGCCCTCGCCCGGATCACGGCACTCGACGACATCGACGTCAATGACCCCGAACGGGAGTCCGAACTGGGCCAGCAAGGCGCGGCGGCGAGGGGATTGCGAGGCGAGATACAGCATCCGGCAAGGATACCGCGCAGCGGCCGCGCAGCCGTCGACACCACGGGGATCAACCCCGTTCCGGCTCACGACCCGTTCACTGCCCCGTGACGACCCTTGTTCCGTCGTCCTTGGAGACCACCATGCGCCCCAATCCGCTTCGCCCCTTGCTGCTTGCCTGCAGCCTTGCCCTTGGGACCGTTTCGATGACTGCCACCGCCCAGGACCCTCAGGTCGCCACCCCCGCCGACGGCACCATGCTGTCGATCTCGGCCAGGGCCGAGGCCAGCCGCGTGCCCGACATCGCGACCCTGTCGACCGGCGTGGTCACGCAGGCCGTCGACGCCAACGGCGCCATGCGCGCCAACGCCGAACAGATGACCCGGCTCACCGCTGCAATCAAGGCCGCCGGCATCGCCGAGCGCGACGTGCAGACTTCGGGCATCAACCTGAGCCCGCAGTATCACTACGCCGACAACCAGCCGCCGACGATCACTGGCTACCAAGCCAGCAACACGGTCAATCTGAAGGTCCGCGACCTGCGCCGGCTCGGCTCGGTACTCGATGCCCTGGTCGCCAGTGGCGCCAACCAGATCAACGGGCCGACGTTCGAGATCGACAATGCCGAAGCGGTGGAGGACGAAGCCCGCGCCGCAGCGCTGAAGCTGGCGCAGCAGCGTGCCGAGCTCTACGCCAATTCGCTCGGCATGCGCGTGCGGCGGATCGTCAGCATCAGCGAGGGCGGCGGCTTCGCCCCGCCCCGTCCGGCGATGGCAATGCGCATGGTGGCGCAGGACGCCTCCACCCCGATCGCGCCGGGCGAAAGCTCGCTCAGTGCGAACCTCAATGTCGTGTTCGAACTGGGCCGCTGACATGAGCCGCAAGGACACGCCGCCCGTCGCCCCGCCCAAGCCGGGCCAGACGCCGGGCTACTCGGAGAATCACCCGCGCGACCACGAGGAGGCGCGCCAGCCCGACCCAAAGCGCAAGCGCAATCCGGACGAAGGCGGTCTGGACCGCGAACCGGAAAGCATGCCCGGCGAATGACGCGCCAGGCGGTCCGGTCGCGCACCGCGCGGCCGGACCGTCTGTCCGTCGGTAACGACCACCCGTCGCGGGCCGCTTGCCTCGCCGCAGCATCGGTGCCCAGTTTGCAGGCAGACACGGCGACCGTGCCCGGCGCTGCCGGGGCCCGGGTCGCCACGCTTCCGCTGGCCGCCCGGCCGGCACGATAAGGAGGTGGCGCATGGTGCTGCAGCAGACCGCTCCCCGTATGCGGGGCTTCGCGAACCCGGACCGCCGTCCGGACCCGGTCCGGATCGTCGGCATCGCCGGCACCCTCGCCTTCAATGCCGTGGTGTTGTCGGTCCTGCTGGTGCCCGCAGGCGGCAGCGACCGGCTCTCCCTGCCCGATGCCTCGCCGCAGCTCGAGTTTCGGTGGCTGACGCCGCCACCGCCGGTGCCGCCGCGGCCGCCAGAGATCGGCGAGATCGTCGCACCGCGATCGCTGCCACAGGCCGTCGCCACACCCACACCGGTCGCGCCCACGATCGACAGCGCGGCCGTCGCCGTCCCCACACCCGGCCCGGTCACGGCGCCCGCATTCGGTGACGAGGTCGCGGTGGCGCCCCCCGCACTGACGGCCCCCATGAGCGGCGCGCAGCTGCAATACGCCGCCGCACCGCCGCCGCCCTATCCGCGCGCCTCGCTGCGCGCCGGCCATACCGGCGTGGTGCAGCTCGAGGTGCATGTGGGCATCGATGGACGGCCGCTGTCGGTGCGGGTGCACCGCAGCAGCGGGTACCGCGACCTCGACCAGGCCGCGCTGCGACAAGTGCAACGGCACTGGACGTTCCAGCCGGCCATGCGCGACGGTCGGCCGATCGAGGCGATCGGCGTGGTCCCGATCGCCTTCGATCTCGACCGCGGCTGAGCGCTGCAGCCGGCGCACCGGCACGTCCGGTGCGCCGGAAAACGCGGAACACCCGCGCGGCATGGCGCGACCGTGCAGACGTGGCCGCGCGTATCGACGGGCACCCCACGGTGTGCGTCGGCGTTCGCCTGCGAAACGATGCGATGCGCAGACCCGCAATTGCAGCGACGTCGCGCGCGGGACGTCCTGCCCGTTTACGTGTCATCGCGCCGGCCTGTCGACGATGCTGTCCGTAGCGCGCCGGACTCGAAGTAGGAACTTTGCGACGAGCGAAACAATAGGCAACAAAAAAGCCGACGATCTCGCGTCGGCTTCTCTGTTTGTTCTGGCGCGCCCGGAAGGATTCGAACCTCCGACCCCCAAGTTCGTAGCCTGGTGCTCTATCCAACTGAGCTACGGGCGCCTTGAACAGGAGCGGAATTTTGCAGGTAAAGCAAAATTCCGTCAATGCCTTTGCGAAGATTTTTTTTCTTTCGTCGGTGTCGCCGACGTCGAAAATCCAGGCAATGGCGGAGAGTGAGGGATTCGAACCCTCGATGGAGCTTTTGACCCCATACTCCCTTAGCAGGGGAGCCCCTTCGGCCTCTCGGGCAACTCTCCGAAGCATCACGTCATGCGACCAATCGCGCGACGCGGTGCGAAGGATACCGACTCACCGCGTCTGCGGCAAATCCTCGTCCACATCGGCCTGTGCGTCGACGCCTTCGCCACGGTGGATCCGCTGGTAGATCTCCTCGCGGTGGACGGCGACGTCCTTGGGCGCAGTGATGCCGATGCGCACCTGATTGCCCTTCACGCCCAGTACCGTCACCGAGACCGAGTCCCCAATCATCAACGTCTCACCGACGCGACGGGTCAGAATCAACATAGAAATCTCCTGAGGCCGGCGTGGAACGCCCCACCGGCGGGGCCTGAAATTCGGACCGTTCTCGACCTTGGGAACCGATTACAGACCAATTGAACCGTGAAGGATGTCGTCTCGAACGCGGCTGGTCAACCGGGTCCGAAACGTGTTTAGCGTGCGCTTATCCGATCCGCGCCCGGACCCAGGCCTCGACATCGGCCAGTGCCGATCGCAATGCGGGGCCATCCTCGCCGCCGCCTTGCGCCAAATCCGGGCGCCCACCGCCTTTACCACCGATCCGTCCTGCGATCTCCGACAGCAGTTCGCCGGCCTTGACGCGACCGCTCGCACTGCCCGCCACACCCGCGACCAGCGCGGCCCGGCCATCGCTGGCGCCGGCGAGCACGATGACCGCATCGCCCAGTTGCTGCTTGAGCCGATCGACCGCATCGCGCAGCGCCTTCGCATCGAGTCCCTCGACGCGTGCGGCCACCACTTTGGTTCCGCCGACGTCGACCGCGCCCTTGGCGAGGTCGGCCGTCGCACCGCTGGCCGCCTTGGCCTTGAGCGCGTCGAGCTCGCGCTCGAGTTGCTTCTGCCGGTCGAGCAGCGCCCGCAGCCGCTCGCCGACCTCCGCGCCGGTGCCGCCCAGCAACCCCGCGGCCTGCCGCAGCCGGTCCTCCTCGGCGCGCACATGGTCGAGTGCCGCCTGGCCGGTCAGCGCCTCGATCCGGCGCACGCCGGCCGACACACCGCCCTCGGACACCAGCTTGAACAGCCCGATGCGACCGGTCCGGTCGACGTGGGTGCCGCCGCACAGTTCGACCGACTCGCCCATCGTGACTACGCGGACACGCTCGCCGTACTTCTCGCCGAACAGCGCAATCGCACCGGCGTCGAGCGCGGCCTGCATGTCCATCTGCTCGATCGAGACCGGATGGTTGGCCCGGACCTCGACGTTGACCCGGCGCTCGATCTCGGCGAGTTCGTCGGCCGCGACCGGCTGGAAATGCGAGAAGTCGAAGCGCAGGCGCTCGGGCGCCACCAACGAACCCTTCTGCGCGACGTGCGTGCCGAGCAGTTCGCGCAACGCGCCATGCAGCAGGTGGGTCGCGCTGTGGTTGAGCACGATCGTGCCACGGCGCTCGGCATCGACCGCGCCGTGCACACGGTCGCCTCGCCGCAGCGCACCGTCGACCAGCCGACCCAGGTGACCATGGAACTGGCCGGCAAGTTTCTGCGTGTCGCTGACTTCGAAGCGCGCCCCCTCGGCCTCGAGCACGCCGGTGTCGCCGACCTGCCCGCCCGACTCGCCATAGAACGGTGTGCGGTCCAGGATCACCACCGCCTCGTCGCCTGCCTCGATCGCATCGACCGGGCGACCGTCCTTGAGCAGCGCGACGACCTCCAAGCCGTCCGCCTGCGTCGCGTCGTAGCCGACGAACACGGTCGGCGAGAGCTGCGCGACCAGTTCGGCCGGCAGCGCCGTGCCCGACGCGAAGCGTCCTGCCGCGCGCGCGGTCTCACGCTGGCGCTGCATCGCGGCGTCGAAGCCGGCCATGTCGACCTCCAACCCGCGCTCACGCGCGATGTCGGCGGTGAGGTCGAGCGGGAAGCCATAGGTGTCGTAGAGCCGGAACGCATCCTCGCCGGGAATCGCGCCCTCGCTGCGGGCGGCGACCTCGTCGAAGATGCGCATGCCGGCATCGAGCGTCTCGGCAAAGCGCTCCTCTTCGGCGCGCAGTGCGCGTTCGACCAGCGTGCGCTTGTCGCGCAACTCCGGATACGCCTCGCCCATCGTCGCGTCGAGCGTGTCCACCATCGCGTGGAAGAACGGCTGACGCACGCCCAGCATCCAGCCGTGGCGCAGCGCGCGACGGATGATCCGGCGAAGCACGTAGCCTCGGCCCTCGTTGGAGGGCAGTACGCCGTCGACGATCAGGAAGCTGCAGGCGCGGATGTGATCGGCGATCACGCGTAGCGACTTGTTCTCCAGGTCCGCGGTGCCGGTGAGTTCGGCGGCCTTGCGGATCAGCGCCTGGAACAGATCGATTTCGTAGTTGCTGTGCACGCCCTGCAGGATCGCCGCCAGACGCTCCAGGCCCATGCCGGTATCGACACAGGGCGCGGGCAACGGCGCCAGCGTACCGTCGGCCTGACGGTCGAACTGCATGAACACCAGGTTCCAGATCTCGATGAAACGGTCGCCGTCCTCGTCGGGCGAACCGGGCGGGCCGCCGGGAATGTGCGCGCCGTGGTCGTAGAAGATCTCGGTGCACGGACCGCAAGGGCCGGTGTCGGCCATCTGCCAGAAATTGTCGGAAGCGAACGGCGCGCCCTTGTTGTCGCCGATGCGCACGATGCGGTCCTCCGGCACCCCGACCATGTCGCGCCACAGCGCGTACGCCTCGTCATCGGTCTGATAGACGGTGACCAGCAGGCGTTCGGCCGGCAGCTTCCAGACTTCGGTCAACAGCTCCCAGGCCCAGGCGATCGCGTCCTTCTTGAAGTAGTCGCCGAACGACCAGTTGCCGAGCATCTCGAAGAACGTGTGGTGACGCGCGGTGTAGCCCACCGCATCGAGATCGTTGTGCTTGCCGCCCGCGCGCAGGCAGCGCTGCACGTCGGCCGCACGCACATAGCTGCGCTTTTCCGCGCCCAGGAACACGTCCTTGAATTGCACCATGCCGGAGTTGGTGAACAGCAGCGTGGGATCGTTGCCCGGCACCAAGGGCGCCGACGGCACGATGGTGTGGCCCTTGCTGCGGAAGAACTCGAGGAAATCGCTGCGGATCTGCGCGGTCGTGGAGCTGTGCGTGGTCATGTGCCTGGCGTGACGGGACGGGCATGCCCCAGGCCGGGAATCACCGCCGTTGGCGGGGCCGGTCCGGAACTCGCGCCCAAGAACCGCAAGATTAGCAGGCCGATCGCCCGCGATGGCCCACCCGTCCGCCCGGGCGCCATCGGCACCGCCGGGAATTCAGCGCTCGCGCAGTCGCCGGACCGCGGCGTAGGCGAGCTCGCCGCCGAAGCCGCGCCGAAGCAGAAAATCCACGGCCTTGCGCCGGAGCACCGGATCGGCCTCAAGCGCAGCCCCGTCGTAGCGCCGGGCCAGCAGGTCGCAGGCCCGGGCCTGCCAGTCGCCCTCGCCCTCCTCGTCCAGCGCGTCGAGTGCGGCCGCAACCTGCGCCGAATCGAGCTGATGCATCGCCAGTTCGGCCTCGATGCGCAGCGGTCCGTAGCCATTGCCCGCGCGCGCGCGGGCCAGACTGGCCGCGAATCGGGTGTCGTCCTGCCAGCCCTCGCGGGTCATCCGCTCGACCGCAGCGTCCGCGTCCTCGGTCTCGACCCCTTTGGACAGCAGCTTGCGCCGCAGTTCCAACTGCGAGTGCTCGCGCCGCACCAGCAACGACAGCGCCCGTTGCGCCGGGGTCATCTGGCGACCGCGCCGACGCGGGGTTGCGGCCTCAACTGCATCGCCCTCATCGGCCACCAACGCGCTGCCCCGCCCAACGTCCGGCACGGGACCATCATGGTCCCCGATGCCGGACACTAGCCGGGCGCCCGCAGCCTTGGCCTCAGTCTTCGGCGGCGTCTTCGCCATTGCCCGCCACCACGACAGCCGGCATCAGCCGTTCGCGCAGCGCGGCCTCGAGCCGGGCAGCGACTTCCGGGTTGTCCTTGAGGTACTGCCGCGCGTTCTCCTTGCCCTGTCCGATGCGCTCGTCGCCGCAGCTGTACCAGGCACCCGCCTTGTCGACCAGCTTGGCTTCCACGCCCATGTCGATCAGTTCGCCTTCGCGGCTGATGCCCTCGCCGTAGAGGATCTCGGTGACGATCTGCTTGAACGGAGGCGCCATCTTGTTCTTGACGACCTTGATGCGCGTCTGGTTGCCGATGATCTCGTCGCCCTTCTTGATCGCGCCGATGCGGCGGATATCCAGGCGGACCGAGGCGTAGAACTTCAATGCGTTGCCGCCGGTGGTGGTTTCCGGGCTCTGGCCCGGCATCATGATGCCGATCTTCATGCGCAGCTGGTTGATGAAGATCACCATGCAGTTGCTGCGCTTGATGTTGCCGGTGAGCTTGCGCAGCGCCTGACTCATCAGGCGCGCCTGCAGGCCGGGGAGCTGATCGCCCATCTCGCCTTCGATCTCGGCCTTGGGTGTGAGTGCGGCGACCGAGTCGACGACCACCATGTCGACGGCGTTGGAGCGCACCAGCATGTCGGCGATCTCCAGCGCCTGCTCGCCGGTATCGGGCTGCGACACCAGCAGGTCGTCGAGATTGACGCCGAGCTTGGTGGCGTAAGTGGGGTCGAGCGCGTGCTCGGCGTCGATGAACGCCGCGGTGCCGCCGGCCTTCTGGCACTGGGCGATCGTCTGCAGCGTCAGCGTGGTCTTGCCCGACGACTCGGGCCCGTAGATCTCGACCACCCGGCCCTTGGGCAGGCCGCCGATGCCGAGCGCGAGGTCGAGCTGCAGCGAGCCGGTGCCGATGACCTCGGCCGCCTCAGCGGTGCCGTCGCCCATGCGCATCACCGAGCCCTTGCCGAACTGCTTCTCGATCTGGCCCAGGGCGGCCGCGAGCGCGCGCTTCTTGTTCTCGTCCATCGTGGTGGTCCTTGTCATTCGTGTTCCGGGAAGTTGGAGGCATCGTTGCAGGCCTGGATCGCACAGGCTGCGACGCGATGCGGTGATCTCGATCCTGCACCGCCATCGGCGTGCAGGTCAGCGGGGGAGTCCGCACGCGACCTTCGGGATACTCCCCGTCGGCCACCGGACGGCGTGCGGTTCATCGGGCGGCCGTCACCGGTTCGGCCTGACGAGGCCGCAGTACAGGCCCTCGATCGCGAAATCCTGATCGGGCAGCACCTCGATCGGGGCGTAGTCGGGATTGCGCGGCAGCAGGCGGATCCGGTCCTTGCCGATCTTCAGCAGCTTGACGGTGATCGCGTCGTCGAGCCGGGCGACGACGATCTGGCCCGATTGCGCGTCGCGCGTGCGGTGCACGCCGATCAGGTCGCCCTCGAAGATGCCCTCGTCGCGCATCGAATCGCCCTTGACCTTGAGCAGGTAGTCGGGCGACGGCGAGAACAGCACGCGGTCCAGCACGATGTAGTCGTCCGGAGTGGGCATGTCGTCGGGGGCGTGGGCGCCGATCGGCATACCGGCGGCGACCTGCCCGAGCACCGGCAACCGCAGCGCGTCGCCGGATACGACTTCCGCCAGCGTCGCCTGCTGTGTGGCGACACGCAGGCGAATCCCGCGTGCGCGGCCGGGCAGCCGTTCGATGGCGCCGGCGGCCTCGAGTGCGTCGAGGTGGTACTGCGCGGCGCGGACGCCGCTGAATCCGAAGGCGCGGGCGATCTCGGTCTGCGAGGGCGGCATGCCCTCGTGCTCGATGCGGTCGGCGATCATGTCGAGGATCGCGTGTTGGGTCGGCGACAGGTCCATGATGAGTAGTATTACTACTAATAGGCGGCTGAGCAAGCCCCCACCTGCGCCTCAGTCGGCGGCCTCCGGGGGCAAGGTCCGCGGCACGGCGGCGTTGGCGATGGTCCCCAATTCGGCGAGGACCGCGGTCGCATAGCAGCCCGGCGGCAGCGCGAACGCCACCTGCAGCAAGGCCTCGCCCTGCCAGGTCCAGGCCAGCGCGCCAGGCAGCAGGCGGGTCGCGCGGCGCTCCTGAGATAGGCCGGCATGCTCAAGCCCCTCGCGCAGGGCCAGCGCGCGCGCATCGGCCAGCGCCGCCAGTTCGACTTCACGGGCAGCACCGACCACCCGCGGCTCGCCCCGACCCCATAGCGGCCCGGTGGGATGGATGTCGTGGGCAGCGACCCGCGCGGCCAGCGTCTCGCTCCACGGCTCAGGGCCGAACACGCTGCGGCTACCGTCGAGCATCCACACTTCGCCCTCGCAGCCGGTCGCCCAGGTGCCGGCGGTCACGCGCGCCGCCAGCACCTGGTTGAACAGCGCCGAACGCGCCGAGGACAGCAACAGCGCACGCTGCTCGCGGCCCAGCCGCCGACGCGGCGCGGCGAAGAAGGCCAGCGCCTTGTCGACATTGCCGCCGCCATGGCCGAAGCGCTGCTCGCCGAAGTAGTTGGGCACGCCGTCGGCGGCGACCGAGCGCAGCCGGGCCTCGATCGCCGGGCGGTCGCCGGCCACGTCGCGCAGGGTCAGCACGAAGCGATTGCCGGCCAGCGCGCCGCGCGGCAGCTTGCGTGCATGCCGCGACGTCGCGAGCACCCGCAGCCGCTGACCGGGGCCCTCGCCCATTGCCTCGAGCGCCGCGATGTCCGGGTCATCGCGACCGGGCAATTGCACGGTGAAGCGCTGGGTGGTCAACGCGTGGCGGTCCTTGAGCCCGGCATAGCCAACCGCGCGCTCGTCGACGCCGGCCCATTGCGCGAGCAGCCGCGCGACGAAAGCGGTGTTCATGCCGCGCTTTTCGATCGTCAGCAGCAGATGTTCGCCGCTGCCCGAAGGCGCGAAGGCGTCGAGCTCGTCGACCCGGAAATCCTCGGCGTCCTGGCGGATCGTCGCCGACAGCACCGCCTGCCCGTGGGCGCGCGGCAGCGCGGGCGCACTCACGCGGCGACGAGCAGGCAGGCGGCCTGCGCGGCGATGCCCTCGCCGCGACCGGTGAAGCCGAGGGTTTCGCTGGTCGTGGCCTTGACGCTGACGCAGTCCAGTGCGACCCCGAGGTCAGCGGCAATCGCCTCGCGCATCGCCTGCGCATGCGGGCCGACCTTCGGCCGCTCGCAGATCACGGTGACGTCGGCATTGCCGACCCGCCAGCCGCGTTCGCCGAGCAGCGCATTGCAATGCCGCAGCAGCGCGCGGCTGTCGGCGCCCTTCCAGCGGTCGTCGCTGGGCGGGAAATGCACGCCGATGTCGCCCAGCGCGAGTGCGCCGAGCATCGCATCGCACAGGGCGTGCAGCGCGACGTCGCCGTCGCTGTGGGCCAGCACCCCGCGCACATGCGGCACACGCACGCCGCCGATCATCACGTGGTCGCCGTCGCCGAACGCGTGGACGTCGAAGCCCTGACCGATGCGGAAACGAGGCGTGTCGGACATGGTGCGCACCTGTGGGAAGGGGGCCGCAGCTTGCCACGGTTCGCCGGCAAGACAAGCGCAGAGCGCGCGCAGCGCCGCTTGGGCGTGGCGTCAGCTGCGCTGCGAGAGCTCGAACGCGAAGCGCGCCAGATCGGCCGGGGTGGTGATCTTGAAGTTGTCGTCGCGGCCCTCGACCAACAGCGGGCGGGCCCCCTGCCGCTCCATCGCCATCGCCTCGTCGGTCACAGTGATACCGGCGGCATGCGCGGCTTCGAGCGCACGCCCCAGCTGCAGACGGCGGAACAACTGCGGGGTCAACGCGCGCCACAGCCGCTCACGCGGCTCGGTGCCGTCGATGCCGCCATCGTCGCCGGCCCGTTTGAGGGTGTCGCGCACCGGCGCGGCGAGGATCGCCCCGACCGGATCGGTGCGCCCGCGCTCGAGCAAGGCGTCGAGATCGGCGGCGGCGAGATTGGGCCGCGCAGCGTCATGGACGAGCACGAAGTCGTCCGCGCGTACGGTCTCGGGCAGCGCGTGCAGCCCGGCGAGCACCGAATCGGCACGGTTGTCGCCGCCGTCGGCGCGCAGCAGCGGTGTGTCGCCCAGCCCGGCCCGCAGCTCGTCGAGGTCCACGGCGTCGCTGGCGGCCAGCACCAGCACGATGCCGGCCACGCCCGGGTGGCCGGCCAGGCACGCCAGCGTATGCGCCAGCACGCTGCGCCCTCCGACCTCCAGGTATTGCTTGGGCACCTCGCCACCGAAGCGCGTGCCACGACCTGCGGCGGGCACGATGGCCCACAGCCCGCCGCGCGCGGGCTCGGCGATCACCGGCCGTCTCCGCCGTCCTGGCCCTGGCCGGCCGTGTGCTCGGCCGGCAACGGCGCCACCCGCGCATCATCGACCACCCGGTAGAAGGTCTCGCCGGGCTTGATCATGCCCAGCTCGCCGCGCGCGCGCTCCTCGATCGCGGCTTCGCCGGACTTCAGGTCGGCAACCTCGGCGGCCAGCGCGTCGTTGCGCTGCTGCAAGCCCTCGTTCTGGCGGGCCTGCGCCTCGACCCGCGCACGCAACTCCTCGACCTGCGTCGTCCCGCCGACGCCATACCACAGCCGGTACTGCAACCAGCCCAGCAGAACGGTTAGCATCAGCATGACGACGAGGATCGCGCGCATGGCGGTGGCCCGGGATCAGCGCTTGAGCGAGACGAACGCGTCGCGGCCGGCGTAACGGGCCTGCCCGCCCAGCGCCTCCTCGATCCGCAGCAGCTGGTTGTACTTGGCGACACGGTCGCTGCGGCACAGCGAGCCGGTCTTGATCTGCGTGGCGGTGGTGGCGACTGCAATGTCGGCGATCGTCGTGTCCTCGGTCTCGCCGGAGCGATGCGAGACGATCGCCGCGTAACCGGCCGCGTCGGCCATCGCGATCGCCTCGAGGGTTTCGCTCAGCGTGCCGATCTGGTTGACCTTGATCAGGATGGCGTTCGCGGTCTGCGAGTCGATGCCTTCCTTGAAGATGCGCGGGTTGGTCACGAACAGATCGTCGCCGACCAACTGCACCTTCTGGCCGATGCGCTCGGTCAGCAGCTTCCAGCCGGCCCAGTCGTCCTCGGCCATGCCGTCCTCGATCGTGACGATCGGGTACTGCGCGGCCCAGTCGGCGAGGAAATCGACGAACTGCTCGCCGCTCAGACGCTTGCCCTCGCCCACCAGGTGGTACTTGCCGTTGTCGTGGAACTCGCTCGAGGCCACGTCCAGGCCCAGCAGCACGTCCTCGCCCGCGGCGTAGCCAGCCTTGCCGATCGCCTCGAGGATGGTGTCAAGCGCCTCGACGTTGCTGCGGAAGTCCGGCGCGAAGCCGCCCTCGTCGCCTACCGCCGTGCTCAGGCCGTGGCCCTTGAGCACCGACTTGAGCGCGTGGAAGATCTCGGCGCCGGCGCGCAGCGACTCGGAGAAGCTCGAAAAACCGACCGGCAGGACCATGAATTCCTGGAAGTCGACGTTGTTGTCGGCGTGCGCGCCGCCGTTGATGATGTTCATCATCGGCACCGGCAGCACCGGCGTGCGGTCGCCAGCCAAGTGCTTCCACAGCGGCACCTTCTTCGAGGCGGCGAGCGCGTGTGCGTTCGCCAGCGACACGCCCAGCAGCGCGTTCGCGCCCAGCCGGCCCTTGTTCTCGGTGCCGTCGAGGTCGATCAGCCGTTTGTCCAGCCCGGCCTGGTCGGTCGCGTCGAAGCCGGCCAGCGCCTCGGCGATCGCGCCGTTGACGTTGGCTACCGCCTTGGTCACGCCCTTGCCCAGGTAGCGGGTGCGGTCGCCATCGCGCAGTTCCACGGCCTCGCGGGCGCCGGTCGACGCGCCCGAGGGCACCATCGCGCGGCCGAAGCTGCCATCGGCCAGGGTGACTTCCGCTTCCAGGGTCGGGTTGCCGCGCGAATCGAGGATTTCACGGGCGTGGATCTTGGCGATTGTGGTCATGGGCTCGCAGTGTCGTGTTGGACGGAGAATTCAGGGGAAACGCATTGTGGCCGCAGATGTCCGCCGATGGCGCGAATCGGTGCGCAGGACCGTTGGATCCGTCCGACCGCGCCCCCGCCCGTGCCAGGCGGCTCAGAGTTCGGTTTCGAGCAGGCCGTGGCGCTTGGTGATCGCGTCGAGCTCGAGCATGGTCTCCAGCAGCGCGCGCATCCGGTCCAGCGGCCAGGCATTGGGGCCGTCGCTGAGTGCCTCGGCCGGACGCGGGTGGGTCTCCATGAACACCCCCGCGACGCCAACCGCGACCGCCGCCCGCGCGAGCACCGGCACGAACTCGCGCTGGCCGCCGCTGGACGTGCCCTGCCCGCCGGGCAACTGCACCGAATGGGTCGCGTCGAACACGACCGGGCAGCCGGTGTCGCGCATCACGGCGAGCGAGCGCATGTCCGAGACCAGGTTGTTGTAGCCGAAGCTTGCACCGCGCTCGCAGACCATGATCGCGTCGTTGCCGGTGGACTTCGCCTTCTCGACGACCGGCTTCATGTCCCATGGCGAGAGAAACTGCCCCTTCTTGATGTTGACGGGCTTGCCGGCGCTGCAGACCTTCTTGATGAAATCGGTCTGGCGCACCAGGAAGGCCGGCGTCTGCAGCACGTCGACGACGCTGGCGACCTCGTCCATCGGCGTGTACTCGTGAACATCGGTGAGCACCGGCACGCCGATCTGCCGCTTGACCTCGGCCAGCACCCGCAGCCCCTCTTCCATGCCCGGGCCGCGGAAGCTGGTGCCGGAGGTGCGGTTGGCCTTGTCGAAGCTGGACTTGAAGATGAAGGGGATGCCCAGCGCGCCGGTGATCTCCTTGAGCTGGCCGGCGACGTCGAGCTGCAACTGCTCGCTCTCAATCACGCAGGGCCCGGCAATCAGGAAAAACGGCCGGTCGAGACCGACGTCGAAGCCACACAGTTTCATCAGTTTTCCTCCAACCGCCAGCAATCGCCCGTCGAGATCGATGCGATTTCACGAAAGGGGCAATGCGCGCCAGTCAACAACGGGGGGGCCATCACTACGTAGCACCCGGTTCTGAAACTTGGTCATCCGCGCAACCGACAGGCAGTGCAGCGGGAAGCACCACTGCGAACAAGGCCGATCGACTCACGCCTGCGCTTCCTTGAGCAACTTGCCGCCTGCCTTCTTCTCGCGCGCGGCGCGGATGAAGCCGACGAACAGCGGGTGGCCGGTGCGCGGCGTGGACAGGAACTCAGGGTGCGCCTGGCAGGCGATGAACCACGGGTGGTCGGGCAGCTCGATCATCTCGACCAGCAGGTCGTCCATCGACTTGGCCGAGATCACCAGGCCCGCGTCCTCAAGCTGGGTGCGGTAGCGATTGTTGAACTCGTAGCGGTGCCGGTGGCGTTCGCCGACCACGTCCTTGCCGTACAGCGCGCGGGCGCGGGTACCGGGCTTGAGCCGCTGCTCCTGCAGGCCCAGGCGCATCGTGCCGCCCAGGTCGCTGGTCTCGCTGCGCCGCTCGAGCTCGCCAGACTGGGTGCGCCACTCGGTGATCAGGCCAATCACCGGATGCGGCGACTGGCGGTCGTTCTCAGTGCTGTTGGCGCCTTCGAGCCCGGCGAGATTGCGGGCCACGTCGACCACCGCCGCCTGCATGCCGTAGCAGATGCCGAAGTACGGCAGGCCGGTGGTGCGTGCGCATTCGGACGCCAGCACCTTGCCCTCGAAGCCGCGGTCGCCAAAGCCGCCGGGCACGAGCACGCCGTCGACATCGGCCAGCCACGCGGCCGCGCCGTCGCGCTCGATGTCCTGCGACTCGATCCACTTCAGGCTCACGCGCGTGCGCTGGCGGATGCCGCCATGCTTGAGCGCCTCGCCAACCGACTTGTAGGCGTCCTTGTGGTCGACGTACTTGCCGACGACCGCGATCGTGACCTCGTCGAGCGGACGCTCGACCGCGTCGACGACGTCCAGCCACTCCGACAGATCGGCCGTCGGCGCGGCCTTGGCATCCAGGCCCAGACGCTGGACGATCAACTGGTCCAGGCCCTGGGCATGCAGCCACATCGGGATCTTGTGGATGTTGTCCAGGTCGACCGCCGAGATCACCGCCTTCTCGGAGACGTTGGTGAACGAGGCGATCTTGCGCCGCTCGCCGTCGGGCAGCGGCTGCTCGCTGCGGCATAGCAGCACGTCGGGCTGGATACCGATCGAACGCAGTTCCTTGACCGAATGCTGGGTGGGCTTGGTCTTCAGCTCGCCGGCCGCGGCGATGTACGGCACCAGCGTCAGGTGCATGAACACCGCTTTCTCACTGCCGCGGTCGGTGCGGATCTGGCGGATCGCCTCCAGGAACGGCAGCGACTCGATGTCGCCGACGGTGCCGCCGATCTCCACCAGCGCCACGTCGAAGCCCTGGGTGGCCTGATCGATCGCGCGCTTGATCGCATCGGTGATGTGCGGGATCACCTGCACCGTCGCGCCCAGGTAGTCGCCGCGGCGCTCCTTGCGGATCACGCTCTCGTAGATCTTGCCGGTGGTGATCGAGTTCTTGCCCGAGAGGCGGACGTTGATGAAACGCTCGTAGTGGCCCAGGTCCAGGTCGGTTTCGGCGCCGTCGTCGGTCACGTAGACCTCGCCGTGCTGGAACGGGCTCATCGTGCCCGGATCGACGTTGATGTAGGGATCAAGCTTCATCATCGTCACCCGCAGGCCGCGGGCTTCAAGGATGGCGGCCAGGGACGCTGCGGCGATGCCCTTCCCGAGGGAAGAGACCACGCCGCCGGTCACGAACACGAGCGGAGTGATGGAGCTGGTGGGGAGCGTCATGAGAACAGCGGTCGCTGGAAAGCCCCATTCTACAGGCTGCGGCGCGATCGCGCTGGGCATCGGCACCCGGATGGACGAACGCCCCGGCAGACCGGGGCGTTCGCGTCGTGGGAGGCGGGCGTGGGCCCGCGCGCATCAGGCCGGATCGTTGTCCTGATCGGTGGTGCGCTCGGTCTGGGCGTCGGCGGCGGCAGCTTCGGCCTCGGCCTGCGCATCCTGGGCCTCGTTGACGGCGTCGGCCGCATAGGTCTCCGACGCTGCGCTCTCGGCGGCCTGGGCGGCGGCCTCGGCGGTCTGCGCGTCCTGTTCGGCCTGCTGCGCCGCGACCTCTGCCTGGCGGACCTGCTGTTGGACGTCCTGGGCATCCTGCGCGAAGGCAGGGGCGGCGAAGGCGGTGGCAGCGGCGACAGCGAACAGCAGAGTGCGGGTCTTCATAGGTGGTTCTCCAATGCGGGATAGGTCCCGGTTGCGATACCTCGATGATGGGTGCGCCCTGGGGGCGCGGTGTGCCGGTTGGAAGCGGCGACGGGGTCCAACCTAGCCACGCGCAACCGGCCTCAAACTGAACAACCGGCCGCTTACATCGGCTGCACACCGGCTTAACGGATGCGAAAACGATTACATCGCGTCATGGCGCACTTGTGTGTCTTTCGCAGTCCGAATCGACGCCTGGGCAATTCCTTTACCATGCGCCGACCTCCCCGCAGCCTCACCGCATGAACAACCGCTACAACGCCGCCGACATCGAAGTGCTCTCGGGCCTGGACCCGGTCAAACGCCGCCCGGGCATGTACACCGACACCGCGCGCCCGAACCATCTGGCGCAGGAGGTCATCGACAACGCGGTCGACGAGGCGCTGGCCGGGCATGCACGCGGCATCGAAGTGCGGCTCTACGCCGACGGCAGCTGCGAGGTCGCCGACGACGGCCGTGGCATGCCGGTGGACATCCATCCTGAGGAGAAGATCCCGGGCGTGGAACTGATCCTCACGCGGCTGCACGCGGGCGGCAAGTTCAACAACCGCAACTACACCTTCAGCGGCGGCCTGCACGGCGTCGGCGTCAGTGTGGTCAATGCGCTCTCGACCCTGGTCGAGGTGCACATCAAGCGCGAAGGCAGCGAGCATCGCATCACCTTCCGCGACGGCGACCGCGCCACGCCGCTGGAAGTGGTCGGCAGCGTCGGCCGCAAGAACACCGGCACGCGCGTGCGCTTCTGGCCCGATCCGAAGTACTTCGACTCGCCCAAGTTCAGCGTGCGGGCGCTGCGCCATCTGCTGCGCGCCAAGGCGGTGCTCTGCCCTGGCCTGCGCGTCACCTTGCACGACGAGGTCAGCGGCGAGCGCGACGAGTGGTACTACGAGGACGGCCTGCGCGATTACCTGCGCGGCGCGCTCGAAGGGCGCGAGCTGCTGCCGCCCGACCTGTTCGTTGGCGGACTGGGCCGCGAGACCGAGACCGTCGACTGGGCGGTCGCGTGGCTGCCCGAGGGCGAGCTGGTCCAGGAAAGCTACGTCAACCTGATCCCGACCGCGCAGCACGGCACCCACGTCAACGGCCTGCGCACCGGCTTCACCGACGCGCTGCGCGAGTTCTGCGATTTCCGCAGCCTGTTGCCGCGCGGGGTCAAGCTCGCGCCCGAGGATGTCTGGGACCGTGTCGCGTTCGTGCTGTCGCTGAAGATGACCGACCCGCAGTTCAGCGGCCAGACCAAGGAACGCCTCTCTTCTCGGCAGGCGGCCGGCTTCATTGAGGGGGCCGCGCATGATGCGTTCTCGCTGTGGCTCAACCAGCATGTCGACCTGGGCGAGCGGATCGCGCAGTTGGCGATCGAGCGCGCGAGCGCGCGGCTGAAGACCGAGAAGCAGATCGTCCGCAAGAAGGTCACCCAGGGCCCTGCCCTGCCCGGCAAGCTGGCCGACTGCATCAGCCAGGACCTCTCGCGCACCGAACTGTTCCTCGTCGAGGGTGACTCGGCGGGTGGCAGCGCCAAGCAGGCGCGCGACAAGGATTTCCAGGCGATCCTGCCGCTGCGCGGCAAGATCCTCAATACCTGGGAGGTGGCCAGCACCACCGTGCTCGGCTCGGAGGAAGTGCACAACCTCGCGGTCGCGATCGGCTGCGACCCGGGCAAGGACGACATCGCCGGGCTGCGCTACGGCAAGGTCGTGATCCTGGCCGACGCCGACTCCGATGGCCTGCACATCGCCACGCTGCTCAGTGCGCTGTTCCTGCGGCATTTCCCGGCGCTGGTCGCGGCCGGCCATGTATTCGTCGCGATGCCGCCGCTGTTCCGCGTCGACGTCGGCAAGCAGGTGTTCTATGCGCTCGACGAGGAAGAGAAGCGCCTGCTGCTGGAGAAGATCGCGCGCGAGAAGCTCAAGGGCCAGGTCAACGTCACCCGCTTCAAGGGCCTGGGCGAAATGAATCCCTCGCAGTTGCGCGAATCGGCGATCCATCCCGATACCCGGCGCCTGGTGCAGTTGACCGTGGACGACGACCTGGAAACGCGCTCGCTGATCGATATGTTGTTGGCGAAGAAGCGGGCCGGAGATCGGAAGGCGTGGTTGGAGACCAAGGGCGATCTGGCAACACTGGAAGTCTGACGGCGACTCGACAGAACTGCTGCATGCCTAGGCCGGTCGCCACGCCGCGGTGGTCCCAGTGATCGCCCATACCATCCCGGTTGTGCTCGTGGTGCTGCTCGGCGTGTGGTTGCGGCGTTCGCCGCGCACGCCCGAGGGCTTCTTCCCGGCGATCGAGTGGTTCACGTTCTATGTCGCATTTCCAGCGCTGTTGTTCGTCAATACCGCGCAATTGGTGGTCTCGGCGGTGCAGTTGCGCGACCTGGCCGCGGCCACGCTGCTGCCGACGTTGCTGTTCGCCGCCGCCGTCGCGCTGGCGCTGCGGCTGGCCCGTGGCCTGCCCGATGCCAGCCGGTCCTCGGTGATCCAAGGCGCGACCCGGCCGAGCACCT